>DASWOP010000181.1:0-22032 GCA_036404255.1 Acidobacteriaceae bacterium | reverse complement strand
TCGACGTTGCCGATGAAGTTCAGGCCGATGTCTTGCAGCAGGGGGAAGGTCTGGTGGGTGAGCGCATTGCCCTTGGTCTCTTCTTCGCCGATGGAGAGGAGGCCGACGCGGGGTTTCGCGATCTTGAGGATGTTGCGGGCGTACATGTGGCCCATGACGGCAAACTGCTGCAGGTTTTCGGGCGTGCAGTCTACGTTGGCGCCGACATCGAGCAAGAAGCAGGGCTGGCCGGTAATGGTGGGCAGAACGGTACCGAGGGCGGGGCGGTCGACGCCGTTGAGCGCGCCGAGGACCATCTTGGCCGTGGCCATAGCGGCGCCGGTGTTGCCGGCGGTGATGAAACCGGCGGCCTTCTTCTCGCGCACGAGCTTGAGGCCGACGCGCATGGAGGAGTCGCGCTTGGTGCGGACGGAACGGGCGGCCTTGTCGTCCATGCTGATCCACTCGCTGGCGTGGACGACCTGAATGGGAAGATCTTCGCCATTGAGCCTGGCGGCGAGGGCCGGACGCACAACGTCCTCCGGTCCGACGAGAAGAACGCGGACGGGGAGGAGTTTGCAGGCAAGGATAGCGCCCGCGATCTCTGGATCGGGTGACTTGTCTGAGCCCATCGCATCAAGAACGATGGTGATGCGCTCAGGACTGTCTACTGGAAGATAAACCGGGGCCGACTGCTGCTGGCCAAGCTGGGCCAGACGCGAGCGGACGGATCTATGTTTGGTGCCCGTACCTGGGATCATGGAGCGACCGGTAAAGAAGCTTACTCTGCTTCTTTGACTGCAATGACTTCGCGGCCCTTGTAGGTGCCGCACTTGGCGCAGGCACGATGGGGCAGCTTGCGCTCATGGCAGTTGGGGCACTCAGAGGTACCGGTGGGGGTCAGGAAGTCGTGGGAGCGGCGCTTGGCGGTGCGCTGTTTGGAGTGGCGCCGTTTCGGGTTAGGCATTGCAGTTTCCTCTCAAATCTGAGCTCATTCGCAATCACCAGATACCACCACAAACGGGCGGCCGGTGCAAAATGAGGTTCAGCTTTACTTTTTAATCCGGTCGGCCAGGTCCGCGAGCGCATTCCAGCGGATGTCCGCAGGAGCAGCTTCGCAGGAGCAAGCCTCCTGGTTCAGATTCTGGCCGCAGCGCGGGCAAAGTCCTTTGCAGTCTGGCCGGCATAGAACGCGATCAGGGAGGGACAAAAGCACCTGTTCCCGAATCACATCTTCCAGCAGCAAACCGCTCTGTTCATAATACCCGATTTCGGTGTCATCGGGGGTAATAGAGTGCTCGCCGGTGACGGCATCTGCCGCGGCAGGGCGGAAGATGAGGTCAAACTGCTGATTCAGAGGCTGGATGACGGGTTCTACGCAGCGGGCGCAGAGCAGCTCAAAGTTGCCCACATACCCGGCGCGGAGGCGGATATCGTGGACGACCTCCTTGGGGCCGCGGTGCTCGGTGATGAGGTCGGCCTCGCCTTTGACGGGGAGTTTGCCGGTCTGGTGGACGATTTCGCCGTAGTCGATGTCACCCGGCGCGAAGCTGGTGTCGATCTTAAGGGGTTCGTCCTGAAGCTGGAGGGGGGTAATGAGCATGGTTTTCTCTTCTTAGCGTAAGGAGTGCCGGGGGGCACGTCAACCATTAGACGAATACAGACGGATTCCGGCTGCACCGGCGGCTCCGGCGGCGAGGCAATCCGGCGTATTGGCGGGGGTGACGCCGCCGAGGGCGAGGACGGGGATGTCTCCGGCGGCGAGGCAGGCGGCGTGGAGGGCTTCGAGGCCGAGGGGGGGGACGACGAGCTCGCCGGCGACGGTCTTGCCGAAGACAGGGCCGAAGAGGATCAGATCGGCCTGCTGTTCGCGGGCACGGTTGACGTCTTCCAGGGTGTGGCAGGAGATGCTGATGGTGGGTTCTGGACGGCCTGCGTGGGCGAAGAGGGCGCGGACTTCGGCGGGGGTGAGGGCGTCTGGCGCGGAGGTGAGGTGGACGCCTTCTGCTCCGGCAGCGAGGGCGACCTCCGCGTTGGAGTTGATGAGCAGGCGGGTGTTGGTGCCGGTGGAGCGGATGACGCCGGAGAGGGCGCGGGCCAGGTATTCGAGGTCGGCTGACGGGAGATCCTTTTCGCGCATCTGAATGTACGCGACACCCTGTATGGCCCACCGGGCGGCCTGCGCGAGCAGGGACTGGCGGCGCTCGGTCTCGGTCGCGGCGAGGGTGGAGCGGTCGGTGATGGCGTAACGGAGCATGAGGATAGTTTAGATGGCGCAATTGGCGAAAAGCAGATTCCGCGCGCTTCGCTTCGGAATGACAAACAAATCGGTGCAGCGGAAGCTTGAAGATGCATGGGTGACGCAGAGGTCGTCTGGATTCTTCGGCTGCGCTACGCTCCGCTCAGAATGACTCGGTTTAGCTTTTGCGCGGGGGAGTGACAAGATTGGAGGATTGGGGGAGGGGCTGTGGTAATTTTTAGGCAGCGCAATGCTTCTGCGGCTAACTCTGGTTGCCGTTCTTCCTCTTCCCCATCAACGCACAGGATTCGGTAGACACCTGCATGAACGCTGTTGCTGTTTACGACCTTATCGTTCTCGGTTCCGGCCCGGCCGGACAACGCGCGGCTATCTTTGCCGCCAAGATGGGCAAGTCTGTCGCGCTGGTGGAGATGCGCGAAGTGGTGGGCGGCACCTCCATCAACACCGGGACTATCCCTTCCAAAACGATGCGCGAAGCCGTGCTGCATCTCTCCGGCTACAACTACAAATCCATCTATGGCATGAACTACCGGGTGAAAGAACGCATCACCATGGCGGACCTTGCCTTCCGCGTGCAGCACGTGATCAAGACGGAGATCGACGTGACCGAGGCGCAGCTCTCGCGCAACAACATTGACATGCTGGTGGGCGTGGCGAGTTTTGACGACGCCAACCACATTCGCGTGACCAACTCCCGCGGCGCCAATGTGTATGAGGGCAGGAACATTCTGATCGCGACGGGCACCAAGCCTGCGACTTCGCCGAAGGTGCCGCTGAACGGGCACAGCATTATCAATTCGGACATGATCATGGAGCTGGATACGCTGCCGAAGACGATGATCGTGGTGGGCGGCGGCGTGATCGGCGTGGAGTATACGTGCATGTTCTCCGCGCTGGGTGTGCGGGTGACGCTGATTGAGCGGCGACCGAAGCTGCTGGAGTTTGCCGACCAGGAGATTGTGGAGGCGTTGAGCTACCACCTGCGCGATTCGCGTGTGACCATGCGGCTGAACGAGGAAGTGGAGAGCGTGGAAGAGCTGCCGGATGGGACGGTGGTGGCGAACCTGGAGAGCAAGAAGCGTGTCTCCGGCGATGCCCTGCTCTATGCCGTTGGCCGCCAGGGCAATGTGGATGAGCTGCATCTGGAGAACACGGGCATTGAGGCGGATGCGCGCGGACGCATCCCGGTGGATAAGGATTTCCGCACGAAGGTGCCGCATATTTTTGCGGTGGGCGATGTAATCGGATTTCCGTCGCTGGCGTCTGTATCGATGGAGCAGGGACGGGTGGCGGCGGCGCGGGCTTTTGGCGATACGAGCATCATCTCTAACCCGAGCTTCTATCCGTATGGCATCTACACGATTCCGGAGATATCGTTCATCGGCAAGACCGAGGAGCAGCTTACGGAGGAGGACGTGCCGTACGAGGTGGGCGTGGCGTACTATCGCGAGCTTGCGCGCGGGCAGATTCCCGGGGATACGACGGGGCGGCTGAAGCTGATCTTCCATCGCGAGACGTACGCGATCCTGGGCGTACACATCATTGGCGAGAGTGCGAGCGAACTGCTGCACATTGGGCAGGCGGTGATGATGCTGGGCGGAAAGCTGAACTACTTCATCGATACGGTATTCAATTATCCGACGCTGGCGGAGTGCTACAAGACGGCGGCGTTCAATGGGCTGAATCGGCTTTCGAAGTTTGAGTAATTTTTCCAGGCTGAAGTGCATCACATTGCGAGAGTGGCAGTGAGGCAACATGGGAACAGATAACAATACTTCCGGTACGCAGACGATTGGCGTAACCCTGTCTGGCCGCATGGTGGCTGGGCTGATCGCGGACAACAAGCTGGCAGGGCCGCTGCGTTATTTTCCGGAAGATCCGGAAGACGATGCGCTGGTGGAGTTGCCGACCGAGGGGCTGGTCAGGCATCTCTGCGAAGAGATATTGGCGGCAGCGGCGGGCAGCACGGCGATTGCCGCGGTTGGCGTGGCGCTGCCGGGGTTCATCCGCAATGGCGTGGTGGAAGAGGCGCCGAACCTGCCGCAGTTGAAGGGCACACGCATTCAGGAGTTGCTGGCGAATGCGCTGAGGGCCGAGGGGCTAAACGCGCAGGTGGTGGTAATGAACGACGCGGACGCGGTGGCGTCCGGGCTGGCGGCGACGCGAGGACAGCTGGACCGGCTCATCCGCGTGTGGACGCTGGGCACGGGTATTGGCTACGGGCGCTATCCCATGACCGAGGGTGTGTGGGAGGGTGGGCACACCGTGGTGACGCTGGAGGACAAGGAAAACTACTGCGGGTGCGGTGGGCGCGGACATCTGGAGGGCGTGATGGGACAGCGCGCGATGCGGCTGCGCTTTCTGGATATGGAGCCGGAAGAGGTGTTTGAGGCAGCGAAGGAGGGCGATCCGCGGTGTCTGGAGTTTAAGAAGCTGTGGCACAAGGCGCTGGCCGCAGCGACGGCGACGACCTTCCACATGGCGGGGCCGGGGAAGGTCTACCTGACGGGAATGAATGTGCGGTTTGTGGATCTGCCGATGCTGAAGGACTATGTACACCAGATGGTGAAGATGAGTCCGCTACAGAGCTATTCGCTGGAGGTGATTGCGGCGGACGCGGAGATGGCTGAGGTGGCGGTGATTGGGGCGGGGGTGACGGCGTTGCAGGTGGGGAAGTAGAGGCGACCCAAACGGAGTTTAGAATGGTGGCTCTTCAATATCTTTAGCAAGATCGTCCAGCAAGATTATCTGAGACGCAGCCACTCCGAGGACGTACTCAGAGAGCTCGGCCGTTACAGCTCCGCCTAACGTAGCACCGTGTGATATTCCTTCACCACTGCTGCGAAATCCATATAAACCACTGAATGTTTGCCCAATCGTCTTCGACAACAATAAACGCTTGTTGTTGGTCGCCCAGTTGACGAATTCCCCGAGAGTCGCAGCCTTCGCATCTGGAAAAAGCTCCTTAGCAGCTGCTTCCACCGCACACACAGCTTCTTTTACTGCATTTTCAAAGTCAGGTTTCTTCCGATCACGAAAATGGCGAAGAGCCTTTGAAAAGTGTTTTCGGGCGAAGTCTAATTTCTGGTCCGCCAAAACCTTTTCCGCTTTGGTTACTTGGCTTATCGTGTGGCGTTTGCCCCGTCTCTGCACCAAGCCATCTCTAAACTCATACCCAATATTCTCCTCATCAAACAGACGCTGAATCTCTTCAGCGAAAAACGACTGTACTTGCGCCCTCGTTAGCGAAACTTCATCACCATCTCGCCAAAAGACTGCCGCCTCGGCAAGATAACTATAGAGGCGTTCACAAAAATCATAGACTCGTTCCCAGTTGAGCTGATTCAAGTGGTTTCTGGCATCAACCCGAGCCTGCGTTATGCTGTCGACTGAAGTGAGGTTGTAGTTTTGAGGATTAACCCTGGCAATTCTTCTGAGTTCTTTTGCGACGACCGCCCAGCTTGAAAGATAGTTTCTATCGATCGCATCGCATAACAAATGAAGAAGGCCGATACGCGCTGAGGCTGGAAAATCTTCTTCTATCCAGTTGTGCTCGCGACGATTTCTTGCCGAAAATGGCGGTATTGAAGCAGTTGTCATTTGCTGAAATTCTACTCCGGGAGAGCTGTTGCAACGCTTATCTCCGTGTATCACTCACGTCGGGCGGGTACCTCCTTTCGACAGCTACCTCCACGTGAGAATGGCCCATCATTGCCGCAGTTTCATCGCGAGAAGAGGAATAACAAACAAATGAGTGCAGCGGGAGATTGCGAGGGTATGGGTTGCGCGGGCGGCTGTACATGCAGGTTCCTCCGCTACGCATCGCAAGGTGCCGCGATGCCTCGGTCGGAATGACGGCGGTTTAGGGAGTGGGGATTACGGGGAAGATAAGCGGGAGCGTTCGCGCGAGGCGCGAATTCCCAGGTCTCAGAAGCGAGACCTGGGGCACCCGCATTTGTGGCGCGATGAGCCTTTGAGATTCTTCGCTACGCTCAGAATGACAACTCAAAAGATGAAGCTGCATGATGAATGGGGCACCCGCCTTCGGCTTGTGGTTGGGAATGCATGGGCCGCGCGGCCATTCTCCCGCATCCGACAAAATACTGAGATCCTTCGCTGCGCTCAGGATGACGGTTGTGGAATCAAGATGACAGTGGTGGAATTGGTCTACTTCGGTTCAATGACCGCTTAGTAGCTGCGGGGGTAGGTGCGGGTCATGCGGTCGTGCCAGCCGAGGCGGTCTACGTCAAACCATGCCCAGATGAGGCCGAGGCCCATGGGGCAGGAGGCGAGGAGGGTGGCGCCGACGCGGCGGCGGAGTTCGGAGCGGGTGGGGTTGTCGTCGTTGAAGGTGCAGACGCCGATGCGGGCCATGCGCATGCCGGGGGTGGACTCGTTCAGGGTGAAGAAGAGCATCTGGTAGATGAGCTTGAGCAGGAAGAAGACGGCGACCAGAGCGATGGCGGCGAGCTTCTTGTCTGGCAGGAGGCCGCTGCGCTGCGCCATGTAGCCGACGATGGCGGCGAAGGCCAAGGTGGCTGCGCCGACAAGGGCTGAGTCCGCGGCGAAGGCGTGGACGCGGGGGGCGATCTCCGCGGTCTGGATGGGGATGGTGTAGGCGGGCGCGGGGGTGTCTGGGTGCTCGTGCGCGTCGTGGCGGACGGCGGCGTCAAGCCGGATGGAAGACCACTCGGGCAGGGCGGTGCTGGGCGCCGGCTCCGGCGAGACGGACTCAACCTCAAAGATGCGGAGCTGGGCGGCGGCTTCGTCTGCCTCTTCGCGGAGGGGGCCTTCGGCGAGGCGGGGGCGGGCTTTGCGCGTGGCGACGAGGACGCGGGGAAACTCGATCAGGTTCGCGGGGATCGGCGTGGGAGGGATGCGCTCGGAGTAGGCCAGGAAGTCGGCTGCTTCGGCGGCGAAGTCCTGCTCCTCGATCTGCGGGGCGGTGTTGTAGGTGTAGGCAGAGGCCTGGGCTTGCACAGTCTCCAGCTCGGCGGGAAGGACGGCTTCAAGCTGGAATGGCGGGGCGATGGGCTCCGCGTTTTCCGCGATTTCAACAGGCGCGGCTGTGGATTGCGCGGGGGCGACGAGTTCGAGTTCGGGGGCGGGGGCGTTCCACTGCTCCAGCTCGGCGAGGAGCTGCTGGCGTTCGGCGGCGATGGCTTCGGCGTTGCGGGTGGCGATCTCGGCGGCGGCTTCGGCGCGGCGGAGGGCCTCTTCTGCTTCTTCGGCGAGGAAGTCACGATAGCTCTGGGCGCGGGCGTAGCGGGCGGCTACGGCGGCGGCTACAGCGGCGGATTTTCCCTTTGCGGGGACGGCGTTGGTCTGTACTTGTTTGGGAGCGGGAGCAGGGGCGGCGTGGCGGGCGCGGTGTGCGGCCAGGCGGCTGGCGGCTTGCTCTTTCAGCGCGGAGGAGGCAGCAGAGTGCGCTTCCGCTGCGCTGGGGAGTGCGTTCGCGGGTTCAAATGTAAGCTGCGCTGCTGGCTGTGTACTCAATTACGGTCTCGCTCTTTTGAAAAATCGTTTAGCCTCAGAGAGTGAAGCAAGGCAGGGCCAATACGCCGACCGGATTTCTGTGCCGGTTGAAAAGACGCGAAGATCGCAAACGACAGGGGATCAACTTCCTGACGCTCTTGCTGCCAAAATCGCTGCTTGATGCAAAGACTCATGCCTACATCTCTTGGTGTATCACGCTGATGGTGCTGTGTCAGCCACAGATGCATGCACAGAGGTTGTCTCTTGAGGCACCACCCATTGCATCTTCTGGTTCCTCTGCATCGGCTGCGGTGCAGAATCTGCCGGACGCGCCTTCGTCCATCGGCATGGCCTACCCGATCGCGGAGCCAGTGGAGACGGTGCAGGAGAGCGACACGGTGAGCATCCTCTCTGACAAACAGACCAAGATGGGTACGCTCTACACGGTGGAAGGCAACGTGGTGCTGACGTACAGGAACTACGTGCTGCATGCGGACCGGGTGACGTATGAATCGGTCACGGGGCGGGTGACGGCGGATGGGCGTTTGCTGCTGATGGGCGGAGCGGACCATGAAGAGATTCGCGCCAGCCACGGCGAGATGAATATGCAGGCGGAGACCGGACACTTCTACGATGTGGCCGGTACGATGAACATCCGCGGGACCGGTACGCACAAGGCGCAGACAGCGAATTCTTTTTTGTTCACGGGCCGCGAGGTGATCAAGTATGGGCCGGAACACTACCAGGTGCTGGGCGGAAGCATTACGTCGTGCCAGTTGCCGCATCCTGACTGGCTGCTCTCTGCCAGCAAGATGGAGGTGGACGCAGGGCAGGCCCGCAGCCGCAATACGCTCTTCCGCGTGCATGGTGTACCGCTGTTCTACCTGCCGTATGCAACGCATCCTGTGGATGAGCAGGGGCGGCAGAGCGGGCTGCTGATCCCGGTGGTGGGTGAGTCGTCTACCAAGGGGCTGATCATTGGCGAAGAGCTATACCTGGCGATCAACCGCAGTACGGACCTCACCATTGGGCTGCAATACTATTCGCTGCGCGGCTGGGCGCAGAGCGCGGACTTCCGCTATCGCGGGTTGGGGAATAACTTCTTCAACGCGCACTACAAGGGTCTGCTGGACCGTGGACTGCGACAGGTGGGAGCACCGCCGATCAACCAGGGCGGCGAGGATGTAACGCTGGACACGCGGCATGATTTTGGCGAGCATACGCGCCTGGTCGCCGACATTGAATACCTGAGCAGCTACATCTACCGCCAGGCGTTCACGGAAAACTTCAACCAGGCGGTCTCGTCGGATGTGAAATCGATGCTCTTTGCCACGCACAGCAAAGACGGCATGGCGGTGAGCCTAATGGCGGACCGCTACCAGAGTTTTGAGAGCACGACCGCCGGCAACGAGATCCGCAACTTCCACGTGCCACAGTTGCAGTTTGACGCGCTGGAGCACCGGCTGGGAGCGAGCGGCTTTCTGTGGAAGGCAAACAGCTCCGTGGCCCTGCTGCGGCGGGTGGAAGGACAGTTGATCCCGGGCGGCGGGAACCAGATCGATACCTTCCGCACCCAGGGCATGGTGAGCCGCTTTGACCTGCATCCCGAGCTGAGCTATCCGCTGCACGCCGCGGGGTGGAGCGTGGTGCCGCATGTGGGGCTTCGAGAGACCGCCTATTCACAGAGCCGGCTGGCCGTGCCCGATGCCAACGGTCTGCCACAGGAGGCTGGGGTTGGGCTGACCCGGCTTGGGCTGGAGGGCGGCGTTGAGGTGAAGGCTCCGGTGATCGAACGCGACTTCACCACGCCGTGGGTGGAGCGGCTGCTGAAGCGCGACCTGCGCCACACGCTGGAGCCCAGCGTGGAATACCGCTACATGGGCGGCATCGACAACTTCCAGAACGTGCTGCGCTTTGACGCGACCGACATTGTGAGCAACACCAATGAGGTGGAGTACGGGCTGACGCAGCGGCTGTTTCTGCGGCAACTGAAGACGCATGCCTGCGCCGCCGGAGAGACGCCTGCGCCAGAGGCCACGGAGTGCGGCGGCGGCACCAGCGAGTGGCTCCGCTGGCGCATCTCGCAGAAGTATTTCTTCGATGAGACCTTTGGCCATGCGGTGGATACAGGGTTGCGCAATGTGCTGGAGTCCACGCTGGACTTCTCCGGCGTGGCCTTTTTGACCTCACCGCGCAATATCTCGCCCGTGATCTCGCGCATTCGGCTGCGGACGACGAAGCATACCGACCTGGAGTGGGACCTGGACTACGATACCGTGGCTGGGCGCATTGCTTCCAGCAATCTCTACCTGGATGTGCACGCGGGCAACTGGTTTGGCGGTATCAGCCATGCGCGGCTGGATGCTCCGGGGGAGATCGGCACGCTTCCGGTCTCGAATTTCAACCAGTTCCGCTACCTGATCGGCTATGGACGCCCGGACAAGACCGGATTCAGCGCGGCGGCGAATACGGGGCTGGACCTGCTGGCCCGGCAGGTGCAGTACGGCGCTATCCAGGCCAGCTACAACTGGAACTGCTGCGGGCTGAACGTGGAGTACAGGAAGTTTGAGCTGGGTTCGGTGCGTAACGAGAATGTCTACCGGTTCAACTTCACCCTGGCCGGGGTGGGCACGGCAGGCAACCTGCGGCGGGCAGAACAGGTTTTTTAGACGCAGCCGCCGTGGTTCGCCTGCGCGGGAGGATCCCGGTTTGCATGCGATAATGGGGGAGTGCGTATCTCGCTTCGGAACCGCTCTTTTAGCGGCATTTTATTTTGTCTGGTGGCCACAAGCGGCTTCGGCTGCAAGGCTCAGACCACGCCCGCCCTGACCGAAAACCAGGTCAACGCGCGGATCGAAACGATCGTGCGGACGCGGTTCAACCTGCCGTCTGACGTCGTTGTTCACGTTGGCCCCCGCATAGCGAGCGAACTGCCGGGTTATCACCAGGTACCCATCGCATTTACCCAGGGCACTACAACTTCGCAACCGGTCTTCTTCGTGGTTTCGGACGACAATAAGACACTAGCGCGCTTCGACAAGTACGATCTGTCAAAGGCTCCGCGGGACATGGTTCCCACTTCCGGGCGCCCCGGACGCGGGCCAGAGGATGCGCCGGTGGTGATCGTCTCGTTTGACGACCTGCAGTGCCCCTTCTGCTCCCAGATGCACCATCAGCTCTTTCCCGATGCCATGCAGCGGTATCCCGGCAAGCTACGGATTGTGTATAAGGATTTTCCGCTGACGGAGATTCATCCGTGGGCGATGCACGCGGCGGTGGATGCCAACTGCCTGGCCGCGCAGAGTGGCCCGGGCTACTGGAATTTTGTGGACTTCGTACATGCGCATGACGGGGAAATCCCCGGTCCGGAGCGGAAGCCGGGCGTGGCAGAGACGAACCTGGATAAGGCCGCCACTGACGAAGGAACGCGCCAGAAGGTAAACTTGGACACGTTGAAGGCGTGTATCGCCAAGCAGGATACGACGGCCATTCTGGCCTCCATGGAAGAGGGCCGTACGCTTCGAGTGGAAGCAACGCCAACGCTGTTTATCAACGGCGAAAAATTGGATGGGGCCCGGCCGGAAGAAGAGATTTGGAAGGTAATTGACCGTGCGTTGGCCGCCACAGGCGCGCCAGCCACGAAGTAGCAGGAAGAGGGTATCCAAGATGCGCACAAGCACGCGCAATGCAACGTTTACAACCGTAGGAATAGCCGCAGTGGCAGCAATCGTAGCGGTAACGCTGATGTCTGGCTGCAAGTCTCCGCACCGTGCCGATGTGGTGGCAACCGTGAACGGCCACACGCTGATGAAGGCCGACCTGGAGAAGTACTACACCAACCAGCTGGGTGACGCGCAACAGCAGCCAAGCCAGGAGCAGGCAGATAGTCTGCGCCTGAACATCCTGCACCAGATGATCGACGACGAGATCATGCAGCAGCGCGCTGCCAAGCTGAATCTGCTGGCGACCGACGAGGAAGTGGACGCCAAGCTGGCGGAGCTGAAGGCTCCCTATACACAGGAGCAGTTTGACGCGCGGCTGAAGGCGAAGAACCTGTCGCTCGACGACCTGAAGCATGATCTGCGCCGCACCCTGACCAACGATAAGGTACTGAACAAGGAGATCAACTCCAAGATCAACGTCACCGATTCGGATATCTCCAGCTACTACAACACGCACAAGTCAGAGTTCAACCTGATCGAGACCGAGTACCACCTGGCGCAGATCGTGGTGACGTCCATACCCGCGCAGCAGGCAGGCAATCTGCAGAACAGCAAGGCAACCAACGACGCGGATGCAAAGAAGAAGATCCAGGCACTGCATAACCGGCTGGAGAGCGGCGAGGACTTTGGCGCGATCGCAATGAACTTCTCTGAGCAGCCGCAGACCGCAAGTAACGGCGGCGACATGGGCTTTGTGCCAGAGTCGCAGCTTCGCGGCGATCCGAGCGTCTTCAGCAGCGTGTCGAAGCTGAAGGCAAGCGAGATCACAGACATTCTGCCGATCTACGATCCTTCGAGGAAAGTGGTTGGCTACGCGATCTTCAAGTTGATCTCACGCGAGCCAGCAGGCCAGCGTGACGTGAACGATCCGCGGGTGCAGGCGGCGATTCGCCAGGAGCTGCGCGATGGCCGCTCGCAGTTGCTGAAGAATGCTTACTTCGAGATGCTGCGCGATCAGGCGCGGGTGGAGAACTTCCTGGCGGAAGAGATCCTGAAGAAGGACACGCACTAAACGCCAGCGCAAAATAATGGTTTCAAGCATGGGCACTGCCAGTCTGGATGATGGCAGTGCCTTTGTCTTGCAGGCTACTCCACTACGGCAAGCACCTGGCCAGCGGTGACGGTATCGCCCTCGGCCACGCTGATGCGCACGACGGTACCGGCCTTTGGCGCCTTCATCTCGTTCTGCATCTTCATCGCTTCAATCACCAGAATGCCCTGCTGCGCGGCCACCGTATCGCCTGCGGCGGCGAGCACGCGCGCCACGCGGCCGGGCATGGGTGACTTGATGGGCACGGGGCCATTCTCGTCGACGCCTGCGCTGCGGCGGGCACGCAGGGAGCGCGGATCGTCTACCGAATAGGCGAGGCGCTTGCCATCGAGCAAGACCGCGCGGCCCGTGGGGCCTTCATCAAGAATGCAGCGGTGGGCGCGGCCCTCGATGAGCAAAGAGAGTACGCCGGGTTCCAGCAGTTGCGCGTCGATCTGCTGCAACTCTCCGTCAACGGTGCATGGCAACGGGCCGCCGGGTGCTGCGGCAGCGCCAGGCTGAAGGCGGGAGAGGAGCTCTGGCGGAAGAATGATGCGGCGGGTGCGGCCGGCAATCTGAATATCGAATGTCATCCGCGGAGTGCCTCTTCCCGGGCAGCGGTTTTCCATGCGCCGCTGGATGCCAGAACAGCCTGCGCTGTGGGCTGCAACGCAGAGGTGGCTTCGAATATTGCGGCGGCCAGCGCGGCGAGCCCCGTCGTCTCCGCGGTGGCGGACTCTGATTCGGGTTGCTTCGGCTTTGCCAGCAGACGATCCAGAAAGCTGGTGTCGATGCGGGCGGCACGGAACTCTTCGTCGGTAAGAATCTGGCGGAAGAGGCTGATGTTGGTCGCGATTCCGCCGATGACGTATTCATCCAACGCGCGCAGCATGCGGTCGATCGCCAGCTCGCGCGTAGGGGCGAAGGCGATGAGCTTGGAGAGCATGGGGTCGTAGTCGAGCGGGACGCGCCAGCCGCTGTAGATGGCGCAATCTTCGCGGATGCCAGGGCCAGCGGGCTGGACGAGACGCGTGATGAGGCCGGGCGAGGGGAAGAAGTTGTTCGTGGGATCTTCAGCGTAGATGCGGCACTCGATGGCGTGGCCCCGAAGGCGGACGTCAGCCTGAGCGATAGGGAGGGGCCAGCCCTCTGCCACGAGGAGCTGCATGTGGACAAGATCGAGACCAGTGACCATCTCGGTGACGGGATGCTCGACCTGCAGGCGCGTATTCATCTCCAGAAAGTAGAAATTCTGGGCCGCGTCTACCAGAAATTCGACGGTGCCAGCGTTGGTATAGCCCGCGGCGACGGCCAGCTTGACGGCGGCTTCGCCCATGCGGCGGCGCAGGTCTTCGCTGACGACAGGCGATGGCGATTCTTCAATCACCTTCTGATGACGGCGCTGCACAGAGCACTCGCGCTCGCCGAGGTAGATGCAGTGGCCGTGATGGTCCGCCATGATCTGCATCTCGATGTGACGTGGCTGCTGGATGAGCTTCTCGAGGTAGACTTCGCCGGAGCCGAATGCGCGCTCCGCTTCGCTGCCTGCGGTGGCATAGGCAGATGCTAATTCGGCCTCTGACGCGATGGCGCGAATGCCTTTGCCGCCACCGCCTGCTGCTGCCTTCAGCATAACGGGATAGCCGATCTCGCTAGCCACGGCGTATGCCTCCTGGAGCGAGGCGAGCCCTTTGGCGGAGCCGGGAACGCGGGGCATGCCAGCGTCTCCGGCGACCTGACGGGCCTTGGTCTTGGAGCCGAGCATGCGCATGGCCGAGGCTGGGGGGCCGATGAAGATGATCTTCGCCGCGGCACAGGCTTCGGCGAAGTCTGCATTCTCCGAAAGGAAGCCGTAACCGGGGTGAATGGCGTCGGCGCCGGTGCGTTGCGCGATCTCAATGAGTAGATCGCCGCGAAGGTATGACTCGTTTGCTGGTGCGGGGCCGAGACGGTATGCCTCGTCTGCATGGAGCACGTGCAGCGCAGCGCGATCGACATCTGAGTAGACCGCTACCGTGGAAATGCCTTTTTCGCGGCAGGCGCGGATGATGCGCACCGCGATCTCACCACGGTTGGCGATGAGCACTTTGCGGATCGGGTGGCCGGCGGATTGAGCGAGCTTGGGCAAGGTGCGATTCTATCCGATCAACCCAGGGAATGAGGAGTGCGGGGGCGAAGCGATTTGGAGACAGAAAAGGTCTCCCTCGCGGGAGACCTTTCCGGGACTTCAGGTTACGATGCTGCTACTGCGCTGGAGGCATTTCCACGCCGGCAGGAGCTGCATTGTTCTTCTTCTCTTCGTTGGCCTTGCGTGCGCCCATTGCCTTGTCGACCCAGCTCTTGGCCTGGTCGAGATCAGCCTTACGGGCTGCATCGTTGCCGCACTCAAGATCGGCTTTGCGGCGGTAGGTCAGGTTGATGTAGGACATGGCATCGTCGTAGTTCGGACGAATTTCGACGGCACGAAGAAGATACTTCAGGCCTTCGTCGGTCAGCGTGGCATTAGCAGCCTGCAGCTTGGCGCAGACGGCCTTGTCCTTCTTGACGTTGCCTTCGCCGTCATCCTTGAAGCCAGCGGCGGCGAGGATGTTGATGGCTGCCTTGTAGGTCTGCGTCCAGTCGATCACGCCGATGGTGTAGTTTGCTTCCGCATCGTTGGGATCTTTGGCAATGACCTTCTGCTGATATTCCTTGGCAACATCGAACTTCTGGATATTGAAGTTGATGGATGCGATCTGCTTGAGCGCAGTGATGTCATCCGGATCGTGCTGCAGCACCTGCTGGAAGTTGTCCAGGGCCTGCTGCGCCAGCTTCAGATTCTCTGGCGTGAGCACGTTGGGAACGACCTGCTGCGCATAGGCAGTGGCGAGATAGAGACGGGCCTGGGGATAGGTCGGGTCCAGTTCGAGCGACTTCTGGAAGTGGTTGATCGCCTCTTCATACTGGGCGCTCTTGTAGGCCTGCACGCCCTTGTTCAGTTGGTCGCGGGACTGAAGGCGCTTGCAGCCGGTTGAACTGAGCAGAACAAGGGCTGTGACTGCCAGGACGGGAATACGGGCGTTCCATTTCATGCGCTTCATGTCTCCTAAGATTGCCGCATGGCGAGACTGTAATGGAAACAAATGCTTTTGCAGTCTTCCAACCTCAACTCCAATGCCAGCAATCCAATCTTTCGCAAATCAAATTTACTTCCGGTGCCGTCTGACGTTGAATCAAACAGCTCCGGCAACCCAGAAACGGAGCGGTGTTACTGCCCAGCTTCAATCTTCGGGGTAATCAGTCCAATGTTGTCCACGCCGGCCTGGTGTCCAAAGTCGATTACCTCGGTAATTGCAGAATAGTCCAGCGCAGCGTCGCCCTTGATGAACATGACCTTCTGCGCGCGGGTGGAGAAGATCTCCAGCAGCTTCGGCTCCACTGCTTCCTTGGCAAAGTCCGTCTCGTTGATCTTGTAGCCCGGAGTACCGCCACCGGGGCGGCCTGTGACCTGAACCACAATGGTCGATGTATCTTCCGGTGCTGCGCTCGCGTTCTTCGGCGGCTGGGGCACAAGGGCGTTCAGGCCCTTGGGCGAAACCGGCGTGATCGCCATGAAGGTGATCAGGAGCACGAGCAGAATGTCGATCATCGGTGTGACATTGATGTCGGAGTTGAGGCCACCTGAATTACCGCCGCCGCCCATTGCCATGATGCAATCTCCTTGTAACTAAATCCCTGGAGGGCCATGCCCTTCCGAGTTACTAAAACTAAATATCCTGCTGCCGCCAAAAACCAATTACGTTTGCTGCAAGAGATCTTTACTGCTTTTTGTCTGTCAGCAGCCCAAGCTGCTCTACGCCGGAGGTACGGATGGCGTCAATTGCGTCCATCACCTTGCCGTATGGGGCACGCGCATCAGCACGCATATAAACCTGTTTGCTCGTCTTGTTGGCCAGCTTATCGGTAATCTTCGGGCCGATATCAGAGAGAGCGATCTGCTCGGCTCCAAGGTATGTATGACCGTCGCGTGTGACTGCAACCACGACCGAGTCTTCCTTATCAGCGTCGGGCATAACCTCTGGCGCCGTCACCTTCGGCAGATCAACGGCCACCTTATTTTGCACCATGGGCGTGATGACCATGAAGATGATCAGCAGCACCAGCATCACGTCCACCATGGGGGTCACGTTGATGTTGGAGTTGACCTTGCTGCCTTCCTTGCGTTTCGCCATTGACATAATCTGACTCCGTATATCGAACTGCGCTCATCCAAAGGATGGTCGCGCGTGAAGCATGAAACTCGTCTTGCGCTGCGCCGGGGGCTTCGCAGCCCGGATGCCGTTCGCTATCGGCATCCGGGTGCTAAAGCAGGAGTGATCCAGTGCAGTGCAGTTTTGAAGCAGACCGCTGTTAGCGGCCGGCCTGGCTGCGCTTGATGAAGTAGTCAAGCAGTTCGCTCGAGGAGTTGTCCATCTCGACGTCGAATGATTCAACCTTGTTGGTGAAGTAGTTGAAGCACATAACGGCGGGGATGGCGACGACGAGGCCGAAGGCGGTCGTAACGAGCGCTTCCGAGATACCACCCGCGATGGCGCCGATACCGGCGGTCTTCTGGGTTGCAATCTGCTGGAAGGCGTTCAAGATGCCGACGACGGTACCGAACAGGCCGATGAAGGGGGAGGTGGAACCGATGGTGGCCAAGCCACCGAGACCGCGCTTCAGCTTGGCATGAACGATTGCCTCAGAACGCTCGAGAGCGCGCTTGGAGGATTCGATCTGCTCGTCGGTGATGTTGCCACCCGAGCCGTAGCTGCGGAACTCCTGCAGGCCAGAGGTAACAACCTCCGCCAGATGGGACTTCTTGCTGCGATCGGCGACCTTGATGGCCTCGTCCAGCTTGCCGTCCTTCAGTGCTCCTGCAACCTTGGGCGCGAACTCACGCGACTGCTTGCGGGCAGCCGAGAAGTAGAGTGCGCGATCAATGATCACAGCCAGCGACCAGATGGACATGACGAAGAGCAAGATAACGACAGCGCGGGCAAGGTTGCCCATGTTGTGCCAGAGCGAGAGAGGATCGAAACCTACGGTCTGCTCCTGAAAGAACATGCCGATGGCGGTGGGTGCGGAAGCGAAGTTTGCGAGATGAGCGAGAATCACTTGGATCTTTCCTCCTGATTACTAAATCTGTTGCTGAAGAACGGATTGTGTTTCAAAGAATCTCAAAACACCTTACTTTGGTACTCCCTGTGAACCGTGGCACACAGGGACGATGATACACAAGCGGTGTGGAAACTACCCGCCGGTGGTGAAGTTGACTGTGATGGTGGTATCGACTTCCGTCGGCTCACCGTTCAGAAGATATGGCTTGTAGCGCCACTGGCGAACACCGTCGATTGCGGCCTGGCGCAACATCGGCGGACCACTCTCCACTGTAAGGTTTTCAATCGTACCAGCCTTGGAGATGATGGCGTGAAGGATGACCGTTCCCTGCACATGCGCCGCCTTGGCGATGGCCGGGTAAACAGGCTGGATCTTGTTGATCAGGTTACCAGTGGCGACACCGCTGGAGACCCGAACCGGGCCCTGGGGCTTTGCCTTGACGACCGCGATTGCCGGGCCAGTACCGATGGCGCCCATAATGCCGCTCATACCAGCTACACCACCGCTGCTGCCACCCATGCCGCTCATACCAGCTACGCCGGCTGAGGGGGCTGCTTCTGTGGTGATTTCGCGAATCTCATGCGGGATCTTTGTGGGCGCATGAAAGCTATTGTCCATGGAGACGATCTTGACTGCCGCCACGTGAGCCACGGCCGGCGGTGGCGGTGGGGGAGGAGGAGGAGGCGGCGGCGGGGCAGTAAGCATTGCCGTCATGGCCGTCTTGGGCAGGGCTTCAGGGTAGATCAGCGGGATCAGGATCATGATCGCGAAGACACTGCTGACCAGGAAGAACGTAAGAATCGTCCAGTACTTGGACTTCGTCTTAATCAACCCACCGGATTCTACGAGGGACTGTTCAAACATAAGCGACCTCTGCTTGCTGCCATGTTCTGAGTGCTGCCAACTATAGACACCGGAGTGAGCAGTTTTGCTCCCGGTTCCCTTAACTTTTTATTACGTACGCGCCTTTTTGCCTGCCGGCAGGGATGCAGCCTTACCCCGGCTGACCCGCCAATCCTGATACGCCACCAACATGGGAGCGGCTACTGCGATCGAAGAGTACGTTCCGATCAGGATACCGACCACGAGGGCAAACGAAAAACCGTGTAGCACCTCTCCGCCAAAGAGATAGAGGCTTAAAACCGTCAGAAAGGTTAGCCCTGAGGTCAAAATTGTTCGACTTAATGTCTGATTGATACTGTGGTTTACGACGACTGAAAGCGACTCGCGCCGCATGGTGCGGAGATTCTCACGGATACGGTCGAAGACGACAATCGTGTCGTTCATCGAATAGCCGATCAGAGTAAGAATCGCTGCGATTACGGTAAGCGTGATCTCCTGATTCGTCAAGCTGAATGCGCCTACGGTGATCAGTGTGTCATGAAAAACAGCCACCACGGCGGCCACGCCATAGATCAGCTCAAAACGGAACCAGAGGTAAACCAGCATGCCGAGAAGCGAATAGAGGGTAGCGAGCTCGGCCTGATGGGTCAACTGCTGGCCAACCTGGGGGCCGACCACCTCAACCTGTTGAATCGCAAAGCCGGAATCGTGATAACCCTCGGTCAGCGCGCTCAGAACGCCGGCGCGGCCGGAGTCGAGCGCCGACTCGCTGGTATCGCGCTGCGGCAGAGAGATGACTTCCTCGCGCGAGGCGGCGTTGAGAGGGCCGTTGCTGATGCGCTGGAGGGTGGCGTCATGCAGGCCGGCCTTGTCCATTGCGGCACGGATATGGTCCTCGTTCGGCGTCTGGTCAAAGACGACATAGACGAGCGTTCCGCCCTTGAAGTCAACACCCTTGGGGATGCCGTGCCAGAAGAAGATGGAGATCAGGCCAGCTACGCTGAAGAGCAGAGAAAAGGCGAGGAAATACCACTTCTTCCCCAACCAATCGATATCGATGCCACGAAACAGTTCCACAGATTACTCCTAGTTCTTTCGGGCGAAACTCGGGGGCTAAAACCCCTTTATCGC
The DNA here is from genome assembly GCA_036404255.1 of Acidobacteriaceae bacterium. Lineage (GTDB taxonomy): Bacteria > Acidobacteriota > Terriglobia > Terriglobales > Acidobacteriaceae > JARLFX01. Next base: position 2,453 of record DASWOP010000181.1, on the reverse strand, counting down.
CAATCTTTCAGCAGCCCGAAGGCCGCTGCTTAATCCGCGCTCAGGGCTAAACCCTTCGCGGTGAAACCAAACTAGATCGACAACGCAGCGCCGCGTTCCTTGCGTGCCAGGATCGAATCAAAGATGACGCGCGATACAAAGACGGCGGTAAACAGATTTGCCAGCAGACCAAAGCTCAGCGTAACGGCAAAGCCGCGTACCGGGCCGGTGCCGAAGAGGAACAGAATGCCTGCCGAGACGATGGTGGTCACGTGGGTATCGACGATGGTGACCAGCGCGCCAGTCATCCCGAAGCCCTGTTCGACGGCGGCGACGGCGCTCTTGCCCGCGTGCAACTCCTCGCGAATACGCTCGAAGATGAGCACGTTGGAATCGACGCCCATACCTATGGTCAGGATCACGCCGGCGATGCCGGGCAGCGTAAGCGTGGAGCCGGTGAAACCCATGAAGCCCAGCAGAATGACAAGATTCAGGAAAAGGGCGAGATTGGCGTTGATGCCGGCTTCGCGATAGTAGATCAGCATAAACACCATCACGACCAGAATGCCGATGATGGCCGCGTTGATGCCGTGCCTGATGGACGATGCACCGAGCGACGGGCCAACGCTGCGCTCTTCGAGGGTACGCAGCGAGGCGGGAAGCGCGCCGGTACGCAGGGTGAGCGAGAGGTTCTGCGCCTGCTCCTGCGTGAAGCCGCCAGTGATGCGGCCGGAGTCGCGGATGCCGCTCTGGATGGTTGCAGCCTCGCGGACGCGATTATCCAGCACAATGGCCATCATCTTGCCGATGTTGGCGTTGGTGAAGGTATAGAAGCGGTCGCCAGCGGTGCTGGTGAGGTTGAAGGAGATGTCTGGGCGGCCGTTTTCATCCTGCGAGGGCTGGGCGTCTCGGAAGTCGTTACCGGCAACCTCGGAGATGCGCTTCAGGACATAGACCTGATCGCCGCCCTGGCTGCCGCCGCCATTGCCGTGAACCAGCACGGAGTCGGGAGGAATCACGCCGCCGGTGGCCTGGAGCGCGTCTGCCTCCGTGGGATAGGGGCCGCCAGTGACGGCATGGATCTCAAGCCGGGCGGTGGACTGAATGACTTCCCTCACGCGGGCGGGATCGTCTACGCCGGGAAGCTCGATGAGGATCTGGTTCTCACCCAGACCGTATTCCTGGATGATTGGCTCGCTGACGCCGAGGCGATCGATGCGGTCGCGGATGGTCTCAATCGACTGGGTGACCGAGTGCTTCTGGATATCAAGCACGGCCTGATGCTTCATGGTCAGCACCCAGGAGTTGTCCGCGCCGGACGACGTATCGTAGGTGGGGTAGCTGGACTGGAGCAGGCCGCGGACGTCGCTGGCCTTGTCCGGCGAGGTGCCGGCAATGGTGATGACCTCAGGGTGCGCGGAATCCAGCTTGGTGACGCCGCTGAAGGTCAGGCTCGCCTTCTGCAAGTCGGCCTGGACGCGGGCTGCGTCATTGTCTGTGACGGCCCCGACAGCCTCATTGACCATGACCTGCAGCACAAGGTGGGTACCGCCCTGGAGATCGAGCCCAAGGTGAATGCGCTGGGCGACGGCCTGCTTGAGCGCTTTGCCACTCAGGCCGTGCGGCAATCCAAAGATTCCGTAAACGAAAACGACGAGTATAGCGACGATGGCAACTGTTTTGCCGGTGAGATTCTTACGCATGATCGATTCTGGTGCTCTCTATAGGGCGGCTGTTGGGCGCGCCGGGGATTTACCTGGCGTCTTCTGCGGTGCTCACGCTGGCGATTGCATTCTTGTTGAACTCAAGCTTGATGTTGTCTGGGGCGATCCGCAACACGATGACGTCATCGCGAACGGAGAAAACAGTACCGCGAATGCCGCCGGTGGTGACAACCGTATCGCCGGACTTAACCTTACCGAGCATCTCTGCCCACTTCTTCTGCTTGCGCTGGTTCGGCACGATCATCAAAAAATAAAAGACCGCGAAGATAAGCACCAGGGGCGCAAATTGAATGAAACCAGCTGGAAGTGCAAATGCAAGAGCGAGAGTGGTCAACGTAGTAATTCCTTTATCCGGGCACGCTGAATCGCGAAGCTACCGGGTGCATCCCTTAAATGTAATCCTGAATGGCGGCTTTGAAACGCGCGCATGGCAGGTGAAGCAGGGCTCGGATTTCAGGCGTTTTGGGCAGCTGCGTCAAGGGTCCGAGCGCGGATGATGCCCAAAAGTTCTGAAAGGGTGCCTAGCTCCATAGCATCGCGTACTGACTGCATCGTGTCAAGGTAGAAGGCCAGATTGTGTAGCGTGGCGAGCACCGCAAAGAGCGGTTCGCCCGCTGAAATCAGGTGCCTGAGATAGGCCCGGCTGTAGCGCCGGCAGACCATACAGGAGCAGGCTGGATCGAGCGGACCCTGGTCTTCGGCGAAGGTACGATTTTTAATATTCAGCCGGCCCTGCGAGGTGAAAATGAG
>DASWOP010000180.1:0-4523 GCA_036404255.1 Acidobacteriaceae bacterium | reverse complement strand
CTAACTGGAAAGCCCTTTTCCTGCCGCCTATCATTAAACGTGGGAGGCGTGAGCGCAGCCCGATACGCCGCAACTGTAACTCGGACAAAACTTACGATGCCAGCCAAGCCTCTCGCCAATTCCAAAGCACAAGCGCCGCAGCCTCCAATAGCCACCAATCCCCACGGCATACCCGACTGGAGGCTGGAGCAGATCCCGTTCCATATTGAAGGCGAATGGCAGGACGGCCAGTATCACTACAAGGTCGTCGGCCCCACGGATGCGCCCGCGCCGCCGCTACGCCCGTCGAAGTATCTCGACCGCGAAAAATCCATTGAAGTCTACCGGCTGATGCTGGCGAACCGCCGCATGGAAGAGTCACTGGAGCGGATGTACAAGCAGTCCAAGGTGATTGGTGGTTTGTATCTGAGCCAGGGGCAGGAAGCGACTTCAGTTGCGTCTGCATTTGCCCTGGGCAAGGATGATTGGCTAGGCCCGATGCTGCGCAACCAGGGTTCGATGATCGTGAAGGGCTTCCGCCCGCGCGACACCATGATGCAGTACATGGCCAAGGCGGGTTCGCCCACGCGTGGCCGCGAATCCGGCTCGCACTACGGCGACCACAAGGTTCTCAACGTGATCGCGCCCATCTCGCACCTGGGCGATTCCATCGGCGTGGTGGCGGGCTGCTGCATGGGTGCACGGCTGCAGGGGCGCGAGATTGCAGCGCTGGCCTATGTCGGCGATGGTGGCCAATCCACCGGCCCAACCTATGAAGGATTCAACTTTGCCGCGGTGAAGAAGCTCGGCGTCATCCTGCTGGTGGAGCACAATCAGTGGGCCTACTCTACCCCGGTCGAGATGCAGTTCGCGTGCAAAGATCTCGCAGACCGCTCGATTGGTTATGGCGTCCCCGGCGTGATCGTGGACGGCACCGACGCAAACCAGGTCTACGACGCGACGTACGAGGCGGTACAGCGCGCCTATCGCGGCGAAGGCGCATCGTTCATTGAAGCCAAGCTGATGCGCATGAAGGGCCACGCCATGCACGATCCGGCAAATTATGTGCCCGCTCCGGTGAAGGAGTACTGGGCGCGGCGCGACTGCATTCTGCGGTACGAAAACTATCTGCGAGATCGCGGCTGGATGACGGACGATGAGCTGAAGGCGATCTCTGACGGCGTAAACACATGGATGGACGAAGAGCGCGCCTTTGCTGAAGCCTCGCCCATGCCCGACCCTCTGGAAGCGGCAACCGATGTGTATATGGAAGACGGCCCCATCGCGCTGAAGTATGGCCCGGTAGTGGTGCGGCAGGCGAATGAAAGCGCAGAGCTGACAGAATCCAGCGCGCCGGGGCACTACAAGTAGTCCGGAGCCTGCCCTGAGCAAAGTCGAAGGGCGGACGGCGAAAACGCGCTTGCGCGCGAAGGCATTGAGGAGAGTAATGGCACTGGTCACATATCTGGAAGCAATTCGGCGCGGGCTCTGGGAAGAGATGGAGCGCGACCCTGCAGTCTTTGTCATGGGCGAAGACGTTGGCGTCTACGGCGGCGCGTTCAAGGTCACCGAAGGCTTCATCCATCGCTTCGGCCCGGAGCGCGTGGTGGACACGCCCATCTCCGAGATGGCCATTGCCAGCGCGGCCTATGGAGCTTCGCTCACGGGCATGCGTCCGGTGGCTGAGTTTCAGTTCATGGACTTCATCACTTCGGCGCATTCGCAGATTGTGCAGATCCTGGCGAAGTCAAACTGGCGCTGGGGCGCGCCCGCGCCAATGGTGCTGCGTGGACCCACCGGCGGCGGTGTAAGCGGTGGGCCGTACCATTCGCAGAACAACGAGATGGCCTATGTGCATACGCCGGGGCTCAAGGTGATCTGCCCGGCCACGGCGCGCGATGCCAAGGGATTGATCAAGTCCGCCGTGCGCGACAACAACCCCGTGATCTTCTTCGAGCACAAGTACCTCTATCGCCGCATCAAGGAAGACCTGCCGGAGGAGGAATACACCATCCCCATCGGCAAGGCGCGTGTGCATCGCACCGGCCGCCACGTCTCCATCATCACGTATGCCGCCACGGTTTTCGTCGCACAGGAGGCGGCGGAGTTGCTCGCAGCCGAAGGCATCGAGGTAGAGATTCTCGATCTCCGCACGCTACTGCCGCTGGATCGCGACGCCATCCGCGAGACGGTGGAGAAGACCAACCGCGTCATCGTGCTGCATGAGGATACGAAGACCGGCGGCATTGCCGGTGAGATTGCGGCCATCATTAACGAAGAGGCGTTCGACTCGCTGGACGCGCCCATTGTGCGCATCACCTCGCTGGACTCCGCCGTGCCATTTTCGCCGCCTCTGGAGAAGGCATTTATGCCGCAGGTGGCGGATGTTGTCCGCGCCGCTCGCAAGCTTGTGAAGTATTGAGCCGCACCCCGGCGAAGCCGCTGCCGGGGCTATAATTTTTATTGGGTAGCTCTCCAGTTTTCCCCGAAAGGTCTTTTGATGCCTACAGATATTGTCATGCCCCAGATGGGCGAATCGATCACCGAAGGTACGCTCACCAAGTGGCTCAAGAAGCCGGGCGATACCGTACAACGCGACGAACCCCTCTTTGAGATCTCTACCGATAAGGTAGACGCCGAGATTCCATCGCCCGCAGCCGGCGTGCTGCAGGAGATCAAGGTGCAGGAAGGCGCAACCGTCGCCATCAACACCGTTGTGGCCGTCATCGCTGAAGCTGGCGGCGCTGCCGCTGCACCAGCACCTGCGGCCACACCCGTAGCCCCTGCAGCAGAAGAAAAGAAGGCAGCACCGGCACCTGATCCAACACCAGCCGCAGCACCAGCCACAGCGTCTACGGGGGGCGGCACTGAAGTCGTTATGCCGCAGATGGGCGAATCCATCACCGAGGGCACGCTGACCAAGTGGCTCAAGAAGGTTGGCGACAACGTCCAGCAGGACGAGCCCCTCTTCGAGATTTCGACCGACAAGGTGGATGCAGAGATTCCATCGCCCGCTGCCGGCACGCTCACCGAGATCAAGGTGCAGGAAGGCGCAACCGTGGGTATCAACACCGTTGTAGCCGTCATCGGCGGCAGTGGCGCAGCCTCTGCCCCAGCGCCTGCGGCAGCACCAGCCGCAACGCCGACACCAGCAGCCTCCGCTGCTCCTGCCGCCGAGCCGCAGGCCTCAGCATCCGTTGGTGGCCGCGTCAAATCATCGCCGCTCGTCCGCAAGATCGCGAAGGACAATAACCTCGACCTCACCAAGGTTGCAGGCACCGGCGCAAATGGCCGCATCACCAAGGACGACGCACTCTCTGCCCTCAACCAGGGCACTCAGCCCGTCGCGCCTGCCGCAGTCTCTGCACCGGAACCCGTTGCAGCACCAGCTGCTGCCACGCCGCCGCCCGCGCCTGCGGCGCCTGCAGCACCAGCCGCCGCGGCACCAGCGCCCGGCTCCGTTGTGCCACTCACCAAGATGCGCTCCATCATCGCGCAGCGCATGGTCGAGTCCAAGCGCACCAGCCCGCACGTGCACACCGTCTTCAAGGTGGACATGACGCGCATCGTTCGCATCCGCGAGAAGGAGAAGAGCAAGTACGAGCAGCGCAACGGCGTGAAGTTGACGTACATGCCCTTCATCACCCGCGCTGCGGTCGCCGCGCTGCGCAAGCACCCCATCGTGAATGCAGTGATCGATGGCGACGCCATCCGCTACAACGCGACCATCAACATTGGTATCGCTGTCGCGCTGGAGTCGGGCCTGATCGTGCCCGTCATCAAGCAGGCTGAGGAGCGCAACTTCCTCGGCGTGGCGCGCTCCATCGTGGATCTCGCAGCCCGCGCGCGCGGCAAGAAGCTCGGCGCCGACGAGATCTCCGGCGGCACCTTCACGCTCACCAACTCCGGCATCTTCGGCGAGCAGTTCGGCCTGCCGATCATCAACCAGCCGCAGAGCGCCATCCTCGGCATCGGCGGCATGAGCGAGGAGCCCTTCGTGCTGACGGACAAGGAAGGCAACGACACTATCGCCATCCGCACCATCCAGTACTTCTCGCTCGGCTTCGACCACCGCATCGTCGATGGCGCGGATGCCGGCAAGTTCATGTCAGACTTCAAGGCCTATCTCGAGAACTGGGCCGAAGATATCGGTTAATTCTTAAATATAAAAATGGCGTCGAGTCAGAATCCTGACTCGACGCCTTTTGCTTTTAATACCCCTACTTCGAAACTCGTCATTCTGATTGCCGGCCGCCGTTGTCTGTTACTGCCTCTACAGCCGCCCCGCCGCCTCCAGCACGCGCTCCACCGCCTCAGTCGGCGTCGCTCCCACGCCAGAGAGGTGGCCCATCTTGCGACCCTTGCGAGGACGCTCTTTCTCATAAAGATGCAGTCGCACGCCCGGCACCGCCAGTGCCGCATCAAACTTCGGCGGTCCCTTCAGCCACACATCGCCCAGCAGATTCGCAATCGCCGCGGGCTGCACCAGCTCCACGCCACCCAGCGGCAGATCGCAAATCGCGCGCACAGCCTGCTCAAACTGC
>DASWOP010000179.1:0-157329 GCA_036404255.1 Acidobacteriaceae bacterium | reverse complement strand
ATTACAGGATTTTAGGTGTGAAGGGTATTTTTATGATATTTAGTTATCGATAAAGTTTATGTTGACTATTTTGGAATTATTCGCCTACTATTCCTGTTCATCGGGCGGAGATAGCCTGTTCCGGAGCGAGCCGACAATGCTTCGATAGGGCCTTCTGCATCGACTTTGGTCTGTGTCTGTCATCGATTGAGCTGGCTGAGATGATGGTGGACGCCGATAAGATTATCAAACAGTTCTGCGGCGATTGTTATTCCATCGTGGGCAGCGATGGCGGCACGAGATAAGTTTGATTTGATTCTCAAGGATGCTGAGAAGCCATCCCGTTATGACTCGTGAGGATGCATGCCGCCAGGCAAGATGAGTCTTCCGGTTCACAATGCGTTTAAATAAAGTTCGGTCCGCATGGGGCGATCCGCGAATGATCAAAAGTAGACTCCGATTGGTCAGTACACATTTGACCGAAGTAGGGTCCGTACAAGCCACTCAGCGTTTGTCGCATGATTGATCCGGATGAATCGGTGTGTGTTTGATGTGCCATCGGTCCGCGCGTGTCACTGTGGATTTGATCAATTCTCCCAGGAAAACTTGTCGATCCTCCTCCAGGAGTGTAGACCGGCTTCGACTCGTGCGAGCGGGTTATGAGGGAATAAGGATGAACTTCCCACAACGCCGGCACATATAGGTATGCTCCCAGTCCCAATAGAGCCGTGAGTAGACCTCGCGATTGTAACGGGAGATCCTGCGAAGGTTGAGCACCAGACCTCCAAGGCAAGCCAGTCCCAGGAGCAGGAGAAATGCGATCGGGTATGCCAGTCCTGAATCGTTGGGGTATTTGAAATATGCGCTAAACCCGGCGTAGGCCCAAAAGCCAGCGAAGTAGATAGCGAATCCCCAGAGAAGCAGAGGCCGTGCATAACCCCGGGGCCGGGGTGGTGCCGCTGCCTGCGCGGAATAGGACTGGCTACTTCCCTGATGGAACGTACCGGAATACGTGCGCGTTCCCTGTTGGTAGAGAAGGGGCACGGCCACGATATTCGCGGTTCCGCATTGATCACATTGATAGGGATTCTGCTGTGGTAAAGCCGCCATTTCATTGTCCCTGAGCCTGGTGGCATCTTGCGGCGCCAGGCTATCAAAAAACTGACAGATAGAGATTCTAGCGTAGTGGCTCAAGCTGAGCCACTGCGACAAAGTCGGAAAGTCCACGCCAAATAAATCTGTTTACAACCCTGAGCCAATTTCGTTCCAGGCATAGCCACCGAGATGCGGGCGTGTGTCATGCTTGATAGACGAAGGGGTTATTCTCATGACTTATCTGGCGGATGCGAAGCGGTACGAGGGAGCGAAGTTCAGACAGTGTGGCCGTTCCGGCCTGATGCTGCCGCTTATTTCGCTTGGGCTGTGGCAGAATTTTGGCGGCTCCGACGTATTTGAGACCGGACGCGCCGTGGTGCGGCGGGCCTTTGACCGGGGAGTTACGCACTTCGATCTGGCAAATAATTACGGGCCGCCGTATGGGTCTGCCGAAGAGAACTTCGGAGCCATCCTTCGCAAAGACCTGAACCCTCACCGGAACGAACTCGTCATTTCCACCAAGGCGGGCTGGGACATGTGGCCGGGACCCTATGGAGATGGAGGCTCGCGCAAGTATCTGCTGGCGTCGCTGGATGACAGCCTGGAACGCATGGGGCTCAACTATGTAGACATCTTCTATTCGCACCGGCCCACGCCGGCGGTGCCGTTGGAAGAGACCGTGGGGGCGCTGGTGCAGGCGGTGCGGCAGGGCAAGGCGCTGTACATCGGCATATCGTCTTACAGCGCGGAGAGAACGCGCGAAGTGACGGAGATACTGAAGCGGGAAGGAATTCCGCTGTTGATCCACCAGCCTTCGTACTCCATGCTGAACCGCTGGATAGAGAAAGACCTGCTGGGCACGCTGGACGAGCTCGGGGTGGGCTGCATCGCCTTTTCAGCGTTGGGGCAGGGGTTGCTTACCAACAAATACCTCCATGGCGTGCCCAAGGACTCGCGGGCGCAGCTTGAGGGGTCATTCCTGAAGGAGTATCTGAGCGAAAAGAACCTGGCGCATGTGCGGGCGCTGAATGAGATTGCCGCAAAGCGTGGACAGAGCCTGGCGCAAATGGCAATTGCCTGGGTGCTGCGCGATCCGCGGGTGACTTCAGCGCTGATCGGGGCGAGAAATGTGGCCCAACTGGACGATTCACTGGATGCGCTGAACAAGCTGGACTTCACCGCGGCAGAGACGGCTGAGATCGACCGGTATGCGCAGGAGGGCGGAATCGACCTCTGGAAGGGCGCCCGCGAGGCAAACAACTGATATCAGGCTTTTGGGACTGATACCTTTTCCTCCCTTTCTGGCGGGTCGACGCGAAGTTTTAGGGCAGATTGACGAGGATTCCTAAAGCCGCAGCTACCTTTTTCATGGCGCCGTCGCGGGTCCACAACTGTGTCCCTGGCGTTATCAGGCAGGACGCGATCAGGTGCGCATCCGTGAGGCCAATGCCCTTCGAGTAGAGAGTGTGAGCCTCAATCATGTGCCGCACTTCGTTGAGCGCGGCCACTCTGGTTTCGAGTAATGCTGACATATCGTCAAGCGTCTTTCGCCGGTTGTGCAGTGAGCCAAGAGAAATCTCCGCGACGATAAAAGGGTGCATCACAATTTGTCCCCTGCTAAGGAACTGCTCCATCTCCGGGTTGCGGTTCCGAAGGTGGTCAACCCAGATAGATGTATCGGCCAGGATCACAGATTGTCAGCCCTCACTCGCTTGATGTCCTCTAAATCCGGCTCCGTGCCTCCAACCGCCGCAAGCCGGCGCGAAGCCTCAAGGTGAATCAAAGCCTTCAAGGCTTCCCGGAGCAAAGCCGTTCTCTCCGTCACGCCCGTAAACTCCTGGGCCTTGCGTACCAATTCGTCGTCGAGTGCTACAGTAGCTCGCATAGAAACCTCCGTATCACCAATTATATCACCAATCGGTGATGAATTAGGTGTTTAAGCAGCACGAATCACATTTACCAAGTGCCGGTTCGCCCTTGCATGGGCTGGACGGTACTGAGGACGCAAAGAGTAAAAGATAGCAAGTCCCAAAATTTATCTGCGTATCTCCGTTCGGCCTATTTGACCGAGTTTCGATTCCACCGCATTCTCTCTTTCGACGCGGGTGCCACGAGCAACCGGGCCCAGGAGAGAAAACGTATGAGAACCGCATCTGCCTTCTGGCGGCGTTCGCAGGGGGCCGCCACATCATCCATAACCGTCATGCATCGTCCCTACGAAAACACCTGGATGCGTGTTGTCCTGATGTTCGCTCTGGGGCTCATCCTCTTAGCTAACCTTGTCGCCCCTCTCGCGGCGGGCGCGCAGAACTTGGGAACCTCTCCCCAGTTTGGCCAGGCCGTGCAGGGCCAGCAGGCGACCACCGTCGAAGGCACGGTCCTTAACATCGTGAACTGGGGTTGCAACGTCATCGCTCCGGTGATCGCGGTCGCCTGCCTGGGTATTGCCGGATGGCACTTTAAGAGCGGACGTGGCTATATGGGTTGGGGCGTGACCGGCGTTGCCCTGATGGTGATCTCCGGTCTCGGACGCATGGCCGAAGGCTTTATCACGCAGGCGCAAGGTATCCAGTAACGAGGTCAAGCCGATGCCGGTGCCGCAATTCCTCACCGATCTTCTCCAGCTGCTGTTTGGCCTCGCAGTGCCAGCGTCATTTTGTACGCTGGCCGCTGCAGGAGTGAGTCTGCGGCATGAGGGAGGAACCAACTTCCACGTTAACGGGCGGACAGGGAAGTGGGTGCTATGGACGGTCGTGCTACTGACACTTCCCCAACTTCTGTCCTGGATTGCGGCACAAGGCATCACCGTTCCATCGGGGAGCGGATCGGTAGGCACGAGTTGGCTCGCCAGTATGCAAACCATCCTCACAAACTTCGTGAATCAGATCGTAGTCGCGAAGCTGGTGCCTATACTCGCAGCTTATTTCGTGCTCAAAGCGACGCTTGACGGAGCTGCGGGCGAAAACCCTCTCGCCTCGATCGTTGCCGCGCTCTTTCTGATGTCTCTGTCAGCCACCATGCAGCTTCTGCAGGGCTGGAACTCAGGCAGTCAGTATGCGACCACGGATATGCTTACGTCTCTCTGGAACTACATTGTCGGGCAGATCATGCCTGCGGCAGCAGGGCTGGCATGTATTGGCGCCGTCGTCAATTTTGTCAGGCATAGACCTTGGGGGCGAATGGTCTTGGCCGCAATCTCTTTCCTGAGCGTGAGCGGGTTGCTCACCCTCTTTCAGGCCATGGCGGCATGAGGAGCAAACGATGAGTCTCAATGGCGCAATCACGAACCTCGCATCCTGGGCCGGGAACACCATGATGCCGACGATGGCGGGGATGTTCTTTGCCGGTGCGGTCTACCGCTATAGCAAGAGCGGTCCCTTCGAGCACCTGCTCTATGGCGGTTTCGCATCGCTGATGTGTTCGGGGATGTTGCGGGCGCTGGAAGGTTTTGTCCAGAACGCAGGGCCGACCAGTGCGGATGTCTACTGGAAGGCCACCATGAGCCTGGTGAACTGGACGGCCAACGTGATTCTGCCCATGTTTGCGCTGACGCAACTCGCGGCGATGGCGCTGCATATGGGCGGAGTAGTTGCAGAGATCTATCCGGGATCTACGTGGATCAGGAAATTTGTTGCTGCGGTCGCTGCGTTGATGGTCTCCGGCATGGTTCGCCTGGCCGAATCGATGGTGACGCAAGCGCGCGGAATTGGAGGGTAAATCCATGAGCCTCGATTTGACGCCGGTTCACCGCAATCTCCATACAAAAGTGTCGTTTCTCGGTCTCGAGTTTGAAGACCTCATTCTGGTGCTGGCCCTGGCCGCACTGATGAATCTGCTTGCGCACTTCGTGGGCGAGAACGCCCATGTGTTCGGGATGCCGCTCAACATCTTTATGGAGTTCGTAGTGCCGGCTTTGGCCGTTCCGTTCCTGATCCTGTTCAAGTATGGCCGGCCCCGCGGCTATCTGACCGACCTGATGCGTTCGTTCTTTGCTCCACGCGCATGGTGCGCGCTTGAGCGAGATTCGGAGTTGACGCATAGTTACGTCGTTGAAGAGGAGGAGTAAACCCATGCAGGCTGAGATTAAGAGGGAGAGAGATGGCTCAGTAGCCATGCAGCTTGATGCGGATGCCGCACGGGCAATGTTCGCGAGTGTCCTCTTCGCATCACAGTTTCACGATGGGATTGCTGCGCTTGCAAAAGTTGCAGAAGAGGGACTGCGAGGCGGCGAACGACTGCCGGTACGTAGGAGAGAACTATGCCAATGACCTATGCGGAACACGAGAAGAAGCTCAAAGCGCCTGCGGTATGCGAATTGCTGCCTCTGCGCGATCTTCCCGCTGGCGACAACGTGATGGTTCGTACGAGCGGCGCATTCGTTGCTGGATACGAACTCAAGGGAATCCTCGCGTATTTTGCCACCGACGGCGATCGCAATCAGACCAAGTCGATGCTTGAAGTGCTCTTCCGCAGTGTGCCCGATGTCAGTATGCGCCTGCAATTCCGGTATGAAATATCGGAGCATCTTGGGAACCTTCTCGACAGCTACGTTCATCAACAGCGGACCGGGCGATCGGAGGTGATGGCGCTCGATACTCACCGGCTTCGCATGTGGCAGCGGAAAGAGAAGAGCGGCTTCTATTTCGAGAACCGGCTCCATGTGTACTTCATCTGGGATCCACGCATCCACGCGAAGCTGTATCACTCGGCGCAGCAGAACCGGAAGCTCGGCAGTTTCACGCTGAGCCAGAAGAAAGCGATCCAGAGGACCCGCAAGGAGCACGAAACCTATCTGGCCGAGTTCGAATCAATTCTTCGCGGCATCGAGGGGTCGATGGAAGCGGCCAACCTCGGACCCCTGCGTTTGGTGACGCAAGAGCTCTTCGAGGAGTTGAAGCACTCGCAGCACCCAGCCCGGACTGATCACCGGCTTTATGTGCCAGGCGAGGAGATGTTTGAGTACCGGAGCGCGCGCGAACAGGCGACACAGGCAAGCATCCTCAATGAAACCGAAAATTACCTCAACATCGATGGGTATCTTTATTCGGTGGTGAGTCTCAAGGAACTGCCCGATGCAACCTTTCCGGGGATGTTGCAGAACTTCTCGACGCTCGGCTTTCCGGTCGTGATCAGTGGGCAGGTGATGATTCCCGATCAGGTGAAGGTGCTTAAGAGCTACAAGAAGCGTTTACAGAAGATGACGGCCGCGCAGAAGGATGCAAACGGTAATTTCAAATCCAACCCTGAAGCCGAAGTCGCGCAGGCGCAGCTGATTCAGGTGCAGCGCGACATTATCTCTTCGTCTCTGAAGACGGCGAAGTTGAGTCTGTCGGTTGTAGTGCGTACTTCCCAGCCGGCGGTGACCTTCGGCGATCTGGAACGGTTGGAACGCGATCTCGCCAATCGGACGCAGGAGGTACTCAATGCCTTCACCCATGTGAATGGCGCTAAGGCGGTGATGGAAACGATCGCCAAGCGGCGCATCTTTCTGGGGACGCTGCCGGGGATGGCTGAGGCAGACAAGCGGGATCAGGACATGCTCACCTCGAACGTTGCCGATCTCGTTCCTGTGGAGATGCCGTGGACCGGGACGCGGCGGAGCCCCCTCATCCTGTTCGAGACACCGTACCGGCAGCTTATTCCATTTTCAATGTTCGATCCGGACCTGTCGGATGCGAATGGCCTGCTGATGGCCAAAAGTGGTGGCGGCAAGACCCTGGCCGCACAGCAGATGCTGCTGATGGCGGCGCGTGCCAATCCGCTTATTTCGATTCTCGAGCGCGGCGATTCCTATCAGCCATTGGTGGAGCTGATGGGAGGCGAGATGATCGAGATGTCGCTCGACAGCGACCAGACGATCAATCCCTGGGACCTGCCAAGAGGTGATAGCAAGCCATCAAACGACCAAATTTCGTTCCTTAAGAACCTGACCCGGCACATGCTGGGAGAGAACACGCCTCCCGATCTCGACATTGACCTGCTGGACAGCGTTCTGCTCGAAGCTATCGCTTCTACCTATAAGCGGTGCAGCGCCAAGACCTCGAACCCAGTCCCGCTCTTCGGCGATCTCGCGGCCGAGCTTGCGCACTGGCAGGACCGCGACCGCAACCAGAAGATCAATGCGATGGCACAGATGGCTTCGACCAAGCTCCGCGCCTGGGTGGACGAAGGCCCATATGCGCGGTTGTTCGATCGCCCGACCACCGCTCAGTTGAACAATCCGTGGCTCTATTTCAACGTGGAGAAACTGAAGGACGATCCGAGATTGGAACGCGCCATGAGCCTTCTGATCGCTCATACGGCGACTTATCGTGCCTCCGGATCGACAGGGCAGCCGAGTATCGTTCTGTTGGACGAGTGCTGGGCGCTGCTCGAATCTCCGATTCTTGCCAGCGTCGTCGTCCAACTCTTCCGCACAGCCCGTAAACGCAACGCCAGCGTCTGGGGCATCAGTCAGACGCCTGAGGATTTCGTTGGTACGCCGGACCGTCCGAATGAACATGGCGCCGGCATCGTCAAGAACGCAACGACCAAAATCATCGGCAAACAGCCGGGAGATATGACTGCACTGCGCGAGCACGTCCACTTAAACGAGACGGCGCTCAACCAAATCAAGGCCTTCGCTCACCCAAAGAAGGGCCATAGCGCGGAGTTTCTCATTGCGGTCGGTGAGAAGGCGGAGTCTACGCACGCAATCCGGATCGTTCCGAGCGCGATCGATTATTGGATTACCACCACCTATGCGCGCGAGCGGAGCTTCCGCAAGTGGTGGCTGGGCCAGCATCGGCAACTGCCCCTGATTCAGGCGTATGAGGCACTCGCGAAAGAGTATCCGCGCGGCCTGGCGGAGATTGCGCCTTTGCCGGTGGAGTTGTCCGGAGAGATGGTGGAGGTTCTCGCCCAATGAACGACCAAGCCAAAGGCACGACGGAATTGCTCCTTAACGGCCTGCCCTACGCCGGGGAGACAGGGCACTCGCGCAGCATCTTTCGGGATCCTCGTTGGGGGAAGAGGCTGATGATAGCTGTTCTCATTGTGGAGGCATGCTTTGCGGCGCCGCGCCTGGCGCATGCGCAGTTCATGAGTGTTTTCGACGCGATCTTCAGTTCCATTCAGAATGATATGGGCAGCTCACTCAAGGCGATCAATCAGATGACGCAGCAGGTGAACCAGCTCTATCAGACGACGGTGTGGCCGCTGGCGGCGATCAACCAGGCTCGTGGATTTGTTGCCAATTCGATTACCAGCTATCGCAGTTCCATGAATCGGATCTTTAACACCCCTTTCACGAGTGCAGTGTCACCGGGTCCGCGGCAGTTCGAGACGATTCTGCACAGCCGGCAGTCCGCGCAAATCCCGCCTCTGCAGACGAGTTTTACGACCAACTATGGAGTTGTCCCGCAAGTCAACGCGGCGTCTCCCCAGGACCGCGTGATGATGGACATGGATGATGCTTTAGGTCAGCAGAACCTCAAGACAACGCTCATCGCCGATCAAGGCGCGGATCTGATCCTCACGACCGCAGACCAGATGGAAAATCAGGTGGCCGTGAGCACGCCGGGATCGAATCCTTATCTGACGGCACAAGCTCAGGTCGCGAATCTCCGCTGCCAAGCGTACATGCAAAAGATGCTTGCGGCGGAGCTGCGCCAAGAGGCGGGCCGTGTCGCCCATGACAATGTCCTCGTGAAGCGCAGGGCGACGGCGACAGGCGGGATCAACACTCTGGTCACGGGCGCACTAACGGCGTGGTAAGGAGAATGGTTATGAAGGATGCAAAGAAAATCCCAAACAAGCTGCGCAAACCATTTTTCTGGTTGCGCAAAGAGCACTCAGCGCTGGAATCCGCGAAACCGATCTCCGGTGTCGATGCCCCGCAGCCTCGGGAGCATCCCTGGTACCGGCCGACCCTGCTGAAGACGGCGATGGCGGGGCTTGCGTTGCTGATTCTCCTGCCGACTCGCGCGAACGGCCAATTCGGCATCGACACCGCGGCAATCATGGCGGCCCTGTCGAAGATGCAGTCGCTCATGAATACCTACATGGCGGTTCCGCTCAAGACCATCAACCAGTATGAGCAGAGCACTGCGGCCTATGAGCAGCAGGTCATGTATCCGCTGGCGGCCATCAATCAGGCCAGGAGTTCGGTGACGCAGTTCGAAAGCCAATTCAGCAACGTGAGCAACATGTTTCATGTGAACGTATCGAGCGCCACCTTGCCGCAATCGCGGACGCTTGAGTCCACCCTTCTTTCCCGCAATGCGGGCAATGTCTCGACCGTATCGCCCCAGTTTCAATCGGTGTATGGCGTGGTGATGGCCCAGAACTCGGCGTCGCCTGGCGTCCGGACAATGACCGACATGACCGACGCTCAGGCTCAGGATGCGATGAAACGGGCGATTGAGATCGATGCGCTTGCGGATGCTGAGCTGAGCGCGGCCGACCAGATGGGGCAGCAGATATCCGTCGCGGCTCCCGGCAGCGCGCAGATTCTGGAGGCGGAGGCCGATGTCTGGGTGGTGCGGGCTAATGCCTATACACAGGCAGCCCTGGCCGAACTGATGCGGACTCGCGGCATCGACCTGGCCAACCAAAGCAAAGTCGCGAAGCTGGCCACGTCAGACAACACGAACAACAACGGCCTCGTTACTGGATCGCTGACCAGCAGGTGACACCATTATGATGCCCTCGATTATTCACGTTCATTCCGACCTGGCGATGCTTGCGTTCTTTCAAGGGACGCAACTGAGCCTATTTGAGCGTTTTCTGACTCAGGCTGTGTCGGGCATCAACTCGACCAGCATCACGTCGGGGATGCAGAACGTGAGCTATGTGGTGCTACTGGTTGGCTTTCTCTGGCAGGTCTACCAATCCGCGCTGCATGGCGGCGATGTGCGCGGGCTGGGAACCAGTCTTATCAAATACGTTGTCACAGCGATCGTCGTGATGAACTACAGCGCCATCTTTACCACGGTCAACCAGGGCTTCGTGAATGCCGGCAACTGGGTCAGTAATGCATCAGGGGGCAACGTCTTCCAGAACTGGGCGAACGACCTCCAGACACAATACAACCAATCCGGATTCCAGCATGCGTGGGGCTTAATCACCGGCTCCATCGCCGGCTTGCTGGACGGCGTATTGATCATCGTCGCTTATATTCTTTATCCCGTCGTCATCGCGATCTTCGGGTTCTTTTATATCTTCTATGGAAGCATCCTTTATATCTTTGGACCAATCGTAATTGCGCTTATGCCGCTCGGCGCGACCAATCGGATCGCGAAAGCCTACGTCGAGAATGTCTTCATATGGAATGCGTGGCCGATCCTTTATGGAGGCTTTGGGGCTCTGCTGACTGCGGTCCAGATGGGACAAGTCGGTCAGATGATCAATCAAAACAATTTCCTCGGTGGGTTAGGAAATATAGAAGGCTCGATTCTCATCGGGATTGCGAGCATCATCTACTCGCTGGCAATTGCGATCATTCCATTCATTGCCAAGAGAATCGTTAGCGGGGATGTGGGAAGTACCGCTGCCGCAATGGTAGGTGCTGCCGTAACCGCGCTGACTGTGGGTGCGGCAGCCGTGGAGGGAGCGGCTGCAGGAATGTCAGCCGGAGGAAGCGGAGCGGCGACAGGAGCACAGTCTGGTGGATCGGCCGCGGGTGCGACAGCAGGCTCCGCCCGATCCGGTGCAACGACTTCCGCGGGCGCGAATCAACCGGCACCCTCGCAGCAGATGCCGAAATCTGCGCCGGCAACAAACCCATCATCGGGCAGTTTCGCGAACTCCGAGGGCAGTCCGACCGCGGAAGGCCATGCTGACCAGATTCGCGGGTTCCTTAGTGCGGCGATGGACGGGGAGAGCGGCGAAGATTCCAGTGTCCCCACGGTACAGCCGTCGTCCGGGGCTTCGAGCCCGTCCGGCAGTGCTGGTGTTATTAATAGCGGTGGCAAGTCCGGTGGCCGTCCAAGCGCGACTGCACGGAGAGGACCGACGGTACATCGCTACAACCTCGGCACCTGGGGAACCTACCACGTCGCTCGCCTGGCTGCACGTAGCTTGGCAAGCGCGGGGAGGGGAACGTCGGATCGGGAGTAGGAGGAGTCATGAAGAGCAACACGCTTATTGCAGACGAATCACTCACAGTACGGCCGAAATACTACGAAGTTGACGGCGCGCTCAGGGCGAACGCGAACAGGGCGTGGCTGCTCGCGTTTCTGACGGTGCCTATTGCGCTGCTTGCAATCGGCTTCGCCATCTTCGTGCGGATGCAGCCGCCGACGGTGATTCGCATTGGCCCGAACGGGGAAGCCGCGGTATTGGGCAAAGCGGTGACGGGATCTGCCGGCGACGCTGCGAATGCCGGCATTGACCAATTTCTCGATGAAGCATTTGTAAAGCGATTTCTGTCCAGCTATCTCAATTACTCGCCCATCAACGTCGATGACCGCTGGTCTTCCAGCCTCAATATGATGACGCGCAATCTGCGTGCCTACACCATGAAGGCGATGGCGGACGACAATACGCGTGGCAAGATCGACGACGGCCAGATCGAGTCCGTCTTTCACCTGCGCGAGATCAATGGCGTCTCGGGCGAACCGCTGACCTATCTGGTGTACGGCGTAAAGGACGTTCACCATCTGTCGAATGGAACGGAGACGACCGATCATTTTGTGAACGAATACCGCGTGCGCCTGATCTCGGACCGCAGGTCGGACGTGAATCCGGACGGGCTCTGGATTGCGGAGTATAGCGAACGTCCCATCGACGGCGAGCGCCGCGACCAGATTCTTGCCGCACCCGACAGCGACGGGGCGGCAGGGAAAGGAGGTCAGTGATGGGAACTGCACTTGCAAACGTTGCGGAGATGCAGTCGTCCGAGCCGAAGCGGGGCCGGCGGCCGCGACAGCAGGCCGAAGAGGTCGTTCGTTACTTTCTTGCCAAGGAAGGATCGACGGTGGAGAAGCCAGAATTGGGAGTGGAGGTTCCCAGCGAGGGTGACGCCCTGATCAAGGCGTTTCAGTCAAAGAACGGCGTTATCTATACCGTCCTTGCGTATAAGGCGGAGGCGGAGATACAGGGAGGATCTCCGACATTGGTGAAGCGGCCCCTGCGCAAGTAGGGCTGCAAGGTCAGCACGGGATTCAAAGAGGAGACATACCTGAAATACGGCTCATGTCCACCTCCTTTGACGCCTTATCGCGTTGCGATGAGGAATTCCGCTGACCCGGTTTGCACTCTCGAACCTGGGTTCGGTCCACATCCACCCCTAACCCGGGCGGCCCAGGCGACAGACAGGAAACCGGCGTCAGCCAGTCTCTTGTCACTTCGTTGGAAGCGCCAGACAAGTGAGGAGAATATGACAGCGATCAGGACACAAAATACGGCTCTCGATCAGCGGCTCATTCTTGAGTTGCAGATCGATGCGTCCGGAGAAGTGACCCGTAAACAGCCCAAACTGGGCCGGAAGGACACGCTCGAGGGAAAACTCCTTGCGCAGATCTATCCCGGTATCCAGGTAGCGCGTGTCAGTGTGCCGCATGAGTTGACGCCGTATGAGCAGTCTGTGGTCGAGAACCGTATGGCCACGCTCATCTACGGCGGGGTGGAGTACAAACTTGCCGGTGCGAGTGGTTCGGCGAAGGATGGCAAGTTCTACTTCGTCGATCAGGCGCATGCCAGGCAGATTGCTGAGCGCTTTCAGCATTGGCCCGAGGCGGCGATCGTGTACTTCGCGATCCTTGTCTCCGACTGCAAGCTGATGGTGGAGGAACCCGATCTACGCATCGTCGTTGTCGCGGACCATGTCCTCGGCACCAACGACTGTCGCGGTTGGGTGCGCGAGTCCCTCTACCGGAAGCTGAAGATCGGCACCAATCGTTTTTGCCAGTTCCGGCTGGCATTTGATACACGCGAACCGAAGCAGGCAAAAGGCGCTTTGAAGGCAATGAGCGATCGCGTAGCTGAAAAGCTCGGGGTCGATGTCATCCTGCCGGAGAGCGCCTGCAAGCCAGCTCTGAAGGGAAGCGTTCGCTTCCTGCCACAGTTGGGTACGTCGGGCAGGATGTATCCCGGTCCAGCGATTCTCGGGATCAAGGAAGTGTCCCGTGTCTCGGAGTTCGGATCGAGCTACACCCTGGTCGAGCATGCAACCGAAGAAGCTCTTCAGTTTGAGATCATGCTTCGAGCAATCGAGCGGATCCGCAAAGTGAGGAAAGCATGGGACGGAAGCGACTATGAGGCGTTGTTCGAAATCATCGGCAAGTCCGAGATGCCGTCGGTCGACGAGGATGTCAGCTTCGATCCCGCAGCTCTGGACCAGGGTGGCAATCCTGTTTCGGAAGGATGGGAGCCGGCGGAAGCGGTGCTTCTGGCGGACCGTAGTGGAAACAGCATTAAGTTTCCCTACGTTGCGAACCAGCTTAACCGCAAGTTGGCACGCTGGGCGTTTCGCACCTGCACGGGCGGCGATCTCAAGTTGCCGGCCTTTGCTCTTGCGGATGACGGCGTCCTGATCGAATACCGAGGGAAAGTTCTCTCGGCCTCGGACTGGATACCACAGGACGCCTCCATCACGTCGTTGACGGCGGAGAAAGGCCTTTGTATTCGATATCCAATTCGGATGCAGGAGGACCTGCTTCCGGTCCGTCACCTTAACAATAACGAGCTAGTCCCGGCGCTCAAACAGGCGCTGGGCGTGTCTGACCTTGACGAGTCGTTGATTGCCTACATTCTTGAGCGTCAGCTTCGCATGGAGGGAACGTACATCCTTCATTCGGAGACCGCGAGCAGGAACGGCGGCGACTTCGATTTCGACACCATCTGCGTCATGCCATCCGATCAGTTCCCGAAGTTCGTTGCGGGAAGGATCGCGTATGAAGAGAAGTTCAAACAGGAGAAGACGAAGCACCCCAAGGCCAAGTCTCCCTGGTGGAACGTGTATCTGGTTGCGATGAAGGCGCGAGGGAACCGGATCGGGGCAATCACCGATCTGAAGACCTCATGCCTTGCGGCGGGACGGCCTGACCTGGCCTACAAGCTCGTCGAGCAACTGCAGAACGCACTCGACTCGTTGAAACATAAAGTCGAGGTGGATGAAACCGTTGTCAGCGACATCCGGAAAGAGGTGAACCCGGCGCCCTGGCTCAAGTACAAACGCGAGCGCAGGATCTCGGATCTTCCGTCCTATCTGGAGGTCGCCGATACCGACAAGGTGGGCAGGCTCTATAACGTCCTGCGCAAGGAACTGGGTTTTCTACCCAGGGAAGCCGGCGGCAGCTTCGATGAGAAGATGGCGATCGAGGACTTCCGCGGGCTCTTCTCGGGTGAAACCGTCCCGAAGGAGATGTTCGAGGAGTGCCAGCTCGTCAACTCCATCTACGCGGATATCGCCAGCCGGATTGTCCAGCGCGAGGACGAGATCAAGCTGCAACTCAAAAACGCTCAGGCATACTGGGAAGCCGTTCGCCAGAGCGAAGACAAAGAACAACGAAGGTCGGCAGTGCTTGCGCGCAATAAGGCGCAGACCGCCCTTTGGGAGCATGAGCAGGATGCACGGGACCAGTTCAGCTCTCTGCATCTGTTCATCCACTATTGGGCGCAAGGCAAGGAAGAGAACCGGCGGGCATGGGCGCAGGCGATGAGTACGGTCGTCACCGGCGGCACAGGCTCCGGCGCTGTCCTCTTCCAATCGTTCCCTCAGGAGGTTGTCGATACCTTTGCGGAGGTCACCGGCGGCCAGCGGGTGCGAGTGCGCCTTCCGAAGACCATCAACGGCTACGTACGGTTTGATGCCGAGCAGCGAGCATGGCTGGTTGAGCGGATCGTCAATCCGGAAGGCCCCCATGGTGAGAAGAAGGTCTTTCTCTTTCAGTACAAAGGGAAGCGCACACTGATCTTCGAAAACACGAGTGCTCCGGCAGCGCTGGGGAACTCCTAACCGGCAAAGGAGAAGCTATAGCCTCTGGCTTGGCTTCTCCTTTCCATTTTGTACAGAAAGTGCGCCCGAGGAGGCTGCTATGAAGATATTCATCACTATTCCCCTAACTTTTGCGGTTGCCATGGCGGGGGCGCAGACAACCGGCCAGAGCCAGATTCGCCATGTTGAGACATCGCTTAACCACCTCACCGTCCTTGAGTTTGGCGAGCCTGTAACGACACTTGCTGTTGCCGACCCCGACAGTTTCCAGGTCGAGCGTCACAACGACAAGGTCTTCGTCAAGCCTCTCCGCGAGAAGGTTGCAACCAATCTCTTCGTATGGACCGTATCACGTCAACTCAGCTACGAGCTTGACCCGGCAGGGCCGCTTGTAGCGATGGACGTGGTGATTCGTGCGGAGCCTCCGGCTGATTCACGTAAGAGCGCGTTGAACTCAACTGAGATCATGGACGCGGAGATTCACAAGATTGCGTCGCTGGTTCTGACACAGGAATTGATGGGGGCTGAAGACATTGCCCACGATCCAGCAAAGACTGCCAAGGACCGTGTGCGGATCGACCTCGAACAGGTCTACCGGGTGAAGGACCAGCTTTACATTCGCTATGCAGTTACTAATCAGACCAGGGCTCCGTTCCGGCTGACCACTCCGGATGTCTCTGCGCCGCTCCCAACGCAACAGCCCATCTCACTGCTGGGTCTGCGGAATCATCAGCTTTCGCCGCATACCTTCGAGGCTTTTAAAGCAAAACAGAGCGCCAGTCTTACCGTGATACAGGCAGAGTCCGTAGCCCGCGATCTTGCCCCAGGAGAGAAAACTACCGGTGTCATCAGCGTGAAAAGCTCACAGAGTAATCCGCCGCAACTCTATCAACTGAACTTCGGAGCCGGCCAAAGCCAGCCACTGACGGTCGAGGCCGTCCTGTAATTATGGACGCGCAGGGCCATGTCTCGCCGGAGGAAGTGCGCGTTGCGCTCAGGTCCATCTACCGCAACGACCCGGAATCGAACCTGCAGAAGGCGCTCTTACGTTTCTTCGCGGACGGACTCAAGCCGGTTGATGAAAAGGGGCGCTGGAAGCCGAATCCACTGCTGATTCTCGTGCCTGTCCTTATCTGTGGCCTGGCAGGCGTCTTTTTCTACTTCACATTTGGAGGACATCGATGAGTCCCACCTACGACCAACCCCGCCGGTATCAGACCGGACCTGAAGACCTTGTTGGCGTCCTCGTGCTGATAGGTTGTGCGGTGGTTGCGTTTTGCTGGTATGTTGCAGCATCGCGGCTGCATCTTCGTAACGCGCAGTGCCTCGAAATCTTTATCAACTGCGCCATTTTCTTCTTCGGCGGAGGCCTTGTAGCCGCTCAACTCGTTGGCAGGCGCAGGAAGCGGGAAGAAAATTGGCCGCACCCGCCGGTCTTCATCCTGGGAACAAAAGATGCATCTATCGCCCGCGACGCCAACCGGAATGCAGCTACGCTGCTCGGATACAACGTCCATAGAGAGCCGTGGCTGTGGCCCGACGTAGTGCGAATGAAGCACGGAGTCATTGTCGGTGGAACTGGTGCAGGCAAGTCCACGTTCCTTGAAAACATCATCTCCCAGGACCTGACGCGCCGATTCGGCAACCGGAAGATGCCGATGATCATCTTCGACGGCAAGGGGGAGCGCGAGTTCCTGGACCGGCTCTTGCCGCACATCGAGGCTGCCGGGCGGTTGCAGGACCTGCGGGTGCTCGATCCAACGCACCCGGCGGAGTCTGCGCGGTACAACCCCTTCTATGCACTCGACGACGCCTATCAGGAGCATGTCAACTTCATCTTCCGGTCGTTCGGGTTGCGGGAGGACTTCTTCAAAGGACACCAGGAGGCTTATCTCTCCGATTTGGTTCGCATCCTGCAGTACACCGGCAAGCTGTTCAACGTCTATGACGTGCTGGTCATGGCGCTCGACGAGAACGTGTTGCAGGAACAGATCGGCGTAGCGAAAGCTCGCCTTTCCAGTTTGCCAGGCATCTCCATGCAGAAGCGATTGAACTTCGAGATGTCGGTGCGGATGCTGCAACGGTCGCTCGCCGACCGGGAGCGTGTGGAGAAAATCCAGGGGTTATTGAACGAGCTGTTGAGCTTCCTGGAAGATGAACTCTCGATTGTGACCGGTTCGTACCAGGACTTGCTGACACTCGATGACGTTCTCGAAAAAGACCTGATCCTGTTTGTGTCCCTCAATACGAACCGCAATCAGCGCGCGGTGGAGGCGTTGGGCAAGATCCTTCTCCAGAACATTCAACTCATGGTGGGCAAACGCTATGCGCAATCCGCCGGCGACCGGGACGCGGACGAGCCGATGCTCTCCGTCATCCTCGATGAGTTCGCGCCCTTCGCTTATCCGGGATTTACCCAGGTGCTGCAAACCGCGCGTGGCGCCAGGGTCTCATTTCTGTTCTCCTTCCAAAGCCTCCCCCAGTTGCAAAGGGTAAGTCAGGCGTTTTCGGACGAGGTCTCATCCGCCCCCGGCACAAAGATGGTCATGAACGTGTCGGAGGAGAATACCGCGCAGTGGTTTCTCAAGGCGTCGGCCAAGATTGCGGCGAAACGACGCAATCTATCGGTCCGGAGAACGGGTATCTTCTCGGCCAGGTACACCGAAACCGGGACGGGAAGCGAGAGCGATATCAAGGAGACGCGAGCGCGGGAAGAGCACATCAAGAATCTCCCAGTCGGTCAGATGGAGATCCTGATGGTCGACAGCCGGGAAGGCACTCGCTACTCCCATCTGCATGTTCGCCGTGCGCCGAGCTTCCGTCTGAAAGGTCTCGCTCCGCATTTATATCCGAAGATGCACAGTTATATCGACCCGGAGATTGGGGTCAACCTGCGTTTCAAAGAGGCGGAAAATCGGAAACAGCGGCGCAGAAGGACGGCGGGCATTTCGCTCGATACCATACCAGGGGAATAACATGCGACGTTTCCCGGCGATCCCGTCTCTGGTTGTGTTCTCACTCCTCTGCTTGTCCGGAGCGGCGCTATTTGGTCAGGTTCAGAACCGGCCATCAGCGGCTCCAGCCCATTCGGCGCACAGGCAAGATGGTTTCTTCGATTACGTTCTCGGCAAGATCAATCCGGATGGAAGAGATTATGGCTCTTCCATGCAGACAGAGAGAGACACCGTAGTGGAGCACACGATCGACGATCTGTACTTCTGGTCGAACGTGGTGACGCTTCTCCTGCTTATCGGAACGGTTGCTGTTGTCTTCCTGCAGTGGCGATCTGCGGACAAGAAGGAAGTTATTGCCGCGTCCTTTATTGCGGAGTTATGGAATGGCCGTGTCAGCGACCGGATCGAAATCGAACGCCGGACGGAGCAGTTCAACCGGTTGGTTGAGACCCACAATGCCGACGTAGAACGGGCGTTGCTGCTGAAATCGCAAGCCGCGGAACAGGGGAAAGAGGGCAATGGGAGCCTGGGCAGAAACGTTCGCAAGCTGACCGAGAAGAGCGCGGCTGCCGGATCGAATGGCGGCGCGACGCAGCTCCGCCTGGATATCGGTACGCCTTCGGAAGCAAAAGACGGTGAGCTGTCCAATCTTCAACAAAGCAATCTGTTGCTGCAGCGGCGTGTCGAAGCGCTGCAGAACAGCGAACAGAATCTCAAACAGCGTCTCAACCAGACAACGGTTTTGCTCGATCAGGAGCGCCGGCGCAACGGCTCTCTTAAAGGCGCATAGAAAGGGCGAAATGGACAATAAGACTCCCTCCAGCTTCAGCAGCCACGATGAATGGCTTTCCTATGTGCGAGAGAACATTCCCGCCGCCGGGCAGCCTTACGCGCTCGCCTACGGCCGCACAGAACTGTTCAAGAGTTTCTATGAGCTCCGCAAACAGGCGTTTCCCATCGAGTTCACGCAGGAATTGAAGAGCATTCACGCTCTTCATGACCCAGAGCGGACAAACCGGCTGGAGTCCTTAAACCAGCGAATCTTCGCTAGTCTTACAGCGTTCTTGCTCACCCAGGCCCAGCCTGAAGTGGTTACGGCTGATGCAGCCCTTCCCGTATCTCCACGGGAACAGGTCCAGGAACTGCTGGATTACCTGACAAGCAGAAACCCGTATTTCGCGCTCTGGACTGGGTACAAGAACGGTATTGAAGGAGACTTCGATGCAGCGGGCTGGGAGAAGCACCTCTGCGAGAAACTCGGGCCGGAGAGCCAGGATGACATTGCCTTTACGCGCTCGATGGTAGAACTCGACAAACTCCTCCTCTACTGCCGCGACAGAAATCTGCTATTACCCAGATATTTCTTTGAGCGTTGCTGGTTTCTGCACTGCCTTCGTGGCCGGGAAAGAATGCTTCAGACACGTGCCGTTCTGGACACACTCACGGCGGAGATCGCTGCATGCGTGTCTGCGTGATCAGCTTCGGGACAAACTGGTGGGTGATGCATTCCCGCGACAGCAGCGATCCCTACTGCTTTCGACGGAGGGCAGCCTACTTTAATGCTGCCGCCCTGCGCTGTGGCAGGCGCCTTCGCCACAGCGCCATCTATCCCGGCCAGATCCGGTTCAACGCAAAGAGCGGTTTTGATCCGGAGTTTCCATCTCGCGCCGTCGGGCGGACATTTCTGTGCTCAGGGCCAAAGCAATTCGCCGGAAGAGTCCATCTGTTGTTTGCACGGGTCGCAGCCGCAACCCCGCCGGATGCTTATCTCGTTACCCTGAATTCCGCCAACCATGGTGCAATTCAATTCGACCAGCCGGGCTGGAGGTCGCCTGGCGTGCAGCCCATATCCGTTAGTATGCATGGTTCGAGGTACGAGGCGATGCTGCTGATAGGCGCTGAGGATTGGGTTTGCACCGATCTGGGGAGGTGGAAGGTTGATGCAGTTGGCAACCGCCTTTTGCTTGCCAGTTGCGGGGAAGAAGCCTGTCAATGAGATATTTCAAGGGCTATGTCGCGATCTCAGACGAGCGGGATATCCCCGTCCTGCTGCATGTTAGAAATGCGCGTGCCATTTCCTTCCATCAACTGTGTGAGCTTTTGCTGCTGGAAGGAGTTGAGAAAGTGCGCCGTGTGGTGAACTGGCGAGTGTCCCGGCTTGAGCAACATGGTCTCATCCGGCGATTTGAACAGGACCGTTTTCGCGGCCAACCGGTCTTTGCAATCACGCCGCTGGGTCTGCGGGTGCTCGAATCGAGAGGCCACTATCTGCTCTCGTTACCGTCCACAACCGGTCGGGTTATCCACCCAACTCAAATTCCGCATGCCATGGAACTGGTCAATATTCGGTTGGCATTGGCGAAACATGGCATTCTTCGATCCTGGTTGGGTGAGCTTGAAATAGCGTCCCGTAACCTGGTGCTGGAGAGCGGGGTAGCAAAAGATTACGATGCGGTTGCGGAGATTTTGGTGGAGCGCGAGCTGCGGACCTTTGCGATAGAGTACGAGCGGACCGCCAAGGCATCCGCCCGATATCGGGAGATTCGGGAGATGCTTGGTCGCGACCGGACAGTCGATGTAGTGCTCTATCTCACCTCCGACCGCGATGTTCTCTATCTGCTTGCGCTCGAAATGCGTGGGACAGCGAAACGAATTGGACTTGCTCTCAGCGACTCATTCCGTCGAGACCTGCTGGATACAAACACTCTTCTTGCCGCTGACGGCTCTGAAGTCATCCCCTTTCGCGCCCTCTTTGCGGCTTAACTTCTGGCTTAATTCTGTCCGCATTTGTCATCCCATCGTGTTCTCAAACTCTTTCCGATGCGCGCCTGTTTGACGTCCCATTGCCGTGACATTCCTTCCCATTGAGCAAAATTGGCCTTCGGTAAGTCCCGCTCGCTGAGGCACTTGGAATCTGACTATCCCCTTGTACATGTCTCGGATTGCGGGGACTGGGTGGATGAGCATGAAGGCCTGCGTCTGGGTGCGCACAACAGCGGGCAGAAGCCTACCGATGGCTGGATCTGATCCGCAGGAAGTTTGCGAATTTCCAGCGTAAACGGTGATGCCTGACACCGGGTTCGGACAGAAATCTTCTGCCTCCGCCGCAGTTTGGGTGCGTTTGTGACGTGCCAGATTTGCATGTACCGGGGAAGCATCGTGCCAATGCTTTTGCTTCTGACGGAACATCCTCGCTCTCAATCCCTCCTATCTCTCCAGCCTTATTTGCTTGCCGCCCATGGTTGAGCCACGGCCATGGAGTCCGGCATGCCGTGCTTGCAACACCTGCAGACACCAACCGTCAGTTGTCAGACCGTACGGAATTGTTTTGCTGATCCCGCCTCTGCTCCCCCAACTACTCAACCCAACCGGCACTTTGTGCCACCACAGAAAGGAATTCCCATGCCCAATTTCCGTTCCATCGCCTCCACTGCAGCCGCAGATGTATCCATCCCTTCCGGTCGTTTCGCCTTACGTGTCGCGGTCAGTGTTCTGCTGACTGCTCTCAACGCCGGTGTAATTGCCGTCTTTGGCGGAACGCTTTATCGCGTAACAGCCAACTACCCGCTCTGGTTTCTCGGCGTGAGTTTGCTGTTCGCAGCCCTGCTCGGATCTCTCGCCAGGGTCTGGATTGTCACACTACGTGGCCGGCCCCAATAGGATCACAGCCCTTCAACCCATCACCAAAGAGAGGAGAGTCACCATGCAACGCAGCTTAGGAAAGATGTCCGCATACAAGATGTTCAACTGGCGCGATCGCGCCGCGAGCACCATTCAACAGACCGTCTCCGCCTTCCTCGATGTCGGGGAAGCCATTGCCACCCGCTGGATACAGACGCCGAAGGGCGTCCTGCTCCTGCAGATGGTTCCCAATAACGCCGCATCCGGAGCGATTTACGTTTTCGACCGGCTGCGGGACGACTGGTACATGCTCTCGTTCGAAGGCTGCGAAGACCAGTTCACCTCCGAGCAATTCGACCGGGTTTTCTCGGAGTACAAGCTGTTCAGCTACGTCGAGCAGCCGGGCCTGCTGCTGTCCCAATTGCAGTCGGCCGACGCTTAGCTCACCTCGTTTTGTCCACTCAACAATCTGATTCAACCCACTTCAACTCCAGGAGGAGTCGCCATGCGTATGTCTGTAGGTCGTATTCGATCCATCAATCGCAGCATTGTGCGGGTCAATGGGATTATTTGCGGTGCCTCAGATAGACCCCGCCGGATTTTCCCTGAGAACTCAAAACTCCCGGCCTCCGCGATCCCGCCACACACGGTCAAGATCGTGGTGGTGTCGAAGCCCCTTGCTGCCTAGAAACTAGCAGCCGGAATCGGCGAACGACGGTCCACAAGACGTTCGTTTCGCCGTTCCCGGTAAATTTGACCGAGTTTGGGAGCCGGGGTACAACCGCACAACTGAGGAAGGAGGCTCCGGCTATGCCTGATCACTTTTGTGTAAGCCGCCAGACCGCTGAGGAGTTCATGAAGCTGTTCGTGAACCGTCTGGCCTACGGAATTCAGAGACAGAAACCGCTGCCGGACGGCACTGTGCCATATATCAGGCAGACCCGGCCATTGGACGCGAGCGTGGTGAGGATGCACCTTAATGGCGACTTGACCATCAACCTGTACGCCATCAACCCGCAGACCCAGAGCTCGAAGTGGGTGGCAATTGATGCCGACTTCGACGGTTCGCTCGAAGCGCTCTTCCAGTTGCAGTGGGAGTTGAAACAGGACGGCGTAGAAGCGGCCCTCGAACAGTCCCGCCGCGGCGGCCATCTCTGGATCTTCGGAGAGAAGCCGTTGTTGGCGTCCCAGTGCCGCATCTATATCTACAACCTAGCGCTCCGTCTCGGCGTTCCCGTCAAAGGTGGTGGGCTGAAAGAGGGAATCGAGGTCTTCCCGAGGCAGGATGAAATCAAGGATGGAGCCTATGGGAATGCGATCCGGGCGCCGCTTGGCGTCCACCGGAAGAGCAACCGCCGCTACTGGTTTTACGAAGCGGATCTGACTCCTGAAGCGCAACTGGCCTACCTGCAGGGGCTGAAGAAACTTACCGCAGCCGAACTGGAAGCCCTCACGCAAGGGATGGCCTTGCCACAGGCTTATCGGCCGCCCGAACCGGTGCCATTCATTCCGCGCAGTCCGAATGCCGGTTACCGCGAGTTCCGCATCCTCGACTATGTGCGGCCTACCGGAAAGCAGGACAGCCGCAACTGGCAGGCGCAATGCCCATCCTGCGCCCAGGGCGGAAGGGACCAGTCGCGAAACAATCTCGGCATCAAGATCTCCGATCCCCGCTTCTACGTCTGCCGCGCCGGATGTACCAAAGAGGAAATCCGGGCTGCTTTAGGTCAACCCATTCGCAAGCGTGCGATGGCTTAGGGGGGGAGAATGGCAATCCTTTCTGAAAACCGGAAACCGTCTCCCAACACTTCCCGCCAGGCGCTTCATGGTCTCTCGCTTCCGGCAAGCACGCTGAAGGCGCTCCAGAAGCGGGGGATTTATTGCGCACCTGGGGTCTCCATTGAACACCAGCACCGCGCAAAACGCTACGTCCTGCGCGGCGTCGAGTCCGGCGGCGCGGTGGCAGACATGGGCCGCGTGTGCGCCTTTCTGGCTCCGGATGGGGATGCCTTACCGTGGTTACAGTCGATTGATTCTCTTGCGGTCAACGGCCGTCATGCGATCTTCCTTGCTGAAAGCCTGGTCCGAATCGAAATATTGCGCACGATGCGGACGTATGAATTGGCAATCTCTCTGCATACGTTGTCGCTGCCGTCTGAACGCACACGTCCGCAGATCGTTTCCAGAATGCTCTTCCGTGGAAGAGACGGTGTTTTGCCGGTCGAGCTTTGGAAGCAGGAACACAAAGAATTGCGGGGACAACTGGCTCCCATCTTCTACACCCGCGCGGGCGAAGTCCTCGAACTGCCGAAGCAATTCGAACAAGCGGCCAGAAAGATCACCGCGGCGGTCTGCTGCATCGGTTGCCAGCACGCCCATGTTGGTATGCCACCTCCCGTTCGCTCAAGAGTGGCTGTATGAGCGAAGTAAAGAACTGTTCCATTGAAGTCGGAGAGCCGAACTGGTTTCCGCTTGAGCGTGTGCTTACGCGCGAGGAATGTTCCGACTACATGTATATGGGGCGATCCGGCGAGATTGAACTCTACAAGAACCGCCTCACACGGCGATACCTCAACATCGGCAGAGACGGCCAGAGCTTCTACCTCTATTTCGAAGGGAGCTATATCGAGGTCACGCGCTCTATTGCGCTGGAACATGTACGCAACTGAAACACATGGATAGGATGAGGTATCACCATGGCAAAAGGTACCAACAAAGCATTTCTTCTCGGACACGTCGGTAAGGACCCTGAGATTCGATCCACAGCCAGCGGCATGACTGTCGCCAGCTTTTCTCTCGCCACGACCGACCGGCAGAAAGACAGCCAGGGTAATTGGGGAGACAGAACCGAATGGCACAACCTGGTTGCTTTCGGTCGGCGAGCCGAAGTCATTCGGGATTACGTGCAAAAGGGCACGCAGCTCTTCATCGAAGGAAAGATCCAGACCCGCTCCTGGAATGACAAGGAGACCGGCGCCAAGAAGTACCGCACCGAGATTCTGGTGGACGAACTGACTTTGCTGGGCGGCAGTCAAGGCAGCAACGGCAATGGCCACTCAGCACGCACCAGCGCCGGCAATTACGGACAGTCCGGGTCGGTTGCGACGGAGGAATACGCCTACGCCGACGAGGGAATCACGGACGAGGACATCCCATTTTGAGGTTGGTTTCGAGGTCAATGACTAAGGCGCTCTTCGGAGCGCCTATTTCTTTGAGGAGACACAGCAATGGCGACCGAAGAAACAAAGAGCAATCCGGGGCTTGATGCTCTGCTTGCGCAGCTGGCCGAGCCGTTTGATCCATCCGAGATCAAGTGGCGGGTCACACACACAACTCAGGACGGGAGGCGGGGAGCCGTGATTGCGTTTGCGGACCCAAGAGCCTACACCGACCGTCTCAACCAGATCTTTACTCCCAGTGGCTGGACAAGGACCTACAACGTCTCGACAGTTTCGGCGATCAGCCGGATGAAGCGGGACAAAGTCATCCCCACCGGCAAGGTGCTCGCTACCTGTACGCTGACCATTCAGGGCATCGGCTGCCATACCGGCAGCGGAGAGGCATGGGCCGACGAGCAGAATGCAATGACGGCCGCCGAAGCGCAGGCATTCAAGCGCGCGTGTACCTGCTTCGGCCTGGGGCGCTATCTCTACAACTTCGCGGAGATGTGGGTGCCGCTCAACGAACATCGCCAGCCGCTCCAGATTCCGACCCTCCCGAAGTGGGCACTGCCTAAGCCGGGTTCGCTCGCGGGCAAGAACAACGCTGCCACCGGGCCGCGTCCGCCGGTAGTGCAACGTGGCCCAATCGACCAGAAGACGACGGCGAAGATCGAAGGCTTCCGGCGAATCCTCGGCGATCCCATCTACGGAGAGATTCTCAGGCGGGTCGCGCAGGCGTCGCGGGCGAATGCGATCCCCAATGCCCAGCTTCAGTTGAGCGTTGCGGATGTGATGGAGCGCGCGTCGCGGGGCATCCGCAAAGCTCACTCGCTCGCCGAAGAGGTCGGCGATACCGCGTTCGTCTCGGCGTTGGATCGGCTGCAGGTCCGGTCGATGACGACCATCCGCAACCTGGAAGCATTAAAGCAACTGGTAGGTGAACTCGAGAATCTGGCATCGCAACGGGTTGCCTGAACGTGGCTCTGCGGGCGGCGAAGATGCTGCCTGCGGAGCCGCAGATACCTATGTAAGATACAGTTCGAAAGAGCCGCGCCTCCAAATCGCTAGCGAAGACGGTGCAACTGCGGGAACTGTGGGGAAGTCGCTGTTACTAGGGAGGGCCTAACTTCGTGCTGGGCACTGTCGCGCTATTGTGGCGGTATTTTCTTGTGATTTGTATGTAATTATGGCATACTGTAAATGGATATCTTTATGGAGGTCCCTCCTGTGGCTACTGCATCCCTTCCACGGCCCGATCTTTTCGCCCACCGAGAGGCTCTGAGGCTCCCGCTAGCAGCGGTTGTCGAGAAGCTTGTCGAAATCATCGGGCGTAAACTGACGGCGTATATTGCCGGAGTGAAGGATGCGCGTGCGGTGGATCGATGGATTGCTGGCGGCGACATCTACGGTGATGCGGAAGCTCGTCTCCGGTTCACCTTTCAGTTGGCCCGCACCTTGAGTGAACGTGATTCGCCTGCCGTTGTTCAGGCCTGGCTGACGGGTGTGAATCCAGAACTCGGCGACCGTGTTCCACTGCGTCTCTTGCGAGAGAATGACATTGACGCAATTGCGCCGTCGATCTTAAGTGCGGCTCGCGCATTTCTCGCTGGTGGCTAATTCTATGGACCTTGAAATTCGTCAGCCCCATGCTCCGGTCTACCGGCTCGGCCGGCACCCGGATGCCTGGCAACCGCCGGAGTGGTTTCTGGCCCATGCCGATGGAACGTTCGGGAACCGGTTTGACGATCCCGAGGGCTATTACCGAGTTCTTTATGCTTCGTCCCAACGGCTGGCATGTTTCTTGGAGACGCTAGCCCGCTTTCGACCAGATCTATCGCTGCTCACGGATTTGAAATCAATTGACGGGGATGACGATTTCATTCCTCTCGGAACCCTGCCTCGGGAGTGGCTTGCCGTGCGGACGATGGGAGTGGCAGTCATCCAGGGAAGCTATGCAGATATCTATGCGGCGGGATGGGTGAGCCATCTGCGCAACCTGCTGGCTGGCGATGCACTCAGACTCGGGATGAAGGACATCGATCTCAGCACACTAGAGGCCGCCGAGCCGCGCCGCCTTACGCAACTGGCTTCGAGGCAGGCGTACCGGCTGAATCTTGCGGGCATTTTCTACCGCTCCCGCTATGGTCACTCATTGGAGAACTGGGCGCTCTTTGAACCGTTTTCCCTCGAAAAAACCGAGTCGCAGGATCTGATGGAGGATGATCCGGATCTTCTCGAAGCCTTGCGGCTTCATGGCATACGTCTTGCTTGACGTCGGTTCTTCGTCGCAGTCCGTAGTTGCGCTTGTCTCAGCGGATACGATCTTTGAAACGTTGGCAGGCCATCATCAAATGGATGAGGTTTTCGAAGTTTGATCCGAAGACGCACCGAAGATCCCTGACTCCATCCTTTGTATGGCTGCGCTCTGACCAGTTCCGACCGGAAACTTGTCTGTGGCGGCATATGACCCGTACCGCGATTGGCGGCAGGGTTCATGCGGTCAAATCCAGCACGCGACATCGGTAAGTGCACGCAAGAGACCTCTTTGACTTCCCGCGATCGATACGGGCAGCCTCGGCTGCTCGTTGCTTTTGAGAGGAGCATCTCCATGAGCAAGGTAACGATGATTCGTCCCAAATCCACCTTGGTTAGCATCCCGGTGGAGGGAGCGGTTTACTGTGAAAACTGCGAAAGAGTTTCGAACTCCGGCAATTTCCGCTGCGGGGTCTGTGGAAGTGAGGCGATCCTGAGCCTTCGCTGGTTGATCGATGGGCCACCCTCTGGACCAGAACCTGGACCGGCCGCAGCGGGTGACATTATCCCTTTTCTGCAGCTTGAAAACGTAAGAGCGGCATAGCTTTGCATCTGGCGCGCTCATTGAGTGCATGGGCGATGATGCACTCGTTGAGAACCGATCCCAAACCGATTGCTGGTTGCTAGAGCGTTTATGAGGAGTAATGACCCGACTTGTCTTTTGACTACAAAGGCAGAAGCTAAAATCGCGGACATCAGAGGTTAGTCGGAAGATCGATCTTGCTGTGAAGTTTCGCCAATTCGCCCGTGCACCACCGCTGCGACTTCACCTTAATATAGGTGTCGAAAACCATTTTGGCCCTCACAGCGTCGTCGAGGGTGATGACCCTCGGTACGATCTTGTTCGCCACCATCTGATCGAGGACGTGCAGGAAGTCACGTACCATCTCCGTGAATTCCGGTGACGTCGGTATGCCATCGAAAAAGCCAATTACCGAGGCTTCGACGGTTTCCGACTTGCCATCCCAATCGCCATAGGCCTGCATCGCGTCCTTCAGCGCCGACATGAATTCAGTGAAGATGTTCGGCTCGAACTGATAGAAGATGTCATTCTTTGCCATCAGGCCGAGC
Organism: Acidobacteriaceae bacterium; assembly: GCA_036404255.1. Taxonomy (GTDB): domain Bacteria; phylum Acidobacteriota; class Terriglobia; order Terriglobales; family Acidobacteriaceae; genus JARLFX01. The sequence goes on along the minus strand of DASWOP010000179.1, from coordinate 129,217 downwards.
GTACGAAAGTAGCGGTGTGTCGATTCAAACTGCTGCTGGTTCGCTTTTCCGATAAAGCTTAAAACGATGGCAACGTTGTTCAGATCTGGGGCCTTCAGTGCCTGGTTGGGCCATACAATCTTCAGCATGGGTGTACGGTCAATGACGATCTCGCTATCGTGCTCAATGTCGCGGATTTTCTCAAAATAGCGCGAGACGTATTCTGGCGTGTACCACCAAAAGAAACCCATCGTGGCTATGTTGAGCGCCGTGAGGAAGGCATAGGTATTTTGCCAGCCCATGTTCCACAGATCTTGGGTGGCAATGCGCTTCGGAACAAGTAGGGTTACGACCAACTCGTTGCAACCGCTGCCGCTCGCCAGCTTGAGCTTATCGATGCCAATGTTCCATTCTTTGAATTGGTTCTGCCGGATCGAATGGGACCACGCCTTCAGCCGGAGCTTGATCTCAAACTTATCTTCCCAGCCTTCCTCACCTTGCGCTGGGACGCGCATCATTTCAAGGTTGGTCAGTTCCATGCTTTTGCGATCGGCCTCCGTAAATGTGTCGCGGAGCCATCTCATCCACCCGCCTACGTCGTCACCGAGCTCCGCCTGCTTGTCGGCGCTCCCCTTGGAGAAGATCATCGGCTTCAGGCGCGGGTCGTCCATGGCTGCAAAGAACCAGTGCATCAACTCCTGTTCTTCCTTGCCCAAGGCACGAAATTCTTTGAGACGCTCCATGTTCAGGCGCGCCTCTGCTGCGGCGATAATGCTCTTCGTTCGCTGTTCCGAAATGGTCGGACGGTTCAGATTCGCCGGGTCCACGTATAGGGTGTCTAGTCGGTCCTTGTGTAGGTCGCGCGCGAAGTCCATGGCCGCAGGGATAGTGCGCCAGTTGAGAAGGCTCTCACGGCGAGGAAGCCAAATGGCCCAAAATAGCTTGCGTTCATGGTCATCGATCCCTTTTAGCGGCGTGTTGGTCTCTTCGTCGCCGCCGACGGGTTTGCGCTCAAGGGCGTCGATGAAGATCATCGAGGACTTGCCGATTTCCTCTATCGCCATTGTCGCCAGGTGGAAGGCGATATGGTAGCTTCCCGGTATGGCGCTGGCTTTGGAGGCGGCGATCAGTCTTTCTGCGTTTTGAAGGCATGCCTCAATAGCGGGCATGAACTGTTCAGGGCTTTTCATACTAGAGATTCTAAAGCTGGTTCGCTGACAGTGAAGATAAAGGTGGATGGTAACGTGAAGTCGGCCAGTGTCCGGGATCCCGGTTACCTGGTTCTGAGGGACATCGGCGTTTACCGATACTTATGCGACCTCACGCGATAACCTGAGGCGGATATTCTTGCGTTCGTGATGAACTGAAGCCCTCTAGTGGAGCTATATACTCGTGCTATGCCTTACATAGAGAACTACTTGGTCCCATCTCCCGCGGATGATCTTGTGATCTGGAGGTACATAGATCTGCCGAAACTCCTCATCATGCTAGAGCAGCAAAATCTGTATTTCGCTTTGCTCGAAGAATTCGAGGATAAATGGGAAGCAGTTATCAGTCGTGACCTATCGCGTGGCATTCAAGTCAGCTCTGGATCGGCGAGCGGCACTGTGATACAGAACTATCTGGAGACCTTTGGGTGTTTCGGGATCAACTGCTGGTACTCCGGACCAAGCGAATCAATCGCTATGTGGAGGCTATATACAACTTCCATCTATGGGGTAGCTATTAAAAGCACAATCGGACGGCTCAAACTAGCCTTGAAAACCGCCAAGGAAAGCGTGGTCATTGGAAAGGTCGAGTATCGAGACCACACTGAAGCCCCCTCGGAAGTTTTGGCCCCGGGTAAGGTCTCGCCGTTCACCGCCGTTTTGCAAAAGAGAACCTGCTACAGCCATGAATGCGAAATCCGAGCCATAACCGTGATCGACGGTAACTATGAAAAGGATAGTATCTCCAGCGCAGATGTCTGTACTCCCTGTCCCCCGCATGGTGTCGCGTTATTGGTTGATTTGTCGATTCTGATCCAATCTATTATCACTGGTCCGAATTTTCCAAGGTGGGCTAACGCGCTACTGACCTCTGCTCTTTCGCGAGCCGCAATAAGTGCTGGTGTCGTTGAGTCCAATGCATTCAAGGCTCCTGAAGTCCGATACCTTGAACCGTAAAGACACCCTACCAAACGTGGAGTACGGCTCATGTCAAACTTGGACAAGGCCCGTCTGGGTCTCTCCGCTGATTAGTACCGGAAAGTTGGCATGGTGACACGAATACGCGCGGTGCCGTCTTCAGTTGAAGATCGTAATCGCGATTGGTGTTTTCGAGGAGTAATCCTGAGATTCGCGCGTAACCAACGTTCAATGAGTGCATTGGCGATTTGGGGTGAAGCCAGAATTCCGCCCGGCTACATCGGCGTTTTCCGGTACTAATCCTCTGGAGCTCGCTGTCGGGTGAATTCATCAGCTCCTGAAGGAGGTAATTGGGACGGCAACAACCTGTGAAGACAAGTCTCGATTTGCTGGGTCAACCGCGATTACAGTGAATGTCTGTTGGCCGATAATGGGAATACGGCTCGGAGAAGATATGTCGCGCAGAAGGAAAGCCAAACCGCCAGACTCCAAACCTCCCGGACGGAAAACTGGGCCGTTCCCCTCTCGCCCTGAGATTGAAGCCGACGAGCCCGTTGTGCTGCCTCCTATCAATAAAGTCGATTTCGCCGAGGCTTCACCAAACACAAAGGCAGACCCGCTCGCTTTCGCGAGCTTGATTTTAGGGATCTTCGGTTTATTCTTCTTCGCGCTTCAAGAGAATGGTGTTCAGGTCGGCTGGGTTCTTTCATTGCTCATCTACTGCACCTCGCTAGCCGCGACACTCTGGGCTGTGCAAAGAGTTCCATTCAGATCCAACTTGATAAGGCTCAAGCCAGTCGCCTATTTGGGTTGCTTCTTGCTTTTTGGGCCTGCCGGATTTATTGGTACGCGCAATCAATTTAGACATGATCATCCCGTAACAACGAAAGGCACGAAACCTGACGATCAGAAGGAGCTACTCGCTCTAGCTCGGCTGACGAAACAAGGGTGGAAACGACAAGTAGAAAATGGGACGGAGTTTTTCGAGCTTTCCAATCAGCCGCTTCCCGATATGAGGGAGGCGACAGCAGCGTTCGTCGCTCTCGGTCGTCCTATCGCATTGCGGCTTCAAACCATTCCTGACTTGTCCGGGCTGAACCTACTTGGAATGGCAAACGTTTGCGACGATATCTGGATTGGAGCCAGCAATCTCACGAGCGTGGATGATCTGAGAACATTTACCCACCTCAAAAAGCTCGGCATCTCTCAAGTGCCGTTCGACAACGGAGGATATGTAGACCTCTCGCCTTTGGGCGATCTTAAGGAACTCAAGACATTGAACCTGAATGCGGATCGTCCCATATCAACTGACTTCCTAAGTCATTTGACAGGGCTCGATCGGTTGGACCTGACCGCAACACCGCTACGTACGACTAGGTCACTCCAAGGTCTTACTTCACTACGCTATCTCAGCTTGTTGAATACTTTCTCGTCTGATTTGACGATTGTCGAACAGTTTCCAAAGCTTGAAGAATTGCATGTGGGCGAGACAGAGCTTCCATCGTTGATGAGCCTAACCAAGCCGCTTGCGCTTCACACTCTTTACCTCATGAGCGAATACGCCATCGACACCAACAAGCTTCCCATCGATGATCATCTCGAAGCGCTTTACCTGTACGGTAGTCCCATGGACCTTGGAGGGCTGAGCAAAGTTCCACATTTGAAAACTCTTTATATGCAGTTCACCAGCCTCGCGCAATACGGGCATCTTGATAATGTCGACGCGATCAGCACGCTAAAGGAATTGAATCAACTGACAATAACCCAATACGACCTCAGGAACATCGCATTCCTCAAAAGCTGCCGGGAGCTCCGGTCGGTAACCTTATACACGGACCAGTTTCACTCCATAGATGAGCTTTCCACGCTGCCGAACCTCTCAGAACTTCGATTGGCCAACCTTCCCATAAACAGCGTAGCTTCGCTTCTGAATAGCAAATCGCTTAACACCCTGTCGCTCGCCGCTATAAAAGGCATACCCGCGGAGCAGCTAGACGCCCTCAGGGATAGGGGTGTGCGCATTGTTCGGTGATTCAACGGCTGGGCCGCCTTGCCTGCTCATCTGGCGTAGATACAAAAGTGGTCAAGGTAAAGCCTAAAACACTGCGTCTTGAGATAAGCCTCCGGCAGACGGCAAGTGGCCGTTGTCCCCACTGGTTTGCCTCTGGACTGGCGACAACAGGCCTTAGCGTGAACCCACAGCTGTCCACACATACTTTTTCTGCAACCGTTATCATCAGAGCAGATACTTCAGATTCGACGTATGAGAGGACCGCTGGTGCCAATTTCTGCAAATCGTGTTTGGCGACAATTGCCAAATGAGACCCGAGTCGCCGTCTGCGAGATTTTTTGGGCTGAGTCAAAGAGTACAGAGAGACAGTTTCTCGTTGCCTCTCTTGCAAAAGCAAAAAACCTGCGTGAGGTCTTTGTCCGCAAAAGCCCGATTGAGCGGCTGGTCCACTGGACGGCGGCAACCTTGTCGCTTCCTGATCCGATCTTGGATGACCTGCTGAAGAAATATCTTCTCCACGAGCATCGTACCGCTATTGTCAGCTTTCTTGATTTGCTGAATATTCCCCATTCCGAGGGAATGATCGAGGAGAACTTTGACTACTCCACCCTGACAGATGAACGCGTTCAGGAGGCTGCCCGTAGTTTGCTCGCATCGGCAGATCGCACAGGCTCCGAACTTTACCTCAAGTACCTCGTGCTTCAAGGTGGCCCTTGGGCTGGGATTGAAGAAGTCCTGCCAGCCGGAGAGTAAAAGCCGCGGGCAAATTGTCCACCTTATCTTCTGCGGCACCGGCGTGCTTTGGAACTGGGAGTATCGAACTATGAGGTTTCCGATTGGCCCGTCCTGAGGTCGGTGCCCGGATTATTGGTGGATTCTCGAATGAAGCCAACAGTCCGAGTTACTCATTGATGAGTTTGTGCTGCATCTCTGAGCAAATCAGTAACTCCTTGATATAGAAGGAAGCATAGAGTCGAGGCTATTGCCACAACGGATGGAGATCCAGGAGGAAAAGCATGCGAAATGTCGGCCGGATCAAACTCGGCTACTATCCGTTGCCCGAGGCGGAAGGGACACGCCTCCGGAACCTCTTGCAGTACCCTGAGGGGTCTGCCAGTGTCCTCGATCCATGTGTCGGAACGGGTGCCGCGCTGCTGCAACTGACAGAAGGCGCGCTGGTGTCTCGTTATGGCGTCGAACTCGATGCCGATCGGGCCTTGAACGCCAGGGACTCGGGAATCGAGACCGTGCAGGGCAATTTGTTCGATACCGAAGCCAGAGTCGGGAGTTTCTCCGTTCTCTACCTCAACCCGCCATACGACTCCGAGGTCGGATCGATGGACAACAAACGGATGGAGTTTCTCTTTCTGGAGCACACCCACCGTTGGCTCGCCTACGGCGGAGTGCTTCTCATGGTAGTACCGCATAAGCAGCTAGACTTCTGCACTTCCTTGCTGGCCGCGAACTTTACTTCGTTCCGTGTCTTTCGCTTGACCGACCCTGAATCCGACCGTTTCGACCAGGTGGCCTTGATCGGAATCCGCAAGAAGATGGCAGGCGAGGCGTACCATCGCAACCGGGAATCCCTGGTGAAGGCGATCTGGACCAACCCGCTTCCCACGCTGACGGGGGAGGAAGCACCCTACAGCGTTCCCGCCACACCCCCCACTGCTCTGATTTATCGCGGCCTACCACTCGACCAGATTGAAGACCTCGTTGTTCGCTCGCCCTCATGGAAGAAGGTAGAAGGTTTTCTCCTTCCCAAGGAGGAGATGGCAGGTGGCAGGCCTATTACTCCACTGCATGGCGGGCACGTCGGACTTCTCTGTACCGCAGGACTGCTGAACGGCGTCTTCGGGCAGGGCAGGGACCGCCATATTGCACGCTGGCGCACGGTGAAAAGCGTTACCACCTTTGAGGTCCAGGAGGACGGCTACAAGGAGGTCCACAAGCGTGAGCGCTTCTCGAATGAACTGGCGCTGATCTACGAAAACGGGCAGACCCAGGTGCTCACCGGGGAAAAGAAGGAGGAGGAGAATGCAGAACGCACACTTGAGGCTGGGGCGGCTTGAGTACGCGCGCAGCACCGAGAAGACGAAGACGCGCATCTTCCTTAACGTTGACCGTTACATCGGAGAAGACCGGCAGGCCCATCTCATCAGCCTGTTCGGGAATGATGCCGAGGTGGGCGCGATTACGGCGGGCATCCAGGAGAATCACACCTTCACGTTGACCTTCCCTGACGGGAAGACGCAGGTAGCCGGTTTTGGTAAGGACGTCTCCTGTTATCGCGGCTCGTTGAGCCTGCACGACCGCAAGCAATCGCTGCGCCACCTCATTGCGGTCTCGGCAGCACTCCACAGCAATGGCGGCGCTGGCCAGACCTTCATCATGAACTATCAACCGCATACCCTTGATCTCACATGGGCAACGCTGGTGAGTCTGCTGGGCCTGCCGGCAGACCCGCGATGGGGAGAACATATTCTCGGGGAGTTGCAGCATCTCCACAAGATCAAGCCGCTGTCAGGCATCGGATGCGATCCCGTCGCAATCCACGCCACTCGCGAAGAACTGCTGGAACAGATTGGCCGCGCCTGCGCTGCGGGGCGTCTACCGTTTCCCGAGAGGAACGGCCCGGTCCTGTGGCCGAAGTTCACCATGCACCAGGCTCTTGCAGCCTGAGATCAATATCCCGACTGCATAGCACCCATACCATTTGGGCACATGGGACCGGTAGACCGATCATCTGCCGTCCGGTGATTGCTGCGCCGGTTTGAGAGATCTCATTTGGCCGCCCTTTCGGCCTTATGGAGGACATATGACCCAAGAGCAATCCCAGCCTCAGACCTTTGTGGAGATGGTTCTCGTACTGCTCGAAGACCGGTTTCCCTGGCTTGCCAGCGCGGAAGCAGAACATGTCAGCGGTGCGGACACGATCGATGAGCTTTCGAGCCTCCACCAAACCCTGATTCGAAAACGCTCCGACGCTCAGCGCAATACTGTCGCGCATGGCAACTAGGAACGTCCCTTCCACCCATCGAGAACGATGAGACCAGCCTCCTAGGCTGGTCTTTTTCTTTGTACGCCGTGCATGAATGACAGCTTGGGGGTGTAAGTCCCCTTCACATCCTGATGGAGGAGAAGTGATAGCGAAGCGCAAGGGCGTCATCGCGAGGTGGGGTCTGAAGGAAGCGTGGAGCAAAGACGCGAGCCGATGGACAAGAACCGGATAGGAGGCATACGGCGCTGGACGAGCTGGCAAATGACAGCGAAGTCCATATCCATCAAGGGCGCTGGTTGTAAATCCGGCGGTTGCGCGTTGAAGGCGGTCGTTCTTATCGCGGGAGGTCTGCCGCATGTTCCGGAACCGGAACTGAGAGTGGAGCGATCCACCCTGATCTTGCGGCAGGAGTCAGCAGCGGGCATAGTAGTCGCGCAAGCGACGAAGGCCCAAACGGAAGGAAGCGGCGAGTAGGAGGCGCGACTCGATGAGCGGCAAGCGGCAGAACAACCAGCTTCGGCTGGCCTTTGGCGGGGAGGGGCGGAGTGAAGCTCCAACGGCTCCTCGCGGAGGGTCTGAAACGCCCACGGCGAAGCGCATGTCTGAAAGTCCGGCTATACCGCAACAACTGATGGAGGAGGTCTGCGAGCACGACAACTGCCTGCGGGCCTATAAGCGAGTGAAGTCCAACAAGGGAAGTCCGGGCATCGACGGCATGACGGTCGAGCAGTTGCCCGGCTACTTGCAGGAGCACTGGCCAGCCATCCGCGAACAACTGCTGAGTGGGACTTACAGGCCGCAGCCGGTGAAGCGGGTAGAGATACCCAAGCCGGACGGAGGGATGCGTCAGTTGGGCATCCCGACGGTGCTGGACCGGATGGTTCAGCAGGCGGTCATGCAGGTCTTGCAGCGCAGGTGGGACGCGGAGTTTTCCGAACACAGTCACGGGTTCCGGCCCGGACGCTCGGCGCATCAAGCGGTAGCCAAGGCGCAGCAGTATGTCGCCGAAGGCAAACGCTGGGTGGTGGATCTGGACGTGGAAAAGTTCTTCGACCGGGTCAACCACGACAAGCTGATGGCTGCCGTAGCGCGTCGGGTCGCGGACAAGAGGATGCTCAAGTTGATCCGGGCGTTCCTTACAGCGGGTGTGATGGAGAACGGGTTGGTGAGTCCGGTGGATGAGGGCACGCCGCAAGGCGGGCCGTTGTCCCCGCTGCTGTCGAACCTCGTGCTGGACGAACTTGACCGGGAACTGGAGCGGCGCAAGCACTGCTTCGTGCGGTATGCCGACGACTGCAATATCTACGTTGGCAGCCAGCGGGCAGGGGAACGGGTGAAGCGGAGCATCACCGGCTTCATCCAGCGGCGTCTCAAACTCAAGGTCAACGAAGCCAAGAGCGCGGTGGCGAGACCGGCGGAACGTAAGTTCCTCGGCTTCAGCATCTCGAACGCGCAGGAGCCAAATGATAACGGACGCTAAATTTCGCACATTTGAATTGCGTGGGGCTAAGGAAGGTTGGTACAAGCAGGAGGAGCGAGGCCTCTGAGGGACTTGTGATGGAGCCAACGATGGAAGTGGGAGTGGAGAGCGAAGGCAGGATGAAGCCGCTGGGGCCGGTGGTGCAGATCGACGAAGGCAAGATCAGGGCGCACCTGGACGAAGTGGTGCGGAGCACAGTGGAAGAGACGCTGAACGCTCTGCTGGATGCGGAAGCAGATCATCTGTGCGGAGCGCGGAAGTACGAGCGGGCGGAGGGGCGCAGGGACACGCGGGCGGGCAGCTACGACCGGCAGTTGCACACCAGAGCCGGCGAAGTGACGCTGACGGTGCCCAAGCTACGGACGCTGCCGTTCGAGACGGCGATCATCGAGCGGTACCGACGAAGAGAGTCCTCCGTGGAGGAGTCGCTGATCGAGATGTACCTGGCCGGAGTGAGTGTGCGGCGGGTGGAAGACATCACCCAGGCGCTGTGGGGTACGCGGGTCTCAGCCAGCACGGTGAGCGATCTGAACCAGAAGATCTACGGCAAGATCGAGCAGTGGCGGCAACGGCCTTTGGTAGGCGAGTTTCCGTACGTTTATCTGGATGGCCTATGGCTGAAGCGGAGCTGGGGCGGCGAGGTGAAGAACGTCTCGGTGCTGGTGGCCATCGGCGTGGCCCAGAGCGGCTACCGGGAGATTCTGGGAGTGAGTGAAGGGGCTAAGGAAGACGGGCCGAGCTGGACGGCGTTTCTGCGCGATCTGAAGCAGCGCGGTCTGAAGGGCGTGCAACTCTTCGTCTCCGACAAGTGTCTTGGATTGGTGGAGAACCTGGCCGAGTTCTATCCGGAGGCGAGCTGGCAGCGATGCGTGGTGCATTTCTATCGCAACGTATGGACCGCGGTGCCCAGCGGCAGGGTGAAGGAAGTGGCGGCGATGCTGAAGGCGATCCACGCGCAGGAAGACGCGGAAGCGGCGAAGCAAAAAGCCCATCAAGTCGTGGAGAAGCTGCGCGCGATGAAGCTGGCCAAGGCCGCCGAGATCGTCGAGAACGGCATCGCGGAGACGTTGAGCTACTACGCCATGCCATCGGAACACTGGCGCTGCCTGCGGACCAACAACCCGCTGGAGCGGCTGATGCGGGAGATTCGCCGACGAACACGAGTCGTGGGCGCGTTCCCCGACGGCAAGAGCGCGCTGATGCTGGTGGCAGCCAGACTACGACACATCGCCACTACCAAGTGGGGCACGAAACGCTATCTGCAGATGAACCGCCTGGCCGATGTGGTAGCCATCGCCTGACCTTTTGCATCTGGCCCCCCATGGGGGGCCAGATGCAAATCAACTTCAACCAACAACCTTCCTGAGTCTCAACAAATTCAGAAAGTGCGAAAAATTCTGGACACTACCAGCCAAAGCGGCGGATCGCCGCCAAGGCCCTGGCGCGCTTCAAGCGGAAGGCGCGGGAGCTTACGCAACGGACGCGGGGCATCAGTATCGAGCAAATGACGAAAGCCTTAGCCAACTACTTACACGGTTGGAAAAGCTACTTCGGCTTCTGTGAGACGCCCTCGGTGCTGAAGGCTCTGGATCACTGGATACGGCACAGGCTGCGATCCGTGATCTGGAAACAGTGGAAACGCGGGAGAGTGCGGTTTGGAAAGCTATGTGCCCTGGGAGTGAACGCAGACCTGGCTGCCAAAACAGCCGGGAGCGCTCATGGCCCGTGGCGCTTGGGCAACAGCCGCGCCCTCAACTACGCGTTCCCCATCGCCTACTTCGACGCGCTTGGACTTCCACGCTTGTTTGCTGGGAAATAGCTCAATCCATCCGAACCGCCGGATGCGGACCCGCATGTCCGGTGGTGTGGCAGGGGTGGAGCCGCGAGGCTCCCCCCTATGCCGATGCCCCGCTTCCCGGCGACAGGAGACCAGCGTGGAAACTTACTACGACTATTTAAGATCCTTTGCCTCGGAGCTTGGGTCGCGCATCATCGAGATGTACCCACCCTTGCAGGGGCCTAAGGACCCGATCGCGCCTGAGCTGCAGACGCTTTTGCGCAAACCATTGCCGGCGCAGGAGATGACGATCACCGGAGCGGTGAAGTACCTCAAAACTGCGAACTCCGTTCGCATCGTTGGTGAATGCGGCACTGGCAAGACGCTGATGTCGATCGGCATCGCGCATGCTCACTCCGGGACGAGACCATACAACGCTATCGCGATGTGCCCGCCCCATCTGGTTTTAAAGTGGGCGCGGGAAGTTCTGGTGACCGTGCCGCGTGCCCGGGTATTTGTTCTCTACGATCTTCGCAATGGCGGCGATCCTTCGAAGCCCCATGGCGTCGTCGAGATGAGGCTGCGTAACGGCCATGCCGTCAGCAACGGGTTGAAGACCACGCTCCCCGAACTGCGCCGGATGGGCCGTAAGGGCTGGAGAAAGATTTGCCGAGTACCGGCGTATTTCATCGTTAGCAAAGAGACGGGCAAACTGAGTTATTTCTGGAAGCACGCCTATACCTGGTCCGAGTCCGGACGATCCCGCTTGAGCGTAACGAACCCGGACACCGGACGGTCGATTCCGTGTGCCGATGGCGGATATCTCTCGCGGATCGATTTTGCCGACGTGAAGCTAAAGGAGATTGTCACTCGCGAAAAGGGAGGCACAGAGGGCCATTCCGCTCTCTGGCAAGCCGACCGGAACAAGATCCAGCGCATGGCGCCGCTGGAGTTCATCAGCCGCTATATGAAGGGCTGGTGGGACTACTCCATCGCGGACGAGCTGCACCAGCTCGCCAATGAAACGGCCCAGGGGAACAATCTGGATGTGCTGCGGCGGTGCGGCCGCAAGCTCATCGCTCTGACCGGAACGATGATGGGCGGCTATGCCGACGACCTCTTCCACATCTTCTACCGCATGGAACCGCGGAAGATGGTGGAGGAAGGATTCGAGGCAGGCAGCCAGGGTCGCGGCGACTTTCAGGCCACCTACGGCGTCCTCGAATCCATCGAGAAGATCCCCGACGCCGACAACGCGTGCAGCCGCGCCGCCAAGAGCACAATCCGGGTCTCGCGCAAGCCAGGGGCATCTCCGCTACTCTTCGGCAAGTTTCTGATGAGTTCGACGGCATTCGTCACTCTGGAGGACATCGCCGACTACCTTCCTCCTTATGAAGAGACAGTGCATGAGATCTCGCTCGACGCCGAGCTTGGCCAGGCCTATGAGGAGATCGAGAAGGACATTCGCGATGCACTCCGCGAGAATCGCGGCAACCGCAGTCTGATGAGTCTTATCCTCCACCGGCTGCTCCTTTACCCGGACCATCCCTTCGGCATCGGGGAGATCTGGGCCAAACGCTTCGATCCTCAAGAGGGCCGCCTGGTGCCGTTTCTGGTGACGAAGGCTCCGGAACTGCCGCAGGAGGTTCTCTATGCGAAGGAGCGCGAGCTAATCGCGGACATCCGTGAGGAGCTTCGCCAGGGGCGACGCTGCCAGGTGTACGCCACATTCACAGGGGAACACGATGTTGCTGGACGCCTGGAGCGCGTGTTGCGCCAGGCTGGATTCCGAGTGGCTGTTCTTCGCCAGACAGTGCCGACGCTGCGCCGCGAGCTCTGGTACGAGAAGCAACTCAAGGAAGGCGTCGGGGTCGTTATCTGTCATCCCAAGCTGGTCGAGACAGGTCTCGATCTTCTCTGGTTTCCTACTATCTACTTCTACGAGACAGGTTATTCGCTGCATACACTGCGTCAGGCTTCGCGGCGATCCTGGCGGATCGGGCAGATGCTTGGCGTTCGCGTGAAGTTCTTCATTTACGCGGCCACCACCCAGTTGACCTGCCTTCGCTTGATGGGGAAGAAGATGCTGGTGGCGCTGATGCTGGAGGGGAAGTTCTCCGGCGAAGGCATCCACTCGATGGATACCGACGATGACATGATGGCTGCGATGGCACGCGAGTTGGTGGAGAAAGGTGGAGTCGGTCAATCGGCCGATGCGATATGGGAAGAACTCAAGCGCGAGCGGGGAACGCAGGCCGTCGCCGGTCCGAAGCTGGTGGAGCCGATGGCACAGGAAGAAAATCTGCCCGCGCCTTCTCTGTTTTCCGAATCTTCTGTGGCTATCTCCGGAGGCTCGCCTGGCCTGACGCTGGTGCATTCCGACCCGAAGCCGAAGAAGAAGCCTGAGGTGATCTGGCCGACTGGTTCCATCATCGGCGAGCAGATGAATCTCTTTGGATGAAGAGAATTTCCTTCGTTGATGATGTCTTTGCTCCCAAAGGATAGCAAGAAACGTAGCGAAGAATGTTACTGTAGCTGTTGGGAGAATTGTTCCAACGAGGCCGTCGTTTCCGGCTTCATCAACGGCAAAGAATTGGGTCGGCTTCGGCTGGCCCTTTTTCTTTGCGTGGAGATATTCCATGCCGAAAGGGCCATTCCTTCCATCCGATTTCGTGCCCACTCCATTTTCGACGGCCGCAGATAAGGCAGACTTTGGTAACACCTTGCTGCACTTCATCGCATCGGAGTGGCAGCGGGAACTGTTCACGAAGAGTCTCTACAGCCGCCTCTCCATGTGCTTCGGGCATATTGCTCATTATGACCGGCAGGGTTTCTACGAGACGTGGTTTACGTCCGATGCCGACCGCCTGCATTTTCTGCATCACACCCTCAAACATCCTTGCTGGGGTTCACCGGAGCACACGTTCAGCGATGTAGAGCAGGCCATTCAGCAGGAGATCCGGAAGCGCAATTATCTTGGACGCTATGAACTGAGGACAGCAGAGACAGTGCGCTCCGCAGAGATGGAGATATTGCAGCGCCTCGAGGCAAAGTACCGGACACCCGTTCCCCAGTCCTCAGAAGGGAGCCTGGAACTCGCGGCTCCTGTAAAGGCCGAGACGGAAAACGTTACAAGCACTACGGGTCCGGTGCAGGGAAGCCTTTTCTAGTCCGATGCTGCTGCAGTTCCTGCCTGGAGACTGTACGGTTCTGACCTTATGCCATAAGTTTCAAGCGAAGGAGACGGCGATGGGTTATTGCGTGTATTACTGCGGTCAGGTTGAGATCACTCCGCCACTGACCGAAGAGGATGCGAGTATGGTTCGCTCAGCCGTGAATCGGGAGCAGACGGAAGTGACACGAGCCATCTTTGCTGCGATCGCCGCAAGCGGGGAGCCGGATTTGCCCGGGCATGCAGGTTTACTTGAAGTCTCGGAAGACAGAGTCTACATCCTTTCCGAGGAAGGGGAGAGCCGGCATGGAGTGTACCTGTGGCTCCATCTGTTGCTGGAACATTTTCTGACTCCGAGGGGATATGTCTTGAATGGCGAGATTACCTGGGATGGAGAAGATCCCGACGACCTCGGCTGTATTTACGTCGAAGATAATCAGATCGAAGCTGTTGACGATTTGATCTTCAATGCTGGCCCAAGTTGGGCTCCAAACCATTACGTCGATGGCAGCCTGATGCAGGCGATCCGAAGTCTCCTGGACTCGGCAGACAGTACCGGCTGCTCGCCCGACCTCACCGTGGTCGCCGCGTCCCAGGTGGAAGCCGTACGGTTGCTCCTTCCAGAGCTCTAGCCCAGCATCAGTTGCATCGTCGGCAACCTGTTGAATGTCAATGGTTGAATTGTTATCCCATTGGACGTACACTACCAATAGCGCGCACATCGGAGGATTGCCATGTCCAGAACTTCGTCTTCAGCAGATTCAGAAAGCCGCCGTGCACGCAGCTCGCGTCTCGGTTTCCGTGTGGACGTGCAAACAAAGAAACTGGTGGAAAGAGCTGCCGCACTGGAACGCAGAAGCCTTACAGACTTCTGCCTGACAGTATTGACCGAGGCAACCCAGGCCACGATTTCCCGGCATGAAACTATCGCACTTTCTGAGCGAGACCGGGAAGTATTCTTTAATGCTCTGGTCCATCCGCCGAAGCCGAATGTCCGCCTCAAACGAGCATTCCGGTCTGCCCGGGAGAGAGTCGCCTCCTAATGGCATCGATAGAAGGACCGCTTTATCGGCTTGAAGCGCTCGGGAAGCATCATGACCGGGAGGCGTTCAGGTGCGGAGTGGAAAGTCTCGACTCGTATTTGAAAACCCAGGCTTCGCAGGACATGCGGCGCAAGGCGAATGCCGTATTTGTGCTGGTTCCAGAGGATACCCCAAGTAGAGTTGCCGGTTACTTTACGCTATGTGCCTACGGCATCTCTCCTGGAATTATTCCTGAAGCAGCGCAAAAGCACATCCCACGGTACCCGGTAGTCAGCGCGACATTGATCGGGCGGCTTGCAATCAGTCAAGATTTTCAGGGAACGGGATTGGGTTCCGTTCTCCTGGCGAAGGCTCTTCACAAAGCGTACGAGAACGCCTCTGTCGTCGGCTCTTCGATGGTCGTTGTCGATGCGATTGACGACAGAGCCGTGCGATTTTATCAGGCACACGGTTTTATCAAACTGCCCGAGTCTATGCGGCTGATCCTGCCCATGCGGACGATTGCGGAGCTCAACCCCTACTAGGGGTAAGGACAAATGGTATTGCTCGGATCGGCGCGACTTGAGCCTCCCCCCGGAGATTAGCACTCTTTCAGCAGCCGTTCATGAACGGCAAGCAACGCGCAGGTATGCTCGATCAGTGATTCTGCAGGCCCATACGCTGATCTTTGGCAAAACAGGCTGAACGAAATATCAGGCAATCCATCCGGGTGGGCCGACCTGATAGGTGATAGGTGGAGATCCAGCGTGTGGATCTGTCGAAAAGACCTCACAACTTAACCTCTGCGCTGATTCCTCCACAGTGCCGTCAGAAACCGATCAGTTTCCAGCAGATTTTTCCGTTCGAGTATCACCTCAAAGACAATAACTCTGAAATGAGAGGTTCCCAAATGAATTTGCAATTACATGCTATGGAACGAGAGTTCTACTACAACGGTGTCCGTATCCCCGATCCTGGGCCAGAGCTGACGGTGGAGCAAGTCCGCGATCTTCTGACCCCCAACTACCCCGAGATCGCGACGGCCTCGGTGTCTGGGCCTGAAGATACCGGTTCGGTATTGCGCTACACCTTCAGCCGTGCGATTGGGTCGAAGGGCTGAGTGATGTTTTCACCAGCCATGACGCCGGATGTGCTGATCGCGCTGTTTGCCACGAAAGCGACGGCCCCGCCTGCGGAGGAAAACCAGCTACTCGTGAGGCACCTGCAATGCAAAGAATCTCTCACCCTCGCTCGCATCGTGTCCGAAGCCATGGACCGGTACTCGGAGACCGGCAGTCAGCCGCTCCCCGCGCCGGCGGAGCTACTGCCGCCGCTGGGATAACGGCACTGGCTCCGGCTTTTGGCCAGGCATTGCCAGTACTGGACGGTATCCCAACCTCATACAGCCACGAGTTCCATGCCGAACTGGTCTACGATCTGTGTGCCGCGCTCGTGAGAGAAGGCATAGGAACTCCGAAGACCTGGCAGGCATGTGGCGAAAACGCTCTCGCCTTCGCTCAGCACGCCATCCTGCACGGGATCGGCAAGGACCGCTGCAACCTCCTACAGCGCAACGTCGAATACCACTTGCAGGTGAGCGACGTCACCGAGCGGGATGGCTACGATACGGCGCTGGAGAATGGACAACTGGCCGTGACCATCGAGTGCAGTGGCGCCGGATATCTCCAGATCGGACAGGCGATCGATGCTCTCGAAGAGGAAGCGGAGGGATTGGGAGCGGCGTTCTACTGGACGTTAACTTACGCGCTCTATCGCGTCATACGGATCTACAACCATGATGATGCATTGCAATACGAGGAGCGCATGAAGGAGTATGCCGAGGAGGATCCGGAGAACAAGAACCAGTACGAATTTCCTGATGTCGAGAAGGCATTGCCGGAGTGCATCCGCAATACGCTGGCTCACGACCATAAGGGATGGATACTTCGTGCCCGCCGTCTTCTCTCGAAGTCCCGGGGTGGGAGATACGGCTCGTGGATCGAGAGGTTGAGAAAGATACAGCAACTCTCCCGCCTTCCCCTTCACCAGTCCCGAGACTTCCTCGAGAACGGGAACTATGACAGTCCTCCGTTGCCCTGCCTGCTGGTCGCTTTCAAGGAGCACGACGCGGTTACCGCCTGTTTCGATGAAGAAGGGCAGTACATGCTGGAGGGCAGTTCGGAGCCGGCCTTGGGTGTGGTTTTTTGCCCGCAGAGGCCTGACGAGGTCCGGCACGCATTGCGGATCGTTGGGCGGTTTATTGCCCTCAACCACGAGCTCTTTCAACTGGTCGAAGCGTTGCAACAGGAGAAAAGCCATGCAGGTACAGATCTCAATCGGAGAGAACCATCGCTTCGAGCTGCGTGAGGCGCTGCTGGTCTACGGAGATCGACAAAGGAGTTTCGTCACCCGGCACGAGGTTTCGGTGCAGAAGAATGCGCCACCTACACTTGGTCCTGCGCAGCCACTCACGATGACGTTTGTCGAGACACTGGTGCGGTCCCTGAGCGGCAGTTCCACCGCCGAGGTCCTGCCGGAGAACATTCTTGCCAAGGGCGACCGTATGATCGTGTGGTGGACCCCGGTACAACGCCGGCAGATGTTCTATGAAAACTCCGAAGGGAAAGCCGCCGCCCTGAATGGGCGCATGTTCCCGCAGCCTGCTCTGGTCTGGCGCGTGGATGGCGGCGACCTGATGATCCGGGCACTTACCGAAAACAAGCGGCCGGAAGGGAAGACGAGGCTGGCTATCGCACCCTTCTGGAATCTTTCGGACAACGGGCGTGTCTGCACCGGCAGCATGCGCCGTCCTGATGGTGCATCGGTAGCGACGATCCCAGGATGGGAACGCGGCTTCTACGAGAGCGCCTTTACCCACGCCAACGTGGGCCGCCTGACACGTCACACGGGCGGCTTTGAGGGGTTATGGAGTGGACTTGCGAATAAACGCAAATCATTTCCGGTCGAGACCCTGATCGTCCTGCCCCAGACCCTCGCACAGTTCGTGCGCGGGGAAAGGGGGTGGTGATATGCGGATTGAGCACACGTTGCCCTCGGAGTTTGTGAACCACCGGATGGTCCGGGTTCTGGTCGTCGGAGCGGGCGGTACCGGAAGCGCTATCGTGATGGGGTTGCCGTATCTCGATCAGGCCATGCGTGTCTGGGGCCGCTCCAGAGGACTGGACGTGGTCATGATGGATGCCGACGTTGTCTCCGAGACGAACTGTGTCCGACAGCCGTTCTCGGCCTCCGACATCGGACAAAACAAGGCGACTGTGCTGATCAACCGCATCAATCTATTCTGGGGCACAAAGTGGTCGGCAATACCAAACCACTTTCACGCCCACTCGCTGGAGCGGGACCCTGACAAGCTCCCTGATCTGTTGATCGGTTGCGTGGACACCCGCGCGGCACGCAAGGCCATCGCAGGATCATTCGGCAGGGCATTGCGAGGCACGTGTTATTGGCTCGATCTTGGCAACAATGCAGCCAGTGGGCAGTACGTTCTCGGTCAGCCATTGAATGCACGCAACCGCAGGAAGGCAGACCGTTTGCGCACGGTCAGCGAACTGTACCCGGAGATCGTCGATGCTGACGCTGGAGAAGACCCATTGCCAAGCTGCTCCGCGGTCGAGGCGCTGGACCGGCAAGAGCCCTTCATCAATCAGACGCTGGCATCGAGTGCGCTCGCTATGCTGGCTCAGCTCTTCCGCTACGGCAAGCTCTCCCATCACGGGGCCTTTTTCAACGCCAGGACAGGACAGATGAGCGCGTTACCCGTCGATCCGAATCTCTGGTCGAAGACACGGAGACGCTCAAAAAGATCGCCACATCTTTTCTAAAAGCTGTGAGGTTCTTTGGTGGATGACGCGGTATGGTAGGAGCGTACCGGAGGTTGTCCAGAACGATGAAGCTCGATACTGATCTCGCCATGGAAGTCAAAGCGTTGGTTGCTTTGGCTTTTCGCAACGGTCCCATCGAAGACCTGCATGCGGGAAAACCCTGTCCGGTCTGTAGCGGCAGGCCAGAGGTTTCCCATATCTCCGATGAAGAGATGAAAGCAATCATGAAAGCGGCGGTCGATGCTCTTTACCGCCTATTGTGGGAGCGGGACTGCGATCCCGTGGCCTACAACCAAAAACTAACGTTGGGACGACGCTTAACCCTGCAATGGGACGATCCGGACCTCAAACCGCCAACGAGGAAAAGACCACGCCCGAAATGACCCACCTACGAGGAGACACCCATGTTCAAAGAACTTGCTCCCTACCTGCGGCAGCGCGCCGTTTTGCTGACCGTAACCCGTCTTGAGGAAGACCAGATTCGCGTCAATGTCATTCCGCAGAAGCTCAAGGATGGCGAAAATGCCGCACTGACCACGCCTTTGAGCGTGACCGGGACCGCCGAGGAACTTGACCGCGAGTTGCCGTCAACGATCGTGAACTTCGTTTCCGCTCATCTGCAATTGAAGAACTCGCTTGATAGGGCAAAAGAAGAGATGGATGCAGCCGCGAAAGCAGCGCAGGCAGAAGCTCGTTCCAAGGCGAAGGCGCCTGCCAGAAAAGACCCGCCGAAGCCGAATGCCGTCACGCCTGTTGCAACTGCGAAGCCGGCGGAGACACCCAAGCCGGAACCGGCGAAGTCAGCCAGCCTCTTTGATGAACCACTCCCAGAGGCGATCACTCCTGCGGTTGAGACGGATGAGGAAGAAGACATCCTTGCCGAGATCGAGGATGAGCAGCCTGCGGACGAGGAACTGGATGAGGTAGCCTGAACGCGGACCATCTCCATGCGTCCAGTCCGCTAAATAGCCAAGCCATGATTCAGTTCCATCAAGAAGTTCATCTTAGGCCATAGCTGCTCGTAGGTCTTGCAAGGTAACAACCAGAATCAGCGGTTCTCCGGGGCATTCAACGAAGCCGAGAGCGAGGTAGAACTTGCGGGCATCCTCGGATAGCGCATGTACGACGATGCCCCGGATGCCAATCATATCGGCTGCCTGGGCAACACGCAGCGCTGCATCCCGAAAGAGAGCACGGCCAAGCCCTTTCCCTTGCCAAGCGCGATCGATGGCCAGGCGGCCGAGCAGGACAACAGGGATAGGATCGGGCATGTTCCGGCGGAACTTGCCCGGCACGCTCGTCATGGTTATAGCCCCTGAGGCCAGCGCGTAATACCCTGCCACGCGCATGCCTTCGCAGATGACAAAGGTGCGGCTTGCGCCGCTGACCTGATTGGCCAAGGCGCGCTTTTTTAGCCACTCGTCGAGTGATACCTCTCCCGAATCGAATGGGGCGAGGTTGTGATGTTCTGTCAGAAGAACTGGCTTGGCTAGCGGCATGCTTTATTCCCACACCGCCGGTGTCCGCAGGCTCTTGCGCAGGCGCGCATTCGGCTGGGGCGGCGCATCGAGAAGAGCAATGAACGCTGCGTACGACTTAGCGCTGACTGGGATAATGGTTTGGTCGAGAAGCGTGTTTTGCGCGGCCTGCCGGGCCGCATCGAGCACGAAGTCTGTCCGGTTCTTACCCGTTAACGCAGCTGCATGGTCGATAAGGCTGCGTACTTCCGGACGGACGCGCATGTTCAGCGCCTCGCGTGTGTCCGTGCGTTTCACTGGTTTCTTATCCACGTGCGCGACCTGTGCTTTGCTTTTTATGCGGGGCTCTGCAACGGGCATGGGGACACCTCCTGTTACTTCATGTAGTATAGCAAAGCGTAAAGACGTTGTCATTACGGAAGCGGAACCGTGAAGCTCTGCGCCATAGGCGAGGCCGGTTTCATGGGGTGGATTCGGCAAGCGGCATAGCCGGCATTGCCCATCTTGATCGATGAGGGCTACACGCTTTCCGAGGTGAGCGCTGCGGCTGCCGTTGAATCCGCAATGGCCGGGGATACTGCTCAAACGCTTATTGGCAGCCGCTATTGCTGCCGTTCTACTTACGTTTGCCATGGATTGATGATGGTGATGCCAGTGGGTTCAAAGTCGTCCACGTTTCGGGTTACGACGATAAGACCATGAACGAAAGCGGTTGCGGCGATCAGAGCATCCCGATCTAAACATGGATTGGGAACATGGAGCGTTGCACAGCGTTGCGCGACCAGGGTATCAACTGCCAGGATGCGGCCCGCGAACGCTGGTAGCACATGATCCTTTAGCCAGGAGCGAAGGATAGCTCCCTGAATGGGGTCGCGGCGCTCGATCAGAAGAACTCCGATCTCCAGTTCCAGGATGGAGATGGCAGAGAGATACAAGGCCGATGGTGGGACGGTCTTTGCCCATGCCTTGACCCGGGGATCGATCTTGCCCGTCTTCGCCTTGCGCAATTCAGAGACGACATTGGTATCGAGCAAATACATCAGGACAAGTCCGCCGGCTGGTGAAGCCTGCCGCTCAAGCGGGGCGGCGCAAACTCGATCTCAGCACCACCAGGCATTGCCAGAAGATCCAGGATGCTTTCCCGTTTGTCCGCAATCTTCTGATACTCCTCAATTGTGAGCAGAACATGGGCCGGTCGTCCACGGTCGGTGATAAAGACCGGACCACGCCTGGCAGCCTTTTTTGCCCGGCTAGTGTTCTGGTTGAACTCGCGGCTGGAAAACGTCGTGATGGCCATATCCCCTCCGTTTCAATATAGCAACGTTTCTACATTGTAATACGCTTCCGGAAATTGGCGCTGGCACGCTGTTGTTGCCGACCCGTACGACGAGGCTGTCGAGGTATACCTATGTTTACGAAGGCGGAAGAGTCTGTTCCGGCAGAAAGGCTCTACTATCCGCTCGGTAGAGCGGCAGGCCGAATCGTCATCCATGCAAATATGTGTGCGGATGATCGGATTGTTGTATTGCGTGTAGTACACGCGGAAACCAAGCCGACGCCACCGGAGCGGAAACCGGCACCGGCCACCGTTACAAAGCCACCCTCATCACCTTTCTATAGTTCCGGAACACTTCGCTGCCTCGCTCCGTCAATCGACACAAGGTAAGAGGATACTTTCCGCGAAAAGTCTTCTCGATCGCCACGTAGCCCGCCCCTTCAAGTTTTGACAAATGCACGCTGAGGTTGCCCTTGGTGAGCCCGGTGGCCTGATACAGGTATTGAAAATCGGCCTCCTCCACGGCAGCCAGCAGGGCCACAATCATCAGCCGCGCGGGCTCGTGGATAATGCGATCGATTCCCGCCAGCGTCTGGATCTTCTCGCTCATCTCACTCTTCCTCTGCGTTTGCGCGCAGGAAGTGCGCCAGCACGATGGCCCCGGAAATGAGCGCCATAGCGCCGGTAAACCCATAGAAGACGGTGAATCGCAGTTCCAGGTGCAGGTGCGAAAAGGCAAGCAGAATACCGCAGGCAACGGTCAATGCGCCCATTGCTAGGAAGCGCGGCGAGCGGCCAACCAGGGCTTCAACCCCGCCCACAAACACGCCAATCACGATAAACAACCCGCGATAGAGCAGCGGCGGCGGAACCACCCGTCGGGCAAGTAGCAAGGCTGCAATAACCAGAAGACCGGTTCCACCAGTCAGCGCCAGGCTGCGCTGGCTCCACTTCGACTTCGGTTTCACGTAGCCGGACTGGGAGATCAGGTAACGCCGGCGCAGCCAGCGAAGCAGCCAGCCCGTTGAAAAGGTCACGGAAACCACGAGGAAGGTCCAAGCCAAAAGGAGAATCTTTTTCAGGACCAGTAGGTCACCATGCAAAAGAGTGGCCATGGTGTAACTCTGCGCCGCAGCCAAAAACAGGATGACGCCGACGAGAATTTCTGGGAGGCCGTCGCGTAGATACACGTCCTGCATCATGCGTCGGGCAAGTAGGTCGGGAGCAGCCGTGGAAGAGGACCGATGATGAAGGCTCATCATGCCTTTCACCTCAAAAGTAGTTTGCAGCACAAACTAGTCTGCAATAATGATACACTCGCTCCCTTCTGTCAAGAGCCTTTTGCGACGAAGTCCGGCCAAGGTATACGAGAGACGGTCAATCGGCCCTCACGGTCGCGGCTTTTCATCCGAACACATGCCAATTTCCCTGTCGAGTTTTGGCTATTTCCGGGCTTCAGGAGGATTGTCCCCTATTCGGAAATTGAAACGTTACTTCAACGCTGGTTCGATCTCTGGATTCAAACTGACCCACTACCGATCTTTCGTCCGCTCATCCTGCACCTATCGTAGACCGCTCCTGACCTTTACGCCGTACCTGGCGTTTGGGACAGCTTCGTGACAGGGCGGGCCGAACATTCGATTCCACAACCGATACCGGGAGGGCCACTGAGATGGAGTTTATCTTCCATGACGGCGGACGTGCGACCGCCGGTTACAAAGGCAGGACCGGAGACTGTGTCACGCGAGCGATCGTCATTGCGACGGGGAAGACTTATCAAGAGGTCTATGACGAACTGAATCGGCTCGCGCAAGCGGAGTGCGTCAGCAAGCGCAAGAAGAAACGGTCAAACAGCCGGACTGGCGTTTATCGGCAGACCTATCAACGCTACCTCGAATCGCTCGGTTGGCAGTGGACCTCGACAATGTCGATCGGCTCTGGCTGCCAGATTCATCTGCGGGCCTCCGAGCTTCCCCAAGGCCCGCTGCTGGTCAAGGTCTCAAGACACCTCACGGCAGTGATCGATGGTGTGCTCTACGACACGTACAACTGTTCGCGCGGTGGAACGCGCTGCGTTTACGGCTACTTCTCTTTGAAGTCCTAGCCGGAGCGAGACCTCCTGGGGCGCATTCTAGCCGTTGTCGCGAGGCTTCACGTCAGACTGCTGGTCTTTGCGGCGGCGCGGTCGTTGCGCTCTACACCTCCCAACGAAAGGCCAACCGGCAGTACGGAGATTTCTTATGCTTCTTACCATGCAATCGAAAACGGCTGCAACGCACAAACTCGAACAACTGATCGTCCAGGGACGAACCAGGGCGAGCGAGGTAGTGGACCACGTGATGAACCATCAACCCAGCGACCGCCTCGCACGAGGCGGAGAACTCGGCTTCGCGCCCGATGCGGAGACGAATGCCGTGCTCATCGAGTATCCCGACGCACAGGCTGGCACCCTTCGTCAGCGCCTCCATCGCCACTCTGTTCAGCAGATGGCACAGACGACAGACCTGCCGCTCAAGTTCATCGACAGTCTGCAACAGACGACGGAGCCGTGGGCGCACGAACTGCTCGCCCACAACCTTAAGACGGTCTTCACCAATCGCTTTGCCAAGAGCCGCTATCTGCTGCGCTCGGTGAGCGGCGAGGTGCGGGGTTTTCTCTCCGATCGTTACCGGCGCCTGGACTCGCGCCCGATCATCGAGGCCTTTGCCACGGCTGTGCAGCAGAAGGGCGCTTTGCCCTATGACGGCTACGTCACGGATACGAAAGTGGCTTTGCAGGCGATCATGCCGGAGGTCTACGAGCCGATACCCGGCGAGATGGTCGCTTACGGTCTGAGTCTCGAGAACTCGGACTTTGGGAATGGCGCTCTCTCGGTCCGCGCCTACCTCCTGCGGATCTGGTGCTCCAATCTGGCAATTACCCAGGAGGAGATGCGGCAGGTCCATCTGGGAAGACGCCTGGACGATTCCATCCTCTACTCGCAACGCACCTATGAACTCGATGCGGAGACGACCGTGAGCGCCCTTCGCGATGTCATTGGAGCGCAGTTGAATGATGCCGACGGGCTGCGCCGGCGGATGGAATCGGTCCGGCTGGCGCACGAGCAGAGCGTGGACGCAGGCTCGGCGAGGGATCTGCTCAGGAAGACGCTCCTGAAAGCGGAGTCGGACGCCGTGATCGAGGCGTACAACTCACCTGATACCCAGAACCTTCCTGCCGGCAACACCACCTGGAGGCTCTCGAACGCGATTTCCTGGGTTGCCGGAAACACCGGCGATCCGGAGCGGAAGCTCGAACTGATGAAGTTCGCCGGCGAGGTGCTGCCGACTGCGGCTTGAACGAGTGTGGGGACGTGCGCCGAGAGGCGAACGAATCTGCGAAGCCACGCCGCAGGCCCGCTGGGAAGTGCTGACCACGCTGGGGGCCATGAGCCTGCGCGGCATCGATGCAGCGATGACCATTTAATTGGCTACGGACGGAGAAGTCTTCAAAGGCTATTTGAATCAGGTGCTGTGTTCCAAACTGAGGTCCGGCGATATGGGGATCCTCGACAACCTGTCGGCGCACAAGGTGCCGGGAACACGCGAGCTGATTGAAACCTGCGGCGCGCAACTGCTGTATCTGCCGCCTTACTCGTCGGACTTAAACCTCATTGAAAAAGCTTTGTCCAAGTTCAAGAAGTTTCTTCGCGACGCCAAAGCACAAACTCAAGAAGCACTCGATCAGGCTGTCACTGATGTCCTCAAAACCATTACCCCGCGAAAGCGCCGCCGCTTGGTTCCGGCACTGCGGATACGGGATACAGCAACCGTAGTTTCGCTCTAAATCGAGCGATGCATAAGTGTAGTGAGGAAAAGTATTGTGATAACGCATTACAAAGTATGCCGTTCTGGGCAAACTGGCTATCATGAATAGCCAGAGTTGCTGGCGTTCGTTAAGCGAGAATGTAAACAATATTATGCTCCTCAAGGAGACGTTGAAAATCCAACGGAAGTTCCTTATCGGAAACGATCTGGTGGACCTCATTCAGGCTAGCCACATGGATGAGCGCGTCGCGTCCGAACTTTGTGTGGTCGGCTACGATGACCACCTTGGGCACCGCCTTGATCATGGCTCGCAGGGATTCGACGATGAGGCTGTTGGAGTCGCTGATGCCGGCCTCCGTGATGCCGCGGATGCCCATAATGAGAATGTCTGCCGAAACGCTATGCAGCATCTTTTCGCAGATGGGGCCGAGTTGCACACCCAGCCGTGGGTACAAGTAGCCGCCGGTCAAGATGACCTCTGCTTGTTTGCTGTCCCAAAAGACCTGCGCCACCGGGATGGAGTTGGTCACGATCTGGATGGGGCGTTCGCTCAGGCAGCGGGCAACTTCAGCCACGGTTGAGCCACCGCTCAGAATCACGGTTTGGCCATCCTCGACCAGCGCCGCAGCTGCTTTTCCAATGCGGGTCTTCTCTTCATGACAACTGG
The DNA here is from genome assembly GCA_036404255.1 of Acidobacteriaceae bacterium. Taxonomy (GTDB): domain Bacteria; phylum Acidobacteriota; class Terriglobia; order Terriglobales; family Acidobacteriaceae; genus JARLFX01. The sequence continues at coordinate 103,580 of DASWOP010000179.1, read as the reverse complement.
TCGAGAGGTTGCCGAAATCCATGATGTCATCGCTGGTCTGCAAAGAAAGAGCCCCACCATGCACTCGGCGTAGAACCCCCTTCCGCTCTAGTTCGATCAAATCGCGGCGGATACTGGACTTTGAGGACTCGAATCGCGCACAAAGTTCCTCGACGCTCACGAATTCCTGTTTGGTGAAAACATCCTGAACCTCCAGGATGCGTTGTGCCTGCTTCATGGAGCGATCATACGTCGATATTCAAAAAGATTTCAACAGCGCAGCATTGTGAAGTATTTTGAATTATAGTGAATCTATTGTGCTAAATCATTCAAGTAAATTAGTTCAGTCTCCGAGTCGCACGCTTATCGAATCTACTGTGCGGCGCGCCGTCCTGGAGTGCGCCAACCAAAGCGCCTGCCTGACTGCGGCAAGCGATGATCCAGTCGAGATATTCAACTCACCCGCTGTGCAAGCCATCAAGGAAGAGATTGTGCGGGTGGGGAAAAAACTGTGGCAACGCCAATATGTCGACGGCAATGGTGGGAACATCTCGGCGCGAGTCTCAAAAGAATATGTGGTCTGTACGCCCACGCTGTTGAGCAAGGGCGATCTTCAGGTTGAAGATCTCGCGCTGGTTGACCTCGATAATCGGCGGATCTGCGGTAGCCTTCCGCATACCAGCGAGTTGCTGCTGCACCTGGAGATTTATAAGACAGCGCCGCAGGCGAAGGCGGTGATTCATTGCCATCCGCCGTATGCTACGGCTCATGCGGTCGCTGGCGTCATTCCCCGTGGCAACCTGGTGCCCGAGCAGGAGGTTTTTGTCGGTCCGGTGGCGCTCTCGCCGTACGAGACGCCGGGCACGTTGGCCTTTGCACGCACGATTCACTCACTTGCCAAGGATCACAACACGATCCTGCTGGCGAATCACGGAGTGGTCTGCTGGGCGGATACGGTAACCCATGCGGAGTGGTACGTCGAGATCATCGATACCTACTGCAAGACCCTCTTGATTGCTTTACACCTGCGACCGGACCTGCCGGAGATTCCTCCTGATAAGATTGCCGATTTGCTGGCGGTCAAGAAGAAGATGGGGATGGGACTGCCTGATGCGCGGTTTGCCACGGAAGCAGTGGCGGAGTCGAACCATCTGGAAGAGGTCATCAATGCCTACATTGGTACGGCTCCGGCGCAATTGTCCGTGGGCAGCGGACAAGACTCCGCTGAGCTTGATAAGCTGGTCGATCTTCTAACGGAACAGATTATGGCTTTTTTCGAAACAAAAAAATGACGCAAGCGGCACATTTCGTCGCCGCCGATCTTGGAGCATCCAGTGGGCGGATCATGCTTGGCCAATGGGACGGCCGGGCGTTCTCCGTCGAGGAATTACATCGCTTCGCCAATGGCGGTGTGCTCGCGGGTGATGGTCTTTATTGGAACATTCTGGGTATATGGTCCGGAATACAGGAGGGACTGACAAAGTACCATGCCTGTTGCTCGCAAACACCGCAGGGTATTGCCGTGGATGCATGGGGAGTGGATTTTGGCCTGCTGGATCGCGCCGGGCGCTTGATCGGAAACCCGCGGCACTACCGCGATCCCAGGACCGACGGCATCCCGCAAAAGGTGTTTGAGATTGTTCCGGAGCCAGCGTGGTTCGCCGAAACCGGCGTGCAGACGATGCCGATCAATACCCTGTTCCAGCTCTCCAGCATGGTCCACGCCCAGGATCCGGCGCTTGTCTCGGCCGAAACGCTGCTGATGATTCCCGACTTATGTACCTATTTTCTGTGCGGCGAAAAGACCGTGGAATGGACTGAGGCAGCCACAACGCAGATGTACTCGCCACAGCGCAAAGACTGGGCTCGGTCGCTGTTGAGCGTGCTGGATGTGCCGGTTCACATTCTGCCGCCGGTCACGCCGCCAGGCACTGTTCTGTCTCCGGTACGCGTAGACGTGCTGGAGGATTGCGGCTTCACGCAGCCGTTTCCTGCGATTGCGGTGGGCGCGCACGATACGGCGAGCGCCGTGGCGGCCATTCCTAACATGAGCGAGGACAGCGTCTTCCTGTCCAGCGGCACCTGGAGCCTGATGGGTGTTGAGACGGCGGAGCCGAATACTTCGGAGGATGCATTGCGGTTGGGCTTCACCAATGAAGGCGGCGCGGACGGAGCGGTGCTGCTGCTGAAGAACATTACCGGGTTATGGATTGTGCAAGAGTGCCTGCGGCAGTGGGCAAGTGAAGGCTCCCACTTTACATGGGGCGAACTGGTATCGGCCGTTGAGTCTGTAAAGGCTTTTCAGTATCTCGTCGATCCCGATGCGCAGGAGTTTCAAGCGCAATGCGATATGCCCCGCGCGATTCGCGCTTACTGCCATGCAAGCGGGCAAACGGTCCCCCAGACCGTGGGAGAGATTGCGCGCTGTGCGTTCGAGAGCCTGAGCCTGAAATACCGCTCGGTTTTGGAGTCTCTGCAAATGTTGACTGGGCGCTCGTTTCACACTATCCGCGTGGTCGGTGGCGGTGGCCAGAACAAGGTGCTGTGCCAGATGACGGCGGATGCGTGCGGCTGCGAGGTGGTAAGCGGTCCCGCAGAGGCTTCAGCCCTGGGCAACATTATGTTACAGGCAGTCGCGACCGGGCATCTGTCCGATGTGCGCTCAGGGCGGGCTGCCATCGCGGATTCAGTGCAATGCTACACCTTTGAACCCCATCGGTCCGATCGATGGGATGAAGCGTATGTGCGCTTCCACACTCTGGAAGCGAATGAAACTAACCATGTCGCAAGCTAACTGCTACGGCAGATGTATACCGGCGAGCAGCGCCGGAGAAAGCATGAAGGAGTCAGTCCATGGCAGCGTATGTTGTTCCCGCTTTAGAAACGCCAACTTCGGTAGCAGCCAAAGAAGTATTGCTCATTGCCAGCGGAGATCTTCGCCAATCCGCCAACCAGATGTGTTGGCCGGCGCAGACTCAGATGGAAGCAAAACTGACTGAAGCATTCCGGGCCGAGGGATTCACCTTGCGCCGAGGCCATCCTTACGACGCGCGTCTGGAGCACGGCTTCATCTATAACCAGCGCATGGGCATGGACGTTTTTACGCATATCCATCCCGAGTCGCCCATCGTTGTGGCGGAGGCAGTATGGCAGTACAGCAATCATGTCCTGGCCGGTCTGCTGAGCCATCGCGGACCGATCCTGACCGTGGCGAACTGGTCAGGACAATGGCCGGGACTTGTGGGTATGTTGAACTTGAACGGCTGCCTGCATAAGGCCGGCGTAGAGTTCAGCACACTATGGAGCAAAGACTTCACGGACGAGCTTTTCCGCAAAGGTTTGCGGCAGTGGCTGACTGAACATAAAGTAGACCGCGATCTGAGCCATGTGCGCGATCTTGTCCCTGCATCTCTTCCTGCGGTCGAACGGAATCTGGGGCAGTCGCTGGCGAAGCACCTGCAGGCAAAGAAGGCAATTCTTGGGGTGTTCGATGAGGGCTGCATGGGTATGTATAACGCCATCATCGAAGACTATCTACTCAACCCCATGGGCGTTTACAAGGAGCGTCTGAGCCAGTCCGCTCTCGTCGCTGCTATGCATGATATTCCGGATGCGGAGGCGCAGAAGATACGTGACTGGATGGATGCCCGCGGCCTCACCTTCAGAACTGGTCCTAACGAAGCAACGGACTTGACCGACGCCCAGATTCTGGATCAATGCAGGATGTATATCGCCGCTATGCGTATTGCCGCCGACTTCGGCTGCGACGTTATTGGTATTCAGTATCAACAGGGTTTGAAAGATACGGTGCCGGCATCGGATCTGGTAGAGGGGCTGCTCAATAATGTGGAACGTCCTCCGGTGTTTGCGAAGGATGGCCGGGAACTTTATGCTGGGCAGCCATTGCCGCACTTCAATGAAGTAGATGAATGCGCCGGTCTGGATCTGCTGATTACCAATCGCGTATGGAATGCAATGCATCTCGATCCCGCGACCACGCTGCATGATGTTCGCTGGGGCGAGTACTACATAGGTCAGGGCATCGACGACTTCGTGTGGGTATTTCAGATCTCGGGAGCGGTACCCGCGTCGCACCTCGTCGGCGGATATGCCGGAGCCACGAGTGAGCGTCAGCCACCGATGTATTTCCGTCTTGGCGGCGGTACCTTAAAGGGCGTTTGCAAGCCTGGCCCGGTGGTATGGAGCCGTGTATTTGTGGAAGACGGGGCGGTGCATGTGGACATAGGCCGCGCCACTGCCATTGAGTTGCCAGCCGCGGAGACGGAACGCCGCTGGCAAGCGACGACCCCGCAGTGGCCCATCATGCATGTGGTGCTGCAAGGTATTACTCGGGACCAGTTCATGGCCAGGCATCACGCCAACCACGTGAATGTTGCCTATACGCCCACGCCGGAGATTGCCGACCGCGCGCTCGCAGCGAAGGCGGCGATGTTTGCCGAACTGGGCGTTCAGGTGCATCTCTGCGGCATTTGAGACTGGCGCCAGTCCGCGGCCAGAGCATAACATGCATCCCGGGAGAGAAAGCGTGCCGGGATGCAAATACCACAGACTGAGGAGGCTTCTCCATGAGCACTGCGACTACGGCGGTACGGCAATACCAGATGTTGATTGACGGAGAATTTACCGGCAGCAACACCATGCTCCCGGTGTTGAACCCTTCCACGGAAGAAGTATTTTCCGAGGTGCCGGCCGCAACAGTAGAGCAGGTCAATGCAGCCGTGTTGGCGGCCGAGCGGGCGCAGGTGGACTGGGCACGGCTGCCGGCGATCCAGCGGGCGCGTCATCTGCGCGAGATTGCCGAAGCGATTCGCAGGAAGAAGACCTTGCTGGCATCCACTATTGCCGAGGAGCAGGGCAAGATTCTGTCGCTCGCCGAGGTCGAGGTTGATTTTTCCGCCGATTACCTCGATTACATGGCAGAGTTTGCCCGCCGCTATGAAGGCGACATTATCCAGAGCGATCGCCCGGGCGAAAACATTTTGCTCTATAAGGCGCCTATCGGCGTGGTCGCCGGAATTCTGCCGTGGAACTTTCCATTTTTCTTGATCGTGCGCAAGCTGGCACCCGCTCTGATAACGGGCAATACTATCGTCATCAAGCCAAGCGGCGATACACCGAACAACGCCTGTGAGTTTGCGAAGATTATTGCTGAGTCGTCACTGCCAAAAGGCGTCTTCAACCTGGTGACCGGCAGGGGTTCTGAGATTGGTCTGGCGCTGGCTGGCCATCCCCGGGTGGGCATGGTAAGCCTGACGGGCAGTGTGAACGTCGGCACCGCCGTTATGCACGCGGCTGCACCCAACATCACCAGAGTATCCCTGGAACTGGGCGGCAAGGCGCCAGCCATCGTCATGGCGGATGCCGACCTTGATCTGGCCGTAAAAGCCATACGAGACTCGCGTATTATCAATACGGGCCAGGTGTGTAACTGCGCGGAGCGCGTCTATGTGCATGAGTCCATCGCAGGCGAGTTTACGGCGCGTATGGTGGAAGCGATGCGAAAGACAGTTACTGGAGATCCCTTCGCACCAGGCGTGGAAATGGGACCGCTGGTGAGCCAGGCACAATTGCGCAGCGTGGAATCTGCTGTCCAGCAGGCCGTGAAAGATGGTGCCCAACTGGTGGCGGGCGGCGAACGCGAGGACCGAGGGCGCGGCTACTACTATCCGCCCACGGTGCTGATCCTTTGCCGGCAGGAAATGGAGATTATGCGCCAGGAGATCTTCGGGCCGGTTCTGCCGATCGCCACCTTCAGCGATCTTGACGAAGCAATCGGTATGGCCAATGACTGCGAGTATGGCCTGACCTCTTCCATCTTTACGCGTAGCCTGGATGCAGCTATGCGTGCGGCCAACGAGTTGAAGTTTGGCGAGACCTACGTAAACCGAGAACACTTCGAGGCTATGCAGGGCTTTCATGCCGGATGGCGTAAATCCGGAATCGGCGGGGCGGACGGCCGCTATGGGCTTGAGGAATACCTGCAAACCCACGTGGTTTATATGAATTACGACACCCACAAGCAATAGGGCGAGAACGAGGCATGCTGCTTGCATCGCATTTCGTCTGATCGGGAACTGACGCATATGATCGCTTCGACATCTGTAGCAGAGAAGGAAACGGGCGAAGCAACCTCCCTTATTCCTCCAGGGATGTGTATTCCATTCGCGCTGGTCACGTCCCTGTTTTTCCTCTGGGGTGTGCCGAACAACCTTAACGATGTGTTAATCCGGCAGTTCATGAAGTCTTTTGCTATTTCCAGGTTTCAGGCAGGCTTGGTGCAGTCAGCGTTCTATCTTGGCTACTTTCTGCTGGCGACCCCGGCGGCGTTGCTCATGCGCCGCTATGGTTATAAGTTTGGATTTCTCGCCGGGCTATGTCTGCTAGGTACAGGGACTCTGCTCTTCTGGCCGGCGGCCATCGTGGCACGCTATTCCTTTTTTCTGTTTGCCCTGTTCGTGATCGCCAGCGGACTCTCATTTCTGGAGACGGCGGCGAACCCATTTATCGCGCAACTCGGTGGAGGCAGCGGCGGCGCGCGGCGGCTGAATTTCTCACAGGCATTCAATCCGCTGGGTTCAATCATTGGCGTTCTGGTGGGAACAATCTTCATCTTCTCCGGAGTGGAACTGAGTGGGCAGCAGGTTGCAGCGATGCAGGCGGCGCATACCTATGAAGCCTATCTCCGCCGCGAGACGCTGCGCGTGGTCGATCCATATCTGATCCTGGGAGTCTGCGCATTCTTCCTTGCTTTTCTGGTCTGGCGGACCCATTTTCCGATGATGGCAGGCGAACAGAAAAATGGGAATGAGGATCACGGCAACTTCCGCGATCTGTTGCACTATCCGCACTTTCTTTTGGCCATTCTGACGCAATTCATGTATGTAGGCGCGCAGGTCGGCACATGGAGCTACTTTATCCAGTATGTGCAGGACGCGACCCATCAGCCGGAGAAGGTAGCGGGTTACTTTCTTACCGGAACCCTGGCCGCTTTTGGCGTAGGACGCTTTTCCTCCGCGGTGCTGATGAAGTATGTGAGCCCAGGCCGATTGATGGGAGTCTATAGCGTGGTGAATATCGCGTTAGTTGCCACCGGAATTCTGCATCCGGGATGGCTGGGCTTGTGGGCAATCTTTTCTACCAGTTTCTTCATGTCGGTGATGTATCCCACGATTTTTGTCCTGGGTATCGATGGGCTCGGTGCAAATACAAAGATCGGTGGATCGCTCATTATTATGGCGATCGTTGGCGGCGCAGTCCTTACGCCTCTCATGGGGCTGCTTTCACAGTCCACGCATAGCATCGCCGTGGCATACGCGGTCCCGCTGGTAGGCTATTTATTTGTCGCGTTCTACGCGTTTATTGGTTGCGGCGTTGGGCGAAAGACCGATGCAATCCCATTTGCCGTGAACCTTTGACGGGGTGCGACTCTGTACACTGGTGGCTGCAATAGCTGTCTCCTTCCGTCCCATGGCTGGTTCGACTTATGGCCTCGGTGTAACTAGTGTGAGGGTCAGCGGCTGTTGTCTGCGCAGCACGCTCAATGCGATACCCTGGCCCACACTCCAGCTATCCGATCTGCGCAGCAGCTCGCCGGTATCGGCCACGCTCGCGCCCTGCACGCCGAGCAGTAGATCGTTCGCCGTCAGCCCCGCAAGTGCAGCTGGCGTGCCGGAGGGTACCCGCTCAATTACCACTCCGGTCTCGCCCGGCGAGCCAAAGGCCGAGACTTCGCCCAGTCCAACCAGGTTGCGCACTGTAGCGCCCATCCATTGCGTCTCGTCTTTTCTGCGAATAGTTTTTAGCGTCGCCGGCTCTACGCGCAGCAGCCGTGCGATCTCCGGTGTTCTCGCCAAAGCGCGCAGTTTGGCCACGCGCACGCCGAAGCCGTCCATTGCCAGATTTTGAAATCCTAGCCGTAGGGCGGGGGACTCGTGACGCAGAACGAAGTTTCCATTCTGAGGATCGATGAAGCATGCGTCGCCTTCAAGCGAGTGTGCATCCTGCCCGGATAACTTCTGTAGCTTTATGGCAGGTTCGGCTTCGTTCATTCCGGCATGATGCAGGAGGTTCAGATCGAACTCCTTGCCCCAACTCTTCAGCTTTACCGGACGGTATGGGACAAAAACAATGTTTTTACGGAAGATGTCCTGGCTGTCTTGTGGCCAGACGTGCGGATGCAGGGTGTTATTCACCATGATGTTGTTTTCGCAGACGCGGTAGAACCCTTCGCGCAGCTTAATGCCGCCGCAAAGACATAGATTTTTTTCAATTCGATAATTAGACGAACCATCATCCAGGTCGATGTCCCAGCCGTGCTCGCAGGCCCATCGCGTATGCGCAAGCGTTGTTGGCAGCATTGCATCCAATGCAGGCAGTGCAGCCAGTGGGCTGTTCACTAGTGTGTCTGGATCTACGCCCTTCAGCTTCCACCAGCGATCTCGCCCCCAGGAGTTGAACGCGCCGTGGTCGCTTGTTTCGAGTACTGTATCGAAGACGTCGCAGTGCTCAATGAGGTGACCACCCCAGGTTCCATCGCCAATGTTGATGCCTGCCCGTGGGACGCCATAGATCGAGCAATGCCGCACCGTGATCGAGCGTGACATTGCGATCTCCACTGGTGCGCTCTGCTTCTCCACGCGACCGGTTGCCACGATCAGGCAATCCTCCACGGAGCAGTCTTCGGGATACGCATCGCTGCGCGGACCCTGCGTGTGATCGAGTGCATCGATACTCAGCGTTTGCGTGTAGCTTTCCAACGGATTGCGCACAGCCTCCGGTCGTCCCACAAAGCAGACGCCGTTTGCACCCGACTCCTCGATCCGGCAGCCAAGAAGATGCACCCGCCGGTTATAGCCGCTTAGAAAGACCGCATTGCCGCCCAGTTGGTCGAAAAAACAGTCTTCGATGGAGACATCCTCCGCTTCCTCAAGGGAAAATGCTCCCCCACGATAGATTCTCCAATCACTGCGCAGCAGCGGCTCGCGAGTCTCCATAAAAGTTCGCTGCGTATGTCGGAACGTAAGCCCGTGAAACTCGACTCCGCGAATACGGCCTTTGCCGCGTCCACCCACCTGGACGAGATTCTTCAATCGCACTACGTACACGGTGGCTGAACTCAGGTCCATCCCGGTTGGTGGATAAAAGTAAAGCGTTGATGTGTTTTCGTTCAGAAACCACTCGCCCGGTTCGTCCAGCTCTTCAAAAATGTTTTCGACGAAGCGGTACTCCTTGTGCATAGGCTGATCACGGTCGATCTGCCAACCTCCTTCGTACTGTATGGCACCGCTCGCATCCTTACCCGCGATCTCATAGTGCAGACTGCCCCATAGCGATTGCTGTAGCGCATGGATGTACCCGCCCTTTGGATTGCTCCAGCGTTGTGCGCGCTCTTTGCTGATGGCGTCTGCCGCGGTTCCGTTTAGGTACCGAGCCGATGGGTCAAAGTTCGGATAGCGCGCCAATGTCTGGCGACGCCCATTTACAAAGAGCTGATCCGTCTTTGTGCCACGCGGCACGATGGCCTGATAAATTCCATTGCGGTACGGTTTCCACGCGAGCGTGAGACGAGTTCCACCGCTCAGCACAACCTCTTCGTTTGCATAGGCTGCAATCCGCAATGGCGCTTTCGGCGTGTCCGCATCTTCGTGAGTGATGCGCAACGGCTGTGCCAGTTCATACACTCCGCTGCGTAGCAGAATGATTACTGTGCCGTGTGTTTTATGGCGTCGTTCGCGGGCCAGTGCGAGCGCACGCTCTATTGTTCTCAGCGGCTGCATGAAGCTGCCTGGTGCGTTGTCCTCCCCTATTGGGCTGGCGTAAATCTCCCCATGAGGGGAATCCGTTTCTGCGATGAGGGAGGACGGGTGCGGTATGGACAGCGATAGTGCTGTCGCGCCTGCACCTGTCAAAAAGCTTCGTCGGTCGATTTCTCTATTCATGCTTTGGTCCCGTATCGCGATATGTTTCTAATTTCATTGACGAATATACTCAATCATAGGTAGAAATATCTTGGTATTTTTTCTAGTTTACTCTGTGCTGTCAGACCCCTATGGCAGGGTCTTGTCGTGCGGCCCGCCGCTTTGCTGTATGAGGAGAGTTTCATGCTGTTGTCGCGTCCGATATCTCGCATCTTCGCTTTCCATGTAGCACTTTGCACCGTTCTTACTGCCACGGCTTTTCGTGTAACGGCCTCGGCACAAACCATTCATGTATCGCCTTCCGGCAACGATCATGCTGCCGGCACCAGTGCCGCTCCCGTCCGCAGTATTGAACATGCTGTGATACTGGCACGAGCGACGCCACAACATGCCGTAATTCTGAAAGCCGGCGTCTATCGCCTCACAACGCCGCTTACTCTCACTGCTGCGGATTCAGGACTCTCCCTTTCTGCCGCACCTGGCAATGTTGTCACACTCAACGGCGGTACGCGTATTACCGAGTGGCAGCCGGATGGCGCGAAGCGCGGTTTCTGGTTCGCGAGTCTTCCGGCCGGCGTGCTCCTGCCAAGGCAGATTTACATTGATGGCGTTCGCGCGAATCGCACCCGAGGCCTTTTGCCCGTCAAGCTCACGATGAGCGAAGCTGGGTACACCGCCGACAGCGATCTGCTCGCACACTGGCGCCATCCTGATGAAATTGAGTTTGTGTACACCGGCGGCAACGGAATCTGGGGCACGCCTTCCGTGGGTGTTGGCGATTGGACAGAGCCACGCTGTCCTGTTGCCGCCATTCATGGCTCCACGATTGAGATGGTCGAACCCTGCTGGCAGAATTCCACGCATCGTGTGATGCTTCCCAATGGCTCGCGCACCGCAAACCTCGTTGGGCCAGCGAGCATTGGCAAGCAGCCGTCCTATATCGAAAATGCGTATGAACTTCTCGGACGGCCTGGCGAGTTTTACGTCGATTCTTCCACCCGTAAGATCTTTTACACTCCGCGCCAGGGCGAAGACCTGCGCCGTGCCGATGTGGAGATTCCTGTGCTTGAATCGCTGCTCAAGATCGACGGTACAGCAGCCTCACCGGCCAAAGACATTACGCTTACGGGCATTACCTTCGCCTACGCCAGCTGGCATGATCCCAGCACGCCTGAGGGCTTCTCCGAGATTCAGGCAAACTACCGCGTTACCGGCGCCGATGGAGCCACGAAGCAGGCGCTCTGTACGCTTGTTCCCGGAGGCACATGCCCCTTCGGCGCATGGACGCCGGAGCCTGGCAATGTCTCAGCGCAGTTCGCAGATACGGTTCGCTTCACGCATGACACGTTCACGCATCTTGGAGCTGCAGGGCTTTCATTCAATCGTGGCGCGCACGGCAATGTAGTCGAAGGCTGCATTTTCACCGATATCTCCGGCAATGGCCTCGAACTCGCAAATGTGGATACCCCGGAAGCTCCAGATGCCGAGTTTGCCGTCAATAACCGCGTCGAGAACAATCTCTTTCGCAACGTGGGTGCTGAGTTTCGCGGCGGCATTCCGATTGTCGTGGGTTACGCTCGCTATACCCACATCGCGCACAACCAGGTCGATCACGTTCCCTACGCCGGCATTTCGATTGGCTGGGGTGGATGGCCAGACAAGATTGCTCTACCCGGCGTAGCCAATCGCTCGACCGGCAATGTCATCGAGAAGAATCGCATCAGCCGCTTTATGCTCGTGCTCTCGGATGGCGGAGGCATCTACACCCAGGGCCGCACTGGCCAAACTCTGGTTGACGGTGAACTCGTCTCTGGCAACGTTGTAGACGATCAGTTCAGCACCGGCCATGCACTTTACACCGACAACGGGTCATCCATGATTACGGTGCGCGGCAATGTCATCTTCAATACGAACTTTGACAACTGGGGCTCACGCCATAAGGACTACTACGATGGTGGCAAGGGCGACCAGAATGATCCTCTCGCTATCGAAGACAACTGGTGGGAGCAGGGTGATCCCGATTCATCGAATAAGCAGATCACAATCAAAGGCAACCACATCATTACCGCGCTCGCACAGGCCCCCGCAGCCTTGCTCGATTCGGCGGGGCTGGAGAGCAATTTCCGTGCTATCGCCACTCCCCCTGCGCTGAAGACCGCATCAGAGCCGCCCTCGTCCGTATCCGCATTTGCCACGCAGGCCGATGCCTATATCACCTGGCGTCCGCCAGTCTTTGACGGAGGTAGCCCAATCACTCGCTACATCGTTAGTTCTGATGACGGGTTAACCGCAACGATCTTCGCCACTGACTTCGACCGTCTTTCCTATGCGCGAGTACATCTCGCGCCATCCACTAAATCGCGTGTCTTCACTGTCGCGGCGGTCAATGCAGCCGGAACCAGCGTTATTTCTCTCCCTTCGTTGCCGGTGAGCACGCGCACGGAGCCGCTTGCACTGCCTGATGCGCCGCAAGCGGTCTCGGTACACGTTGAAGGCTCGAGAGCCAGCATTCACTTCGGAGCGCCGAAAGAACACGGAGGCGAAGTCCTGGCCTATGTTGTCATGGTGGATTCCGATGCAAACCAGCAAACCTTTACCGGCCATCGGCTTATCACGCTGCAAGGACGGCACCGTACTTTTGTCACCTTGGATGGCCTCCCCCCTGGCAAGACACATCGCTTCGGCGTTGCTGCAGTCAATCCATCGGGCATGGGAGCCGTGGCATGGTCAGACGCAAAGTGAAGCCGGGGAGACCCCGTAAACGGTTTGCAGCGTTCTGCTTTACTGTCGCTTCCGCTCGTGGGGGATGCCGCCGATTGCTGTCGTAATCTCTGCTGCTGCCTGTCGCAACGCTTCAATTACGTGACTAACCGGTATGGTCGATTCGCTATGCTGGATATAGGGAATGGTAAGCGCTCCCACGGCCGCACCGCGCTCGTCGACAATCGGTGAGCTGATGTTCTGGATGCCTTTGACAAGATAACTTGCGCGCTTTTCGTACCCGGCCTTCCGGATGCGTTCCAGATGTATGTCCAGATCCCGAGGCGGCTTCCTGCCTGTCGCGCGATTCCACCCTTCCAGTGTGCGCTCACGTTGCGCTGCTTCCTGGTGGGCCAGAATTACGTATCCGCTAGCCGCCTCCATAATGTCCACGGTCGATCCCAACTTCACATAAAATCCCAGGTTCGTTGGCGGATTCACCTGGGCAATAATCACGATGCGGTCTCCCTCCAGCACACCCATATGACACGATTGCGAAATATCTGCTGCCAGACGGTTCATCACCGGCAGTGCGTCCACAACCAGCCGCTCTATCGGCGGATGCTCCTGCACCAGTTTAAAGAGCTTCAGTGTCAGGGAATAGCGCTCATCCTCGACTTGGGCAATATACCCACGCCTCTCCAGGCATACGAGCATGCGAAATATCTCGGAGACGGTCCGGTTCAGTTGGCGAGCCAACTGACTCTTCGTCAATCCCTCGGACTTGCGGCCCAGGAGTTCGAGAATATCCAGTCCCTTCTCCAGTGCAGGCGTTGCGTAATTTAGGGCTTTTCTTGGTCTAGACGCGGTTTTCAATGTTTGTTTGGCTCTCATGCTGTTCGCTAGCTCACAAATTAAACATTAACGTAATTAGCTCCTGACTGGTGAACATCCGATTTCGCTTGACACCCTGTGAAAGCGAAGCGTAAAAATGTCGCGACTCATAATGAACACTTTTGAAGATTTATGAACGATTTTCGCCGTGAGCGAAAAATTCAAAGTAAAAGAGTCTTTGGATTGGCAAACCCAGCGGCTGATATTGAAGGAATTGAATACACAGGGTATTTCAACCGGTTCGCTTTCTCTGGCCTTGGCCTATTTGAAGTGAAGAAGGAGATCCAAATGAGGACTATATCGAACGAAGAGAATCCTCGGTCAGTAGCGACTCTGCTGCTGGGGATGACTGCATCGGTGCTGGTGCTTGCAGGCCTGACCGGTTGCACTATGGGTTCGCCAACTCTCTCTGCAACGGATGCGGGCGGCTCTGCAAGCGGAGCAGGCATTAGCGGAGGCGTGCAGGGCGGCAACCAGCCCATCAGCGGTGCCACCATACAACTTTATGCGGCAGGGAGCGCGGCGATGCCTTCTTCAGGCGGCTCTACCGGCGGTTATGGGCAAGGAGCGGTTGCTCTGATCCCGGCGGGATCCATGACTGCCAGCTCGACGAACAATTATTATCCCGGGGGCTTGCCGGCCTGTGCTATTGCGGCTGATGGTTCTAATCCCAGCGGTTGTACCGCGCTGCCGCAAACGGATTCCAATGGCAACTTCGTCATTGGCTCCGGCACCACCTATGATTACACCTGCCCGTCTACTGCAAGCCAGGTTTACATTGTGGCGACCGGCGGCAATCCCGGACTCGCCGGCACGGTCAATAACCAATACATCGCACTGATGGCAGGACTGGGCACTTGCCCGGCGAATGGAACGCTCTCATCCAGCCTCTTTATCAACATCAATGAGATCAGCACCGTGGCCACTGTGTGGGCGTTGCAGCAGTTTATGCCCACGCCGACGGGAGCCGCTGCCAGCGCATACTTGTCGCAGGGAGGGGCAACAGCGGGTATAGGCGTCAATGTAGGCACGCCGAGTGGGCCTGCCGGTGGATATGCGAACTCCGGCGTCCAGACGGCTGTTTATGGCCAACAGAACGCGTTCCTGATGATTAATAACCTGGTGAACCTGAGCACTGGTTCATCGGGAACCGGCCAGGCGGGATCGGCAACTAATAGCTGGGCCCAGCCTTGGGCGGCAAAGATTAACACCATTGCCGACATTCTGGCCTACTGCATCAACTCTGATCCGACCGCCGTCAACTATTGTTCCTCCTTAATGGCCGATGCAACCCCCAGTTCCGCTGCTACAGCGGCGGACACTATTCAGGCGGCCTGGTACATGGCACGGAATCCGATGAACAATGTCGCGAAGCTCTACACTTATGTAACCTCTCAGCCGCCGTTTCCCGGTTTGGCCTCGGCTCCGAACGACTGGGGCATCTTTGTGGGTCTGAATCCTAAATTCGCTTCTGTGGGCGGTGTGAGCGCCTATGCGGTCAACTCTCCATACAATGGCGCGATCGATGAATATGGGCACGTCTGGCTATCGAACGACGACTCTACCATTGCTTTTGTGAGTGAACTTGCGGGCGATGGCAGTGTGCTGGGAGGACCATTTGGCAATCCGGCCAACGCGACCCTCGGTGGAGCACTCGCTACTGCGAACAGCTATACCGCTAGCGGTGGTTACAGCAGTAGCTGCAGCACCACAGCAGCACACACGCTTATCTATTCCACTATCGGGCCCAAGGGCATTGCGATTGATCTCACGAATACCGTGTGGGTAGACAATCCGGATGAGTCGACGTGCAGCTCTGCTAAGACGATGATGAGGGTCAATGGAGGTTCGGGCTATTCCCCAAGCAGTCCAGGCTGGATTGCGCCTTCCATGGCAACTGGCTATTTCATCAGTGGAACCCCCTATGCCGCCATTGTGGTGGATGCAAGCGATAACGTCTACACCTCAACCAGCAGCAGTAGCAGCGGAGGTCATCTGGTTCAGTTTCTGAATACCAGCGGGAGCTACAGCGTAGGAGCTACTACAAATACATATAAACCAACAGCAATGGTAGTTGATGCCAGCACCAGCGCCGTGGGTGGTCCGTACGTCTGGACGGTTGGCGACGGCAACTGCGCCAACGGGCAGATCTATCAGCAGCCGACTAGCACGCTGGGTACGGTGTATTCCTATCAAAACCCTACACCATGCGTAGGTACTGGCAACACACTAACAGGCACCTTTGTCAATATCAATGCGGCACTTAGTACTCCATTCGGCGCAGCGTTAGACAGGAACAACAATATCTGGATTACCAATTCAAGTTCGGCAAACACGGTCAATTACTTTGTTCCGAACTCCAGCGGCATACTCGATACCACCAGTGCCACCTCGGTCACCTCAACGACTGGTTTGGGTGGAATTGTGTCGGCATACGGCGTAGCCGTGGATGGCAATAACTACGCCTGGATCGAGAGCTATCCGTCTACTGGCGGCAATGTTGCGGTGCTGTCTGCATCCACGGGAGGCACTCCCACCATCGGTCTGGCGCCCATACTGAACGGGACCAGTGCCAGCGGACTGGGGTTCGCCTTTACCGCGGCTTCTACGCCGTTTCCCAGGAGTCCACATAATGCCGCGATCGATCCTTCCGGCAATATGTGGTTCTTCGGTAATAGCTTAACTAGCCAATACACCTACGTGAGCGTGCTGGTAGGCGAAGCCGCTCCGGTAGTTACCCCACTGGCATTGAGCCTGGCGTCGGGCATGATCGGCCAGAAGCCATAGGAGGTTTATTGCATCACCCGAAGGGCGCTGCCGGGAAACTGTATGGCAGCGCCCTATTTTTACCGCTTTATAGCTTTTTTCAGGGCCGGCAATATGAGTGCGGCATGCAGATTCTGACGAGGCAGGTACAGGCCAAAGCAATGCAAAGAGAGCACGCCATTAAATTCGACGTATCAGGTTTAGAACTGGATTGTCGGCACACCGATTGCATTTGGCCGCCAATGCAACCCCGATAGAAGCACCTTCGTTAGCGATTCCGTGAAGAGGTAAGAGATTTAGTCATGCAAAACCCCAGGTTCTTTCGTACGATTCGTTGTACCGCAGCCCGTCATACCTTGCTTTTTGGGGCCACCGTTCTGTTGCTGATTGCGTGCTTTTCCGTCAGCCGGCAGGCGCAGGCACAGAACTCCGGTACGGTAGCCGGACGCATCACCGACAGTGCCGGTGGAATCGTTCCGTCGGCCACGATCACGCTCAAATCGCAGGAGCAGGGCCGGGTTGTAACCGTACATAGTAATGGACAGGGCGAATACGTCTTCAATGATGTGCCGGTGGCGACGTATACGCTTACGGTGAGAGCGCCGACCTTTGCCGATTATTCCGTCAACCAACTCAGTGTCAGCGCCGGCGAAAACGTGAATGTTAATGCGGTTCTCCAGCCAGGCTCAGCAAGCGCAACCGTTGAAGTGATAGCAGAAGGGACGACCGTTGACACAAGATCGGCAACCGTCGCAACTGTAATTGACAACACGCTGGTGGAAACCCTTCCCCTCGACGGCAACAACGCCGTCGAGACCGCAGCGCTGCTGCCGGGCGTGACCGATGTGAATGCGCCAACGACCTTCACCAGCGATACGGGCGGCCCTACTTACAATATCTCCGGCTCGCGCAGCAACCAGAACCTGTTCCTGCTGGACGGCGCGCTCTGGAACAACCTGTACAACAATAGCGGCTTGAACTATCCGCCACGAGAGTCGTTGCAGGAGGTCAGCGTCATCCTGAACAACTACAAGGCGCAGTATGGGCGCAACGTGGGTAGCGTGTTCAATGTCCTGACAAAATCAGGCTCCAACGTCATCCATGGAACTCTCTATGAGTTTGCCCAGAACAAGGCATTCAACGCGCGAGATTATCTCTCCGGGAAAAATCCGCCGCTGGTGCAGAACCAGTTCGGAGCCACGCTGGGAGGGCCGATCCTGCGGGACAAGCTTTTCTTTTTTATTGCCTACCAGGACCTGCGCAGCGCCGCTGTGGTGACGGCGCAGGCGCAGACGCCTACTTACAACGAGCGCGGGATGGATTTGACCGGCGCTCCGCGTCCCTGCACCGCCGCGGCACTCGCCGGCGGAATCTGCGCATCGTTCGCGGAGGACTACGCTCCAGGCGTAACACCTTCGCTTCGCAATCCTGTTCGTAGTTCCACCAGCACCTTTACCAACATGTCCAGCGTGGCCACCGCCTTGTTCAATACCACATATCAGGTGTCGGGAGGCACGGGCATATCGCCTTGCGTGACAAAACTCCTGAAGTTGCCCACCACCCTGCCGAATGCGGAGGTTCCCAGCGAATGCTTCAACCCGGTTTCGCTTAATTTACTTCCGCGATTGCCAGTGGCCACAACCTACATTAGTAACTCTACGACCAGCTCTACGCTCCCGTGGGTGGTCACTGAGGGGTCGCAACCGCGCAACGACCAGAATGGGATGCTCCGCATAGATTGGAATGCGGGCCAGCATAGGGTTGGCGCTCGCTACTATCAGACCGCAGTCAACGACAGGACCGCCAATGGCGTCTCCAACGGGACCGGCGTGGCGAATTACGAGATCAATAGCAACATGGCTGCGGTCCACTACGGCAACCTCGACGATACTTGGGTGCTTGCCAGCAACCTGCTGAACGTGGCCCGCGCTGCCTACAAACGCTACGACTACAATATTTATCCTACCGACCCCACTACGTTGAATTCGCTAGGTGCTTCCATCAACCAGCCCGGCCACAATACGCTGCCGCGCGTCGAAATCAATAGCCGTGTGACTGTCGGCACTTCCAACCAGAACTATTCCACCAGCGTGAATGAAGACGTCGAGTTCGACGACTCGCTTACGTGGACCAAAGGTAAACACAACTACCAGTTCGGCGCGGAATATCTGCGTCTTCAGTACGCACATGTTTTCGACCAAGCTCCTTCTCTCAATTTCTCCAACAATTACAGCGGTATAGCCGCTGCTGACTATATGATGGGCCTGGTTGCGACCTCTGCCTTCGGTAACTCTACGAACCAGTCTGCGATCCAGCACGACCTCTATATGTATGCGCAGGATGACTGGCGCATCAGGTCCAGAATGACGTTCAACCTTGGCATCCGTTGGGAGATCCCCTTCCAGTGGTATCAGCCAGCCGGACAGGCCGCCACCTTCGTTCCGGGATACCAGTCGCAGACTTTCCCGACCGCCCCTCCGAACATTGCCTTCGTCGGCGATCCCGGCGTTGAGCGGTCGCTGGTGGGCACAAACTATCACAACATTGCGCCGCGTCTAGGTTTTGCTTACGACGTCTTCGGCAATGGCCGGACATCGGTCCGCGGTGGCTTCGGGATCTTCTACGACGCCATCAACGCACTGGTAGTTGGAGTCAGCGAGCCGTGGCACTACCAGGCTTCCTATACGGACAACCCAGGGGGGGTCTCCGCGCCGCTGCTTGGCCTGACTCAGATTCCGCCGAACTACGTAAAAGGACAGCCGCCGCAGTTCGTTACGCCATACTCCATCACATTCCCCGATGCCAACTTCACCACTCCCTACACCGAGGCAATAAACTTTGGAGTGCAGCAGCATATGACGCACAGCTCCGTGCTGGAGGTGAACTATGTGGGACGGATGGGCCGCCACCTAGCTCTCGGCTACAGTCTGAATCCAGCAATTTATGACTGCTCGGGAGCTTATTTTCAGGCGAGTCCAGCCACCTACTGCACGGGCGCTGCGGCCTCAAATGATTCGTATGCGGCCAGGGTGAAGTATCCCAACTTCAACCAGGGAAGCGTGCTGGATTATATGACGGTTGGATCTTCTTCTTATAATGCACTACAGGCGATCTACCATTTCCGCTCAGGCAAGTCCCTCACCATGATCGCTTCCTATACCTTCTCGAAGTCGATCGACATCTCCAGCAACGGCACCAGCATCTCGAACTCGACCGACCAGCCTTCGCTTTCCGTCCACCGTGCAGTCTCAGATACCGATTCACGCCACATCTTCAATCTTGGCTGGACCTATCGGCTGCCGATGCTCAATGGCACGGTCCGCCCGTTGCGCGCCGTGGTCAACGGATGGTCTTTTTCCGGGATATATACCGCCCGGAGCGGGCACCCGTTCAGCGTAACCGCAGGCGGGGATGCGACTCTACGCGACGAAAACCCGGAATATCTGAGCATTGCGCCGGGCACCAATGCGCTGCTTCCTTCGAACCGTCATCGCCGGGACAAAGTTGCTGCGTGGTTCAATAACTCTGCCGGAATCCTATCTATGCCTTCAGAGCCCAAAATTGCCGGAACAGCCCCTGTGTATGGGAACGTGCCGCGCAATTACTTTGTGGGCCCGGCATTCATCAATACCAATTTTGCAGTCCGGCGCAGATTCAATATTCCGCCAGGTAGAGGTAGAACACTGGACTTCCGGGTGGACGCCTTCAACGTGTTCAATACGCCGAACCTGGGGACGCCGGGGCATAGCTTATCCGGCGCCGCAGGCAAAAACAGCAACTTCGGGGTAATTTCCGCTACGGTCGGCAGCAATGGCGCGGTCGGCACCAATGGCCGTCGGCTCCAGATCTCAGGGACGATCCGTTTCTAGAGCCTTTACCGCAAATTTTAAGGGAGTAACGTTCCATGATCCAATACCGTCCTAAATTCGCCGGCTTTCCAGCATTGGCATTTGCTTTGCTACTCTCCCTGTCCCTTGCCGCGCATGCGCAGTCCATGGTGCAGATTCCCTTTACGTCCGTTGCGGCGGGAGTTCCGGCTTCGACCTACAACGGCATAGACTCATTGCCTTGCAACTCCACAACCTCCGGCTACCTGGATATCCATGGTGATGGCTGTCCGGCGACGCAGGCTACGTTGCTCAATCCTTATGGGGCGTCCGTAGACGCGTTTAACAATATCTACATCGCGGAATATGGCAGCTATCTGATCCGTGTCATTTATCAGGGCGGAACCGCTCTCGCAGCTGCGCTGGTGGCGGCAAATCCCAGTCTGCACTTCACCCCGACGGTCGGAGCCATCTATCCTCTCGGAGGGGCCACTGCCAAACTCAAAGTGAGCAACGGTAACTACTACTGTACGGGAACCGGCGGAACCGTTGCCCTTGATGCCTACGGCAATGGCTGTCCTGCCCAATATGCCTACATCCGTCCGCGGAACGTTGCGATTGACGCTGCCGGAAACATCTTTGTGACGAACCTCACGCAATGGCACGGCATTCTCGTCATCTACGTGGGCGGTGCTGCCGCTGCACAACTGATCACGGCATACAACCCGTCGGTTACCGCTCCGAAACCGGGTTATGTCTACTCCATCAGTGGGAACAATGATTTCGTAAGCATCCGTGACGTCGCTATCGATTCAAATGAGAACGTCTATGCCTCTGACAACGGAGCGCTGACATCCGAGACCGGGCTGCAGGCGAACACCTCTGGGAACCAGATCAAGAAGTTCACCGGTACCGGCTGGACAACCTACCTTACATACAGCACAAGTGATACGCCTACTGGTACTGATGGCGATGGCGGTTCTGTGGCAGCGGCAAATGTCAGTGGTCCGAACAGCCTTTTCTTCGATTTGAATAACAACCTTTATATCGATGACGCCAGCAATAGCCGTATTCGAGTGGTCTACAACTCCGGCAGGACGCCGCCTTTGTATGTAGAAGGAGCCAACTCGACTGTCATTACAAATCCCCAGCCCGCCTCTATCTATACTGTGGCTGGCGGAGCAGTCAGCGGGGCCAGCGGCTCCCTCGCGCCGGGGTCTTTAGCCAGCGCACTTTATCTTGGCAGCCCCCCAAGTATCGGTATGGATGCCGGGGGAAACCTCTACTTCACCGATGGTAGCAAGTATCTTTGGATGGTCAATGCACAGACGGGCGTGGCGGCTATCCTCGGTGGCAATGCCGCTTCCACCACGTATGGGTCGGCCTCCACTAGCCCGGCTGCCGGCGCTGCATGCAACGGGAGCGGCGGCGGGCCGAACATGACGGATGCGTATGCCGATGGCTGCCCCGCAACCGAGGTCTTTCCCCTCGGACCCGTCGGTCGGATCGCTTTCGATACCGCCGGAAACTTTTATCAGGTTGAGGCGCGAGTCTCAGCCGATAGTGTCGGCATTGTCCGCAAATACTCTTACGCAAACCAGTTTGGCTCTGTGGCTGTCGGTTCGACTGCAACCTTGCCTCTTGCCTTTACTCCAGCCGGCAGCACAATTTATAGTCCGTCTCCAACAAGCAACTACCTGATTACTGGAGACGCAACTGCGGAGTTCGGCGACGCAGGCAATGACAACTGCTCCACCTACGCAACCACCAGCGTGCAGACTTGCGTGTTCAATGCTGGTTTCAAGCCGGGTCTCGCCGGGCAGCGTTTGGGAGCGCTGGCGCTGGCTGCTTCGGGGACACCGCTAGGGTCGTTCTATCTCGGAGGCATTGGCACCGGTGCCCAACTCTCGCTCGACCCCTCCACCCAGACCACCATTGGTTCCGGCCTTGCGCCTTCCGGGGTGGGTATTGACCAGGGAAATAACTTCTACATCTCCGACTCCATCACCGGCAATGTCTATAAGTCCAGCGCTGGTGCATCGCCTGCCCTGTTTGCGAGCGGATTCAAGAATCCTGCACAGGTCGCTGTAGATGGTGCAGGGACCGTGTATATTGCCGATCCCGGCAATAACCGGATCGCGTCTGTCAATTCTGCAGGTGTGGTTTCCACGTTTCTGTCCACCTATGACTCCACCACGTTAAGCGGACCAAATGGCGTGGCTGTGGACTTGGCGGGAAACGTTTATGTCGCGGATACTGGCAATAACCGTGTGCTTCAGGTTTCCAGTGCGGGTGCAGTTTCTGTGAAACCGTTTAGTGGTCTCAACTCTCCGCGAGGCATTGCCGTCGATGCTGCCGGAGATATCTTTGTTGCCGATACCAATAACTCTCAAATCGTTGAATTGACCGCAGCCGGTGTACAGTCTCCAATCCCTGTCTCTCCGGCGCTCTCTGCGCCTGCCGGTGTTGCAGTTGATCCGGCAGGTGATCTCTATATTGTCGATTCCGGCAATCTTAATGTCATCGAGATTTCAACAGGCACCACTGCGGCAACGTCGTTGTTAGGCAATACGTCCGGTCTGACTGGTATCGCGGCAGATAGTACTGGAGACGTTTTTATCGCAGGCTCCGGCCTTGGTGGAGTGCTCGAACTCAACCGCACCCAGATCACCGTAGTCTATCCCGATACAAACGCCGGTCAGGCTTCGACCCAGGTCCTGACCCTGAACAACAGCGGGAATGCAGCGCTCACGCTGGGGACGCAACTCAGCTCAGGCTCGGGCAATACGGCGGACTTCTCGGTCGCCTCCGCTACGACGAATGGCTGTACTACGAACGAAGTCGTTACGTCCGGTCAAAACTGCGCGGTCTCGGCAACCTTTCAGCCCGCTGCAACCGGTTCGTTTCAGGATGCTGTCACATTTCCCTCGACCGCTGCCAATAGCGCTACTGCGTTGTTGACTGGCAACGGTGTGCAGAAGATCAATTCGACAACTGTTCTGTCCTATACGACGACTACAGGTGGAGTTCCGCTTGCAGGTCAGGCTTTCATCGTCACAGCGACCATCACTCCGGCAACAAACGTTGGCGCGGTGAGTGGTACCGTCACATTTGCAGTTGACGGAAGCGCGCAGTCTCCTGTGATCGTTTCCAACGGCGTTGCGTCTGTCTCGCTTACGCTACCTGTCGGCGCGCATACCATTACTGCGCTCTACAGCGGAGATACTAACTACGTGGCGAGTACGGCTACTTTGTCGATCACTGCTGTAACACCGGCGGCTACTGCGCTTGCGCTGGCTGTTTCATCCATTGGAACACCTGAGAATCTCGTTCCATTCACCGTTACTGCGATGCTTTCTTCCACGGCTTCACAGGGAGCGATTGGTGGAACTGTAACCTTTACGGTGGATGGAACTCCGCAGGCTCCCGTTACTATCGTGGGCTCCGCGGCATCGATCACCCTGACCCTCAAAAAGGGCAGCCACACCATAACTGCCACCTACAGCGGGAGCAGCTACTATCTCACGAGCGCGAAGACGTTGATTGTGAGTGTTGTGGCGAGTGGGACCAGCTCGGTCGCGCTGAGCCTCACTTCTCCTGCTGGAGCCATAACGTATGGGCAGTCTGTAACTGTTACAGCGGCCATCACAACGGGCAATGCTACAACGACACCGACCGGTACGGTCACCTTCGCTCTGGACGGAGTTACCCAGTCAACAGTCGCCTATGCAAGCTCGCTTTCAGTAACGTTATTGCCGCTGGCCGGTTCCCATACGATCACTGCGACCTACAGCGGTGATGACAGCTACGCTCCCAGCACTGGGAGTCTGGCGATTACGGTTGCGAAGGCCACTCCAGCTATTGCTTTTAAGGTAACGCCGAACGTTTCTACCTCTGGCAATAGCCTCACACTGACCGCCACCGTTAGCTCTGTGTTGACTATGCCGACCGGCACTGCCACCTTCTCCTACGGCGGCACAAGCCTGGGCACTACAGCCTTTATCAACGGTACTGCCGTATTTACCACTACGACCAATATATTGAGCAGCTATGCGCTTACAGCAGCCTACGGTGGCGATGCGAACTTCCTGTCCGTGGCGATCACCACAACCCCAACGGCGGACTTTCTCCTGTCGTCCGTGAATCCATCCGTTACGATTCCGCAGGGTGGTGTTGCGGTGGCTTACCTCAACGTCAACTCTTTCTACGGTTATACCGGCAATATCCAGGTTTCCTGCACGGGGCTGCCCACGAATGCTGTATGCCGTGGAACACCTTCCATAACAACCGTGGCTGCCGATACGATCCAAAGCCTGCCACTTCAGATAATCACTAATGTTTCTCCTACCGTTGCGGGCTTCGTTCCGCCCTGTGGCAGGAATGGCCGCTTTGACGCGATGGCGATCGCATTTTGTTTTGCTCTCGGGATACCTTTGTGGGTGTACCGCCGCCGCTGCAAAGGAATAACTCTCCTGGTGCTTCTGTTCGTAGCAGCGATTAGTTTCTCGGGTTGCGGTAGCGATACACACCAGACGGCTTCGTATATCACTCCGACAGGCACCTATTCGATCACCGTATCGGCCACCGATGGCACGAATATCCATGCAACGACGGTGTCGCTGACAGTCCTCGCGGCAACGACATAGTCCGGAACCCGGACCAGGAGCGTGTCTGTTTTTCTGGCTATTCAAAATCTGTGTGGAATGCAACAAGAAATCTCGGAGAATGTCATGCAGCGGTACAAGGATCTATCAAATTTCGTTTCTGCAAAAGCTGGTTTCCGGGTGATGCTCGTCGCGTGCTTGCTGGCATTGTCGTCTCTGATAGGTTGCGCAGGCGCTGGTATTTCCGCCTCTGCGCCCGCCGCTCCCACGGTGACTGCCTTTGCCGCTTCGCCTGCCAACATCAACGCCGGAGCAAGTTCGACGCTGAGTTGGGCTGTAAACGGCGCAACCTCCGTGACCCTGACGGGCGTAACCGGGCAGGCAACTTCGCCTGTGACCGTGACGCCTTCCGCGACGACCACTTACACGCTGACCGCCAGCAATGCGGTGGGTTCTGTAACCGCGACTGTGACGGTGACCGTGGTGTCACCGCCGGTAATCAGCAGCCTTACCGCGAGCCCCAGCGTCGTGCCGCTGGGACAGAGTTCGATCCTGAGCTGGAGCGTGAGCGGCGCAACTTCGATTACCCTGACGGGCGTAACCGGGCAGGCAACTTCGCCTGTGACCGTGACGCCTTCCGCGACGACTACCTACACGCTGACTGCCAGCAATGCCGCGGGGATGGAGTCAGCCTCCCTGACGATAACTGTGGTGTCACTGCCGGTGATCAGCAGTTTTGCTGCAAGTCCGAGCAGTGTGCCGCTGGGGCAGAGTTCGAAGCTGAGTTGGAGTGTAAGCGGCGCAACCTCCGTGACCCTGACGGGCGTAACCGGACAGGCAACTTCGCCTGTGACCGTGACGCCTTCCGCGACGACTACCTACACGCTGACCGCCAGCAACATTGCGGGCTCTGTGAGCGCGACCGCAACGGTGACCGTCACGCTGCCGGTCATCGTCACTATCAGTCCCACCACGGTGACGTTGGGCAGCGGTGCAACGCAGGCCTTTACCGCGACGGTTGCGAATGACTCCGCCAATGGAGGCGTGACCTGGAGCATCGGAACAAGCGCAGGCTCACTCAGTTCAGCCACCACTACGGACGTGACATATAACGCACCTGCTGGGCTGCCGGGTACGGAGACTGCATCGCTAACGGCGACCAGCAAGACCGACCCGACCAAGTCCGCCTCAGCAACGATTACGCTCTCAGCTCCGACCTCGCCTGCGAGCCAGTGGGTGTACTACGACTCTAGCGGCAATCTTGCCTATAAGCCCCTGAACGCTCAAGGTGATCAGATCATGGACTTCTCCACCGCCGGCTACATGCAGGGGGGCACAGCGCTTCCCACGGCGCCGGTTGCAGCGAACGTGTCGCCGTCCGGCGGAGATGATACTACCAATATTCAGGCGGCGATCAATACCGTCTCTGCGATGACGTTGAATACCACGACAGGGCTGCGCGGAGCCGTGCTGCTGGCGCCGGGTAATTATAAAGTGAGTGGATCGCTGACAATCTCGGTGAGCGGTGTGGTGCTGCGTGGCAGCGGCAGTGGCGCGACCGGCGGCACGGTGATTACGATGTCTGCTGCAACCACACCGTATCCGCTGGTGGTAATCGCTGGAAGTGGCTCGTCTGCCTCTGCAGGCTCGTCTACGGCGATTACAGACAGTTACGTTCCCTCCGGCACGCTGACTCTGCACGTGGCCAGCACGTCCGGGCTTGCCATAGGAACGAACGTGATCGTTCAGCGGCCAGTGACCTCCGCCTGGGTAACTTACATGGGGATGACATCAAATGACCTCGGTTCCGGCAACACATGGATTGCGGTTGGCAACTCCGGGTTGAAAACCGAACGTACGATCACTGCGATCAACGGGACTCAGATAACGCTGGATGCCCCGATGACGGATTCCATTGATAGCACCTACTGCGGCGTGAGTGGTGGGACCTTGTATCCCTACACGTTTGCCGGACGTATCTCGCAGGTGGGCGTGGAAAATTTCCGTGCGATTGCTCCGGCGGTGATCGGCGTAGTAGGCGATCCGACGTATCAACTGGTGACGACTACCGCGGTGATCAACGCATGGATTCGGAACTTGGCGGCGCAGGATACGCTGCAGAGCGTCAATATCGGGAGTGAGAGCAAGCAGGTAACGGTGAGTAATATCGCCATTACACACACCATCACGCAGACTGGCAGTTCGCAGTTTGAAGAGTTCTACATCGCGCAAGGCACCCAGATACTGATGGATACCGTCAGTGACACGGCGGACGATATGTACTTTTTTGCCACCAGCAGCGAGACGCAAGGGCCGAACGTTCTGCGGAATGCAAGTTTTGCTGGAGATATGACCATTGAGCCGCACCAGCGCTGGGCAACTGGATTATTGGTGGAAAATACTACGGTAAACAGGGGCGCAAGCTCTCAGGGGGGCATCAACTTCTGGGACCGCGGCACCTACGGCACCGGACACGGCTGGACAATCGGCTGGGGCGTTGTGTGGAACTCCACTGGTGGCAAGATGATTATCCAGCAGCCGCCGGGATCGGAGAACTGGTGCATCGGCTGCATCGGCACACAGGTAACCAAAGCTGCACCGGGTGGTACGGTAGTTCTGCCGCAGGGCGCAATCGATTCGCCGGGAGCGTATGTTTTCCCGACGAGTCTGTATCAGGCGCAACTGACACAGAGACTGGGGCCAGGTGTCGTTGCTCAATAGAGATCGAGTGTGGACATTGATGATGGGTTGAAGCTCCGATGAGGATCGCGTAAGGCCTGTTTGCGCTTGCCAGTGAGTTGCAAAGGAGTTATCCGGGGGGACTTATTTCAATGAAGATCGGTCACAAATATACCCATCATACGAAGATGTTTTGCCGGGCTTCTAGTGGCAGGAGCGTTGGTGCAAAGTTAACTATTCTGCTGGCGCTGTGCTTGGCCTGTGGCTCGTTAACGCTCAAGGCGCAGAGTCACTGGGTAGCTTTCGATGGCGTGGGTAAGTTGGCCTACGGACACTTTCAAACGGGAGATCGTATCGCGGACTTTTCCTCCGCTGGGTATAAGGGTGGCGGTGTCGCTTTGCCTTCCGTGTCATCGAAGCTCAGAATTGAGCCTTCGGGTAAGGATGATTCATCTGCTATCCAGCGGGCGATCGACGATGTATCCAAACTGATGCCCGTCGACGGCTTCCGGGGTGCTGTGGATCTCGCTCCCGGGACCTTTCATTGCAGTGGTACGCTTTCGATTACTACATCTGGGATTGTTGTGCGAGGCGCCGGGTCAACCGCACAGGGGACTTCTATTGTCATGACAGGAGACCCACATGTCGCGTTTCGCATCTCTGGCAAATTGAATCAGCAGGTTGTGGGTAAGCCGACTTATGTTACGGATTCGTACATCCCATCGGGAGCGACAACCTTCCACGTTGCAGATGCGTCGAGTCTCCATGTTGGGGACACGGTTCTCATCGTGAAGCCCGTTACAAATGCCTGGGTGCACATGATGGGTATGGACATGCTTGGGGATCGTCACGGAAAGCCCGAACATTGGATCCACGGAGAGCTAAGTATCCGCCGGAAGATAAGTGCAATCTCTGGAAACACTGTTGCGCTTGAGGTGCCGCTCATGGATTCCTATGATGCGAAGTACCTGGGCATTACCTCCGTCACGGTAACGAAGGTTCAGGTAAGTGGGCAGATTACCGGGGTCGGCATCGAAAGTCTGCGCATCATCGCTCCAGGCCGCAGTATCAAGCTTGGTGAACCGGAGTTTGACGGTCTCAAGATGAATGATGCAGCAGACAGTTGGGTTGAATCGGTTTCTTTTCAGGAAACGACGAGTTCTGTTTCGATCGATTCAGGAACTGAACGCATTACGGTGCTGTTCACTGATGTTGTTAATCGCGTTCCGGTCATCGGCGCAGCCAAGCCGTTCGACTTTTCTTCGAATGGTTCGCAGATTCTTTTCGACCGCTGCACCGGAAGCGGTGACAATACGTTTTACTTTGCCACGCAAGCTGAACAGCAGGGCCCCGTCGTCGTCTTGCATTGCCGTTTTGCGGGCAATGGACACATTCAGCCTCACCAGCGTTGGTCGACAGGCTTGCTGGTTGATAACTGTGATGTGCCTGATGGTGGCATTGACATGATGAATCGTGGGCAGATGGGTTCTGGCCATGGCTGGGCGATTGGCTGGTCGGTGGTATGGAACAGCATGGCGAAAAGCTTCGCCATGAATCAGCCTCCAAACGGAGCAAATTGGTCAATTGGAAATCGCGGAGAAGAGCAAAACCCGCCAATGCCTGTCTTCGACAACTCGAAACCTGCTCCACTCCACCCAGCAATAACTGAGTCGCCTGGTATTCCGGTCAAGCCACAAAGTCTCTACCTTGAGCAGCTTTCGGAACGTCTTGGTCCATCCGCACTCAAAAACATTGGGTATGAATAAGCCATTGAGGGCAGAGCAACCTAACAGGTCGCAGACTATGCAACCAGTTCTAAATACTTCGAGCGATGACGGCTTTTGCTGCGGCAGGAAACAATCCTGCGTAGGTTTAATCATTTGATGTGTGTAAATTTCGGCATCCTGCTTCGAGTTATCTGGCCGTCATCTGTCCCGATGGCGTTTGACAAGATTATTTGATATTCAGGAGAGTAAGTTTGGAGCCGAAAGATGCAGGCAAGCATAGCCGCTGGGAGGAAGTCCATCGATGCCCGAAGTGTGCCTACGAACTCAACATGGAAAAGGTCGCCCTAAAGAGCGTCATGACCGGGATTGTTACTTGTCCCAAATGCAATTGGTCTGCTCCGCTCAACATCCAGATCGTCAAAGCGGGCAAACCCACCCAGTAGGAACTACTGCGGGCGGTTCGCTAACTTGCGATCTTCATGCTATCAAGGAAAGCGACTCCACTGTTTTCGTTACCTCTTCTAGTTTTTTCACGAAAGACCGTACCAGTGCACTCGTGACCTTCGACCTGTTGTCCGCAAGTGAGACCATGTAGGTTTTGAGCGAAAGGGCATCCTCCGCAAGCGGGCGGAGGGCTACGCCGCTACGCGCCATGAGCGATGCCCCCGCTTTCACCAGAAATGCCAAGCATCCTCCTCTATCGACAAACGGAAACGCTTCTTCCGGCGATGTGACATGTTGAATCTTTGCCGGAATGATTTTACGATCTTCAGCGAGTTGCATCACCGCGTCATGAAGCAGCGGATGGAGCCGCCGTTCGAAGAGGATCCAACATCGACCGGCCATTGCGTCGAGCGTGACAGATGGATTCCTCGCCAGCTTATCCCGCTTCGACATGCCGATGTAAAACGGCGACTCGGCGACTTTGACTGCCGTCAAGAGCGGGGACGCAGGCGGTTCGGTTGCAATTACCAGATCGAGAGCGCCGGCAAGAATATCGTGAACCAGGTCGTAAGAATACTGGCTGGACAGCTCAATCCTCAGATGCGGGAACCGTTGCGGTCGTATCGAAAGCAGCAGTGAGGTGAGAAAGGGATCAATATATGGCGACCTGCCGACGTGCTGGACGATGTCCTCCTCGTCAACCGCTGTTCGAGCCGCTTGGAAGGCGCGTTCGCCATAGAGAAGTGAGACGCGCGCCGGCCCGACATAAGCGCGACAGGCGTTGGTGGCTCTCACGTTTTTGTGATCCCGCAAGAAGAACTGCGCATCGGCCCTGCGCTCCACCACTTTGATATTTTTTGTGACCGTGGATTGGCTGCAGTGGAGTTTTTCGGCCGCGTGCGTGAAATTCAGTTCTTCAAAGAGTGCGATGACCGATTCCATTAATTTCGTCTCGTTCCGTGCCATAGTCCCTCCTCTGCTCCTTAATCGTGCGGATGGGACGTGCGTGCTGACGGGCCCAAGACGGAGGTTGTCCCATCGCTCGATTCCACTTTAATGGGATGCGTTACGAAGGGAAAAGAAGGCACCCTCGGAGAGAAATCCTTCTATTCCTATAGGAATAGAGAGATTCGTGTAGGAATTGGACATCGGGCAAGCCAGAGGAGAATCCTGTTTCCACACAGCGCCGAAACTTCGGTCGCTTGGCGATCAACTATCTTTTATATCGCCGGAATATCGGCTCTCGAGGCGCATATGGCAATCCTTCCCCAATTGCCGGAGCGCTCCCAAGATTGGAGCGCAGAAGCTATCGCCATGGCCGTCCAGGCCAAGGCGCTTTCTGGAAATAAACTTGAACAGCTGGTCGTCCGCATCCAGCGCCACACTGGACGCTCCAAAGAGGCATGTTGGCGCTTTGTCATCCAACATGGAATTAAGGGAAGAGTGGACCATCGCCGTTGGACCGGCTCCGAACTTGACTTTGTGCGGGAAGAAATCGTCAAAAAAACGATCGAGGAAGTGGCAAAAAAACTCGATCGAACGGTCAACGCGGTCCGCAGCGTGCTTAGAAG
Source organism: Acidobacteriaceae bacterium (assembly GCA_036404255.1). GTDB lineage: Bacteria > Acidobacteriota > Terriglobia > Terriglobales > Acidobacteriaceae > JARLFX01. The sequence continues at coordinate 72,451 of DASWOP010000179.1, read as the reverse complement.
AAACCAGTTCAGCGTGCGAGAGATTCGCTGCGACCTCTTTTCAGTGGAGAGTCTGGCGAGTGCGCTGCATGTTCGCAAGGCTGAAGTCATCTCCTGGGTTGATCAAGGCTGGCTTCCGGCTACAGTCGCCAATCGGGGAAAGCGGCGGTTCTATACCATTACTCCGGAGGCTCTATCCTATCTCTACAAGCATCACCAGCAAGACCTTCTGAAACGTGGCATGCGCAATCAGTCACTTTTTGAGGCCTACGTCCAGTATTGCTATTCACCAAAGCATACGGTTGGCGAACAACTGCTCGATGTTCGGCGGGATAAACGGGAGCGGACCGCTTATGCAGCCGCGCAAAAGAGCGAAGTCGGCGATAAAGAAGCGGATGAGGACGATGAAGAAGCGGAGAGCGAAGCAGAGCATCGCATAGATGTGGAAGCGGACAGTTGGGCCAGGGAAGACCCCGATTCACAGAATGAATGACGTGTACCTTTGCTACGCAGGGTGATTTCTCGGACTTATAGTGGATCGCGTCCGAGCCTTGACTTCTGGCGAAGCGATCGGCAAGAGGGCATCGTCAAGCTGGTTGCTCTCATCAATACTGAAAGAGTTCAGTTCGTTAGCAGCATCTATTACGTCATGGGGGCACCATCCGGCGAGGCGGACGGTAACGCTCTCAAAGCTAACCGTAGGGATGCCAATTCAGGCGAGATTTCTGGGAGACCGGCTGCAATGGATCGCTATCATATGTATCTGCAGGCCGTATAGACGACGGCTTCGAGTGCCTCGGTCCATTTACTGGAAGGTGGATCATCGGTCTTCAGGCGGCTGATTCCGCTTTGCTTCCAAGCTTCTTCGATCGTTGGCGCGTAGATACTTATTTCGAAGATCGTCATGGCCTTTTGAATCCGCTCCGGCGACGTACGCAGGAATTCTTCCTGCAACTCATTCTTTAGCCAAATGGCGATACTTCTCGCTTCCGCCTCCGTCCCTGCAGTCTGGGGGATTGCTTCAAGGATACTGAGGGCTTGGTTTCCCCGGTCTTTAATCCTCTGTAGCCGTTGAAGCAGTTCATCTCGTTTCATGAGTTCGTCCGATGTGATTTGGAGGTCAGCTAATTCTACTGGAAGGCACGGTTGTCTCGTTCTCTTCCTTGCAGGAGTAGTTGCACTGGTGACGCTCCGTGCGCTCGTGCCCGGCGTTTATCCCAGAGGAGAGTCGTGGACGATTTATAACAGATCAATTACAGATGCTCAGACCCGTATGTAGCAGCGTGCGTCGGATTTCACCAGTGAATTTGTATGTTGATGAGTGTTACTGGCTAATATTTGCAGCAGGCGAAAGGACAGGCTGCGGTTGGGCGCGGTTGCGGCTCAACTGGTTTTGATGCCACTCCAGGGCGGCTTGGAGTGCACAGATCAACCCTTCTAGCTCTTTCTAGCACGCTGCCGCCTTCTGCACCGGATAAACCATGGATTCCAGGAGATGGCGCGCCCTAACCAATCGGAGTACTCGACGTGCCATTTGACCTTACCCGCAGCTCTTGGTTGAAAACTACGAGTCTTGCGCTGACAGCGAATCTATTCTCACTCAATTCCGCTGCGGTAGCCGGTGCTCCCCGGGCACAACGGCCTATTCAGCTCAACCTGAATGAGAATGTCTATGGACCTTTGCCGGAGGTCATTCCCGTTGTTCAGCGAGAATTTCCGTGGCTCTTCCGGTATGCATACGCGAGGGCCGCACAGGCCATTTTCGAGCAGATTGTTGTTCACGAACGTGTATCGGCAGATTAAGTCGTCCTGGGCGAGATCCTCGGTGCTCTCGGTCTTTACCTGGGAAGTCAGGGAGGGCCCGGCGGCGAGTTCACCTATTCGACTCCATGGTATTTCGCGCTCATCGACGCAGCCGCTCATGTGAGTGGAATTGGCGTTCCTGTGCCGCTCAACGCACGATTTGAGAATGATTTTGCTGCGCTAAGTGAGAAAATCACTCCGAAGACTCGTGCCATTTATTTGCTCAATCCGCACAATCCTACTGGCACCGTCAGCAATGATGCTGCCTTCAAACAGTTCCTTCGTGAGGCGTCACGGCATGTGCTTGTCATCGTTGACGAGACATATCTTGAATACACTGCCGATTTTAAGTCGCACTCTGCTGTCGCACTTGTGTGCGAGGGAGCGAATGTTTTTAGTTTTTCGTATTTTTGATAAGGTCTACGGATTGGCCGGAATGCCTATTTGCTACACACTCACTCCGCTGGAATTGACAACAATTCTACGCGGCCAGGGGCTGGGAGATGCGGAAGCTCTTGGCCGCCTGAATATCGCCGCGGACGCTGCCTCGCTGGCCGATTCCGATCATGTGCGTCGATTTCGCGCTCTAGTTGCGCAGAAGCGCGCGGGATGGAACACCATACTCGATGAACTTCGGCTTCCTCACACTGATTTGCGCACCAATTTCATCTTCTTCCATGCGGGCGAGCGGCAAACTGAATTGGCGGATGCGCTCCGCAAGTGAGGTGTGAGATCGGGCGAATGTTTCCGCCGTACACCGATTAAGCTCGCATCACCATAAGGTTTCTCGATGAGAACCGCATAGCGCAACGGGAACTTCGTGCAGTTCTGCATGCAATCAAAAACAGATCTCTTACCCACGCTACTCCAAAATGAGTGCTCGATGTGGAACTTACGTGGCTACAAGCATTCTCCGTTAGTCGGCGTATCTAGGGGAGAATCAGGTGCGGGTATCGGAGCAATCTTCGCAGTAGTCCGGTGGGGTCTGGACATTGGCTGCACCTTCAACCGCAATCTCCAGATTTTCCCTCCAATGGTGGCGCAGGCTATTCGGTGGCATCTGGTAGTCGGCAGTGATGGAACCTAAATGTTTCCGGAAGCATGCAGGCAGCGATTGCACATAGTGTCTCTAATCGCACAGAGACGGATCGATTCAGTTTCCAATGAATCTCAAGCGGTATCCGTACAAACGTACAATGGTGCGGTCTATTCGGAAAGGGTGATCTCCTGACTGAGCGGCAGGTCGACCGATGAGTCACCAATCTGAATAAGGTATCTGCCCGGGTCCGCCTGCCATGATTTTGATTCGACGCGGTAATAGGAGAAGGCGCGTCGATCCAGGCGGATTATGATGTGCTGCGTCTGTCCCGGCGCGAGATGCACCTTCTGAAATCCTTTCAACTCGCGGATGGGTCGGATGACCTTAGAAGAAAGACTGCCAACGTACAGCTGCGCGATGTCCGTTCCATCCGTTTTACCGGTATTCGTTATGTCGAATTCGGCGGAGGGAGAGTCCAAACTCGCACCTGGAGTGAGATGAAGATTGCTGAAGCGGAAGGTGGTATAGGACAGGCCAAAGCCGAAAGGGAAGAGTACGGGCTTATGCATGGAAGTGTAGAAGCGGTAGCCGAGGAATAGGCCTTCCTTGTACGCGACAGATGGCTGCGGCCCGGGGAGGCCAGTTTGAGGATAGTAGTTGTCATGCGCCGGATTGTCATCCCACGTGCGCTCGAAGCTGATGGGAAGCTTGCCCTCGGGACTATGGCCGAAGAGGATGGTAGCGAGAGCACGGCCTCCCTCCTGGCCGGAGTACCAGGTCTGCAACAGCACGGGAACGCTGGTGAGCCATTTGTCGGTGGCATAGGCTCCACCCGAGGTAATAGTAACAATTGTTTTCGGATTGAGTGCCGAGACGGCCTTGATCAGGGCCGTCTGGCCGAAGGGAAGATCATAAGTCCGGTCTTTGCCCTCGGCTTCGGTACTGGGGTCAAATCCAACGCAGACAATCGCTGCGTCAGCGTGGGCGGCGATGTTTCTCACTTCGGGACTGATGAGATCGTCTGTGGCTTGAATACCGAAACCGATGCGGTCGATATCGGCGTCAGGTATGTACTCCAATTCGACGTTGATGGGGCGGCCGGCGTAGAGGCGAACTTCCACGGAGCGCGGAGTTTGATCTTCGGTGCGCAGTTGCTTCAGGACTACTTTGCCATCGACGCGAAGCTGATACGCATCCTTTCCGGCAGCGGCGACGAGCATGGTGTAAGCACCGTCATGGCTGGGAGAGTAGGTGGCGGTCCAGCGAAGGCAGCGTTTGTCCTGCGTGTGGGGCCAATTTTCCAGGCGCCAGTCGGTGATGAGGTTGGGAGAGTTTGTGCTGCGTGGTGCGCCTGAGCATTCGGTGTTGGAGAAGACCTGCCGGGTGAGTGTGTCGAAGTGAGTCTGCCAGAAGACGGAAGATGGGGAAGGCAGACCCCGGGCATAGAGTATGTTGATTCCTGGGCCAAGGCGCTTCGCGATGCCGTCGAGGAAACTGACGGAACTGAAGGGATTGGCCTCGGAACTGCCGCCTCCGCCCGGAACCGCAGGCTGCGCGTTTGGCCCGATTACAGCAATGGTGCGGATGTGCGCGGGGTCGAGGGGCAGGGTTGTATGTTCGTTGCGTAGGAGGGTTATGCTAGCCAGTGCAGCGTCATAAGCTACGATACTGCCTCCGGTGTCGTAGAGGGAGAGGGTGTCATCCTGCTGGGGACGCTCGAGGAAGTGAAAACGGATGGCAGTGCGGAGAATGGCTTTGACCTTGGCATCGATGATAGCTTCGGAGACCTGACCGTTGGCCATCGCCTGCTTCAGGGCCGTGGAATTCATGAATTTGCCGAATGGCATTTCCAGATCGAGGCCTCCGTTAGCCGCACCGATCGTGTTGTAGGTCGCGTCCCAGTCAGACATGAGGACGCCGTTGAATCCCCATTCCTTCTTTAGAATTTCATTATTCATACGGCTGTTCTGAGTAAGGTGTTCGCCGTTGAGAAGGTTGTAACTATCCATGACGGCGCCAGCATGGGCGTCGCGGACACTGGCTTCGAAGGCAGGCAGGTAAATCTCACGCAAGGTACGTTCATCGATGATGGTGTTGAGGTTGTGGCGGTTGAACTCGGAGTTATTCGCAGCGAAGTGCTTGACGGTAGCAACGACTCCCTGGGATTGGACGCCTTCAATGAACCCGACCGAAGTGCGGGCAGCGAGAAAGGGGTCTTCGCCGAAGTACTCGAAGTTGCGCCCATTCATGGGAGAGCGGTAAATGTTGACGCCAGGTGCGAGCAGGAAGTGGATACCACGCGCACGCGCATCCTTGCCCATGGACTCGCCTGTGCGGCGAGCGATTTCAGTATCCCATGCGGCGGCGAGCGCGATGCCTGCAGCATAAGCGGTGGTGCGGCCGTAGGTGCGAACGCCGTAAGGACCATCGCTCATTTTCAGGGCGGGCAAGCCGATGGAAGGGATGGCGTGGGTGGAGAAGTTATTGCCACCTATGAGCGAGAGCTTTTCGTCGAGAGTCATCTTCGCGAGCATCTTCGAGATACGCTCTTCTATCTGGGGTGAATCGGGAATGGGAGCCTGACTTTGCGCTTGCGAGATGATAAGCACGAGCAGGGATGCACAGAGTGCAGAGACTAACTTCGATTTGCGATTGATGGTGGCAATATGCACGGCGATTCTCCAGCAGAACGATTTGAGCGGTAATGGTTAATGGAGGGTTCAAGAATTACTGACAATGTGTGGCTAGAGGTTTCGCTCTAGGGTGATGATTTCAGTGCATCGACCAGCGAGGTGAGCTTCATATGGCTGCGAAGTACTTCGGGCGACGTAGTACTGGTGACGTTGAGGACTAGAGGCTGGCCGGGTAAGACATCGACGAAGTTGTTGGAGAGCTCGGCTGCATCTTCGCCAAAGGAGACCTGAACGTTGCGGGCAAGAGCACTTGCGGTGAGGCGTAGCTGTAACTTGCCGGGGGCTTGAAGCCACTCGGCGTGGAGATTGGGGTTGGTGAGTGCGAGTTGCTTCATGGGGACGAGAAAAGCGAGATTACTGGCGACGGAAACTTGGCTTTCACTCAGTTCCATGGTGTAGAAAAGGGTGCGGGGATCGTGTGTGCCAAGCAGCTCCTTTTCGTCAAGGGTGAGGAGGATATGGCTGGAGAGCGGCGGCAGCTCGACTTGCTGAGTACGCCGGGCGATCTCGTTGCCCTCGACGCTCATGAGGCGAAGATTGAGGGTGAGTGACTTCGGCTGCTGCAGGTCGGAGACGGCATAGATATCAAGTTTGCCGTCGTGGCGCAGAGGAGACACGAGGACCGGCGCATAGAAGCGGCGAGCATAGAACTGAAGGGCTTTCCAGCGTCCGAAGAAGTCGATGCTGGACCAGGAGATGGTGGGCCAGCAGTCGTTCAGCTGCCAGAAGAGAGAGCCCATGGTGCGGGGTCGCGAGCGGCGGAGTTGTTCTGCCCCGACCTTGATGGCCTCAGCTTGCTGAACCTGGCTGAGATAGACAAAAGAGGCGAAGTCGCGAGCTTCGCCGTAGTCGCGAGCGAGGTACATCTGGACTTTTTCATTGCCGCCTTCGCTCTTCTGGTGATCCTCCATAATGGGCGAGTTGAACTGCATCTGGTCAGGCGGAATGAAAGAGCGAATGGTTTCGAGGTTCGGGAAGCTGATGAAGCCGAACTCCGACATGAATCGTGGTGTTTGCTTCAGATAATCCGATACGGGGGCAGTTCCGTGCCAGACATCCCAGTAGTGCGCGTCGCCGTTGCGGTTGGCGTCGGTGGGAAGGTCGTAGCCGGAGCTGGGGGAGCTGGCCCAGTAGGGAACGGGGGTGGCCTTTTCAAGGATGACGCGCTTGAGAATGCCGTCGAAGAGCATGGAGTAATCGTGGGTCACGCGCTCGCGATCATCTTGCGGGATCTTGTTCTTTTCTCGTTGACGCTTGTTCCAGCCGCCGAGAAAATACTCGGTCTCATTGTTGCCACACCAGATGACGATACTGGGATGGTCGCGGAGACGAGTGACGTTGTCGATGGCCTCCTGCTCTACGCTCTTCTGGAAGGCTTCGTCGCCAGGAACGAAAGCGCCACCGAACATGAAGTCCTGCCAGACCATGAGTCCGAGAGAGTCGCAGAGTTCGTAGAAGTCATCGCTTTCGTAATAGCCCCCGCCCCACGCGCGAACCATGTTCATGTTGCTGTCGTGTGCAGCCTGAAGTATTTCACGGTGACGAGCTGCAGTGACGCGGGTGGGGAAACTATCGAAGGGGATGACCGCAGCGCCTTTCGCGAAGATAGGAATTCCATTGACGACGAACGTGAAGCTCTTGCCCCACTGATCGGATTGGCGGCGAAGCTCGATTGAACGAAGCCCGGTGCGGAGCTCGCGATAGAGTACCGTCCCGCTGTTCGTCGAGAGGGTGAATGTGAACAGATATCGGGACTGAGCGCCATAGCCGGTTGGGAACCAAAGTTTTGGTTTGCGGATGGAGAACGGCAACGACAACATGTTGCTTCCGGCGGAGAGCGAAACCGGCATCTGCAAGGCGAGAATGGGCGTGGCCGAGGGTCGGTCTAACGGACGGTACTGGACGCGTACTATGGCACGTTCAAGCTTCGAGGACTCGACCTCAAGTTGTGCATCGAGGTCGGCGGAGGCAGAGTCGACGTGGCGCTGCTGAATGTGGGTATCAAGTATCTGTGCGCCGGACCAGGTTTCAAGATGTGCGGGCTTCCAGATGCCTTCAGTGACGTAACGCGGACCCCAGTCCCAACCATAGTGATAAGGCGACTTGCGGACGTAGGGGTCGGTCGCTATGTTCTCCTCGCTGACGCGCTGCACCTGGCCGACTGTCGGGAGTTGGATGGCCTTGGCCTTGACAATCGGAATCATCTTTGTGACCGGTGAGTGGAAGACAATGCGTAGTTCATTGGGGCCGGGATGCAGTTTGCCCTGGATCGGAATACGCCAGGTGCGAAACATGTTATCGGTCTGGAGCAGCGTTTCGCCGTTGAGAATAATGTCGGCAAAAGTGTCGAGCCCTTCGAAGTGGAACTCCTGGTGAGCCTGCGTGAGTTCGTGCGATGTGGGTGTGAAAGTAGTGTGATACTCCCAATCGGAGAGGCCGATCCATTGAAGATGGGTGTCGTCGTCACCGTAGAAGGGCTCGGGGATGAGCTTGTGGCGTAGCAGGTCAGTCTGAACAACCCCAGGGACTACGGCACTCTGCCAGTCGACCTTTTGCGACGGCTTGGGAGTGGCGAGACTACGGAACTGCCAGCCGCTGTCGAGTGTGCGGTTGGTGGCGTCTGGGCCTGCGTTGGGGTGCTGAGCCGTCGCGCTTACGGGGCAGAGGCAGAGGAGTGGCACGAGGATCAATTGAGCGATGGGCGAGGCCGCAATTTTTGCGACGAATTTGGGTGCTGTGGTTCGCGAGTTTCGTTTCATTCTGGTTTCCGAAGGAGCGTCGGGCCGGCGGATTGGGCTTGAGCAGAGCGCTCGCTTTGCATATCGGCGATGGCAGCCGAGGCGATACTGTCGCGGTGTTGTGTCCGCTGAAGCATTGCCGCAGCTGCTTCCGGCGTCAAGTTGTGGTTGGCCAGCAGGAGGTCGTGAATCATAGTCTCGCGGCGCTGCTGCCCGACGGATTCGACCTTCGCGACGGCTGCCGGAACACGCGCGAGAACTTCGTTCCAGTGGATAAGGATGCTGCCGGCCTGTTGGGGATGGTAAGTGAGCCGGTCGCCGGCCTGCATTGCATCGGTCAACTCATCGGGCGGTGTATCGATGGGAGTGTTGTTCTGAAGGACGTCGTAGGCCTCGCGCAGACGCTGGATGGCTCCGGCAAAGCCGTTGAGTTCGGTGCGGCGGGCGAACAACGAGGTATCGCGGCGAATGGTAAACGTCACTTGCACGCCGACCGGAAAGTCGCCGGCGGAGATAATAGTAGTGAGGGTGTTCCCTTCAAACCTCCAACCCTTGTGGGTGGCGTCTGGCTGGTAGTCGACCTCGATACCGTTGATTCTGACCTGGGATGGCGGCCAGTCTCCGGGTAGTCTGAGTTCGTAGCTGCGCGTGGGCGGCATACCAGGGTAGCTTCCCTCGCTGGCTGCGATGGTTACGGTAAGGGTATCGCCGGCCTGGGTAGCAGAAAGGTTGGTCCTAGTGGCTTCACCGGCGGTGTAGTTGGATGTGGAGGACGCATCTTCGTAGAGAATGTAGTGGGAACTTGCGCCCTCGGGCAGTGCATAGACCTGAACGACTAGCGGGCTGAGCGGACGCTCGCTTGTGTAGCTCATCGGCGGGGCCATAGGGATGAGGGCGCCGGCACGAGCGTAGAGGGGGATCTGCGCTAGCGAGAATGCTCGATCCAGAGTGGTGGGACCTTGAAGATGCCGGCCGGTAGGTAATTCGATCCATTCGCCGGGCGGGAGCCAAACGGATTCATGGGTAAGGTTGGTCTGTGCGTCAGCGGGAACGGTTACCGGAGCGACGATAAAGTTCTCTCCAAGCTGATATTCGTTTTCACTGGTGTAAGCTTCGGCACTTCCGGGCCAGTCGTAATAGAGAGGACGAAGGAAGGCGACGCCGGTGTCGTAGGTGCGTCTGCCCTCAGTGTAAAGATATGGCACCAGGGCATAGCGCAGATCGTAAGCCTGCCGCATGACGTCGGAATATGGTTCCGGATAGGCCCAGATGCGGCGTTCAGCTTCAGGATTCTTAGTGGTGTGGGTACGCAGAATCGGGCTAAGCGCTCCGAACTGCAACCAGCGGGTGTAGAGCTCGGGTTCGATCTTGCCGGGCATGTGGCCGCCAATGTCATGGCTCCAGTAGGCATAGCCGACATTGGCCGCAGTAGCGGTGAACCACGGTTGGAAGGCGAGTGATTCCCAGGTGGAGACGACGTCGCCGGAGAATCCGATCTGGTAACGATGATTGCCGAGGCCACCCCAGCGATGGAAGAGCAGCGGGCGCTTGCCTTCACGCTGCTGATCGGTGAAGTGGACATAGTTTAGCCACCACGTAGGATCGACGCCCGGCAGTTTCGTGTGCTGGGCTTGCTGCCAGTCGAGCCACCAGAAGTCAATGCCCTGGCGCTCGATGGGATGGTGGAGGATGTCCAAGTAATTGCGGGCAAATTGCTTGTCGGTGATGTCGAACGGCACGTACTTGCCGGAGGTAGGATCGATGCCCATGGCACGTGCCATGGCGGGGTAGGCATCCTCGAACGGTTGGACGCCGGAGGCTGGATGCAGATTGAGAGTGACTTTGAGCCCTTCGCGGTGCATCTTCTCAAGGAAGAGCTGGGGATCGGGGAAAAGGAGCTTGTTCCAGGTGTAGCCGGTCCATCGGGCACGGTTGCCGGAGGGGTCCAGCATGCTCCAATCATTGCCGAAGGGCAGATGCCAGTCCATGTCAATGACAAGGACGTCCAGCGGGACATGATTGGCGCGGGCCTGCTGTACGAGATCGTCGAGTTCCTGATCGCTGTAGGACCAATACCGCGACCACCAGGCGCCGAAGGCGAAGCGGGGTGGCAAGGGGACGCGGCCGGCGACGCGGACATAATCTCCGAGTGCCTGCTTATAGTCATGGCCGTAGCCGAAGAAGTACCAGTCCTGCCGGAAGATGCGGCTGGTTGGCGCAGTGGTCGCCGGCGATTCGGCCTGCTTGAGGTCGTCGTAAGCGGCTTGCGTAGAAATCTCTGGCCGCTCCATGACCCAGGGCAGCGGGCTGTTTTCCCCCTGCGGAAAGCTGAAGTCGGCAGAGTCGAAGAGCGGTGTGGTGGAATCGTCGATGACCGCCCAGCCACCGCGCGAAATGAGCCCCTGGCCTATGGGCTCCCTGGTCTTGCCGCCGCGCGCACCATCGAGCGTGCGGGTGGTGCCTTGCAGGTTCTCTCTGTCCGCGAGGCCAGGTGTCCAGGTAACCGGCTTGCCATCGACGATGAGTGAGACGGTGAGATTGCCGGGGGTGAAGTGTCCGTCACTCCGTGGCGCAAGGGTATAGGTGAGATCGAGACTTCCGGTATGGAGGTGTAGAACTCGGCCGACTGCTCCATGTTCGATTTTCTTCGTGAACCGCGGCACAGGAAGACGACGGTTGAGGAAGACGAAGGAGGCATGGTCTTCAAAGCGGCCGCCGGGCACCCATTCCATGCGTATCATCTGCGGGGTGAGGACCGTAAAGCGGGCATTGCCGAGCTGAACCTCAGCGGCAGAATCGGCGGTGGGGTTGTATTTTCCTTCCAGAGTCTGTGCAGGCAGGGTGGCCGCTGTCAGCAGCACGGTTGTGATGCTGAGCATGGTCGCACGGCTGGCCAGGGAAGTGCGGTTGCGGGGGTGGAACCAGGACTTCATTATTTCAACTCCCAAACTTTTACGTAGTCCACCAGCATCTCTGACGGAAACGTCGTGGACGAGTCTGGGCTGCCTGGCCAGCCACCGCCCACGGCAAGGTTCAATAATAAGAAAAATCTTCCTCCGTCGAAGGGCCAGACCGCGCCGGCGGGGAGATCTTTTGGCGTGTCAATGATGTAAGGCCTGTGGGGATCGTCCACGTAGTATGAGATGCTGCCGGGCCTCCAGATCATGCCGAAGGTATGAAAACCGGACGCAAAGGGCGTGCCATTGGGCAGCTTTGTGGATGTGCTGATCGCGGTGCCCGTGAAGCCTTTGCCATGAACAGATCCGTAGATTGTATCGGGCAGTTTTCCGATGTTTTCCATCACGTCGAGTTCGCCGCACGCGGGCCATTTCACCTGGTCGATGTCTTCTCCGAGCAGCCAGAAGGCGGGCCACATGCCCTGTCCCGCGGGAACGCGGATGCGCGCTTCGAAGCGTCCGTACTGGAAGGTCTTCAGCTTATGAGAGAGCAGGCGGGCCGAGGTGAAGCGTCCGTCAGGTATTTTGCGCGCGACGATGTGGAGGAAACCATCCTTGCCGACAAAGGCGTTGGGGCTGGCCGGATCGCAGGGGCGCTTGCTGGAACCATAGGCGCAGTAGAACTCCAGTTCGCCATTGCCCCAACCGTCGCCTCCTTCATCGTACGACCAGATAGCTGGATCGGGCCGGGGGCTTCCATGGGGTTTGAACTTCTCCTGCCAAACCAGCTTTTCTTTGCGGTGAAACCAGGAGGCATAGGCTACCGGTGCGGAAAGTAGAAACGTGGAGATGAGGGTAGATGTCAGGCTGGTCCAGCCTGTCAGCTTGTGCATCTTTGTTGGCCTATTCATGTTGAGATACCGTTCTTGTACTTTCTTTCGTCGCAATTTTTTCCGGGCCGTTGACTTTGAAGGTCTCGTGCAATGAGGCGCGCGAACTGTCGCCGATCCACAGCTCAAAGTCGCCGGGTTCCACTGCCCACGTCCGGGTGCGGGGACTCCAGAACTGAAGTTCGTCGGGACCGATGGTGAAGTGCACGGTCTTCGATTCACCGGGATGCAGATAGACCCGTTCGAACCCCTTGAGTTCACGTACGGGGCGAACGGCGCTACCCGCACACTGGTGCGTGTAGACCTGGACCACCTCATCGCCGTTGACAGAACTGTTGTTTTCGACGACTGCGCTGGCCTCGAGCGAACCACTTGGGCTGATCTCAGCAGTGTTCAGCTTCAAGTCACGAATGGTGAAACTGGCGTAGCTCAGACCATAACCAAAGGGATACAGCGGTGTCGTTGGTTCATCCCAGTAGAACGATTTGAAGTCGGCGGCTTCCTGATTGACCTTAGTGGCATTGTGTGCGTAATAGATGGGGATCTGCCCGGTGGAACGTGGCCAACTGAGCGGAAGCTTGCCACCGGGATTAGCGTCGCCGAAGAGCAGATCGGCCACAGCATGGCCGCCTTCGGTACCGGGCTGCCAGACCTCCAGGATGGCGGGCACATGGGTAGAGGCCCAGGTGATGTTCAGTGGCCTTCCGTTGACCAGGATGAGGGCTACGGGCTTGCCCGCCTTGCGCGTTGCCTCGGTGACAGCCAGCAAGAGATTCTCCTGCTGGCCGGGCAGATCGATGGAGGCGCGAGAGCCGTACTCACCATTCATCGAGGAGTCTTCTCCAAGGACAAGGATGGTGAAGTCGGTCTCGAGGGAAGCGGTTACGGCTTTTTGGATGGCGGAGGCCGAGGCTTGGTTGTTGGGGTCGATGGTATCAGGGTTCAGCGCCGTCTGGGGTTCACGGCCGATGGAAACTCCCGGCTCATATAGGACCTGGATCGCAGAACCGGCATGCTCGCGGATGCCGGAGAGGACCGAAACCGTCTCCGACTTCTTCGCTTTACCGGGCCACGAGCCCATCAGGGCCAAGGGATTATTGGCAAGTGTGCCGATGACGGCGATGGAGTGGATGTTGGGCGGAATGGGAAGGGTATGCTTCTCGTTACGCAGCAGTACGGCTGTCTCGGCGGCTGCGCTACGGGCGAGTCTGCGATGGGCGGGATCGGTCAGTATGGATTCAGCCTTGCCGGTATCAGCGTATGGATGTTCGAACAGCCCCATAAGAATTTTTGTGCGGAGAATTGGTCGAACCGCATCATCCAATTCGCGTATGGAGATGCGGCGGTTGGCGATATATTCCGGGAGAAACCTGGAATATGTCTCGCTTCCCATATCCATGTTTTCACCGGCTTTCAGGGCACGGAGGGCAGCCTCGTCGAGACTGCTGACATATCCCTCGGCCTTCATGGTGTGGATTGCCCATGAATCGCTGACGACGAATCCTTGGAAACCCCATTGATCGCGCAGCACATTGTGAAGAAGATACGTGTTGCCACTGGCGGGTACGTCGTTGAGCGCCATGTAAGCGCTCATCACGCTTCCCGCTCCGGCCCTGATAGCTGCGCGAAAGGGCGGAAGGTAGACGTTCTGGAGTTGAACTTCGGGAAGGTAGACAGAATCATAGTCGCGGCCTCCGGGGGGAGCGCCATAACCGGCGAAATGCTTCACGCAGGCGAGAATTCTACCGGGGGTGCCAAGCCGGGGCCCTTGCAGACCGAGGACTTTCGCTACGGCAATTCTGCTGGCCAGGTAGGGGTCTTCGCCTGAACCTTCCACGATCCGGCCCCAGCGCGGATCGCGCGCAATATCGAGCATCGGAGCAAAAGTCCAGTTGATTCCAACGACCGCGGTCTCCTGTGCCATGGCCGCATGCATGGTTTGGATCAGCGCCGGATCCCAGGTTGCGGCCTGTCCCAGGGCTATAGGGAATAGCGTGCGGAATCCATTAATGACATCGAAGCCCAGCAGCAAAGGAATGTGCATCCGGGACTGGTCCATGGCAATGCGTTGCACGCGATTAATCTCTACGGGGTCGGTCAGGTTAAGAAAGGCGCCGACCTCGCCGCGTCGGATGCTTTCGTCGGACTCATCCTTAGAATCGAGTTGATTCAGTTGCCCAATTTTTTCAGCGACGGTCATTTTTTGGAGCAAGACCTCGACGCGTGCATCGACCGCGCGATTACTGGGTTTGGTCTGCGGAGGCTGTGCCGTGGCAGAGAGGCAGGAGCAGACGGCTAGGAGAGAGCCCATGATGAGAGTTGCTGTACGGGACAGCGAAGACCTTTGTAGTTGGTCTGTATCGAAAGAAGGGGGTGTTCTGTTTGGATGCTGCATGGGCCTCACGGAAGGTCTCGTATTCGAGCCTGAAGAATGAAAAGGCCCTCCAATAGGGTCGAATTCATAGAACAACCGCGGGATAGTCGGAAGCAAGTTTTACAGCGTTAAGGTTTAGTTGGAAGTATGGCGAATTACGTTAAGGAATTGAGGTTGCGAGGTCAGAAATTGTGGAGGTGAGGAGAGCCAACATCCTATTGACATAGCGATATGGCTTTATTTTGGCAGAGATTTCGAAGATGAGGAACCCGGCGATATTGCGCGTAAATGGCGTTAACGCACGTGTGGGATGCGGCGATTGGCAGCTTGGAAGGCTCTGAGTAGTTTTTGGATTGCTTCGGCAGTTAACTCTGTCTAACTTGGCGCTGCCGGTATGAAAGCAAGTAAAGTGATCTGGCTGCCGGTGGGCGCGAGGAGAGTGATGATGAAGAAGCTGCTATGGAACTGGTACCTGGTGTTGGCTTTTGCGTGTAGTATTCAGCCGGTTGCCGCCATCGCCCAGGCCGCGTCATTTGCCCTGCAAAGCGGCGACAGAGTGGTGTTTTATGGCGACAGCATTACGGAGCAGCAGTATTACACGCGCTTTGTGGAGCTTTATACGCTGACCAGGTTCCCTTCGAACCACGTGATCTTCCTGATGTCGGGCGTTTCAGGCGACAAGGTGAACGGAGGCGGGGGAGGGACGATTGACCAGCGACTGCCCCGCGATGTTTTCGATCTGAAACCGACGATTGTCACCATCATGTTGGGCATGAACGACGGCTATTATCGGCCCTACGACGCTGGAATCTTGCATACTTACGAGCGCGGTTACACCTACATACTGGATGAGATCAAGACGCACGTCCCGGTGGCGAAGGTGGTGAACCTGCGGCCTTCGCCCTATGACGAAATCACGCGGACGGGATCGGGTATACAGGGATATAACGGTTTTCTGGTCCAGATGGGCGATTCAGTAGCGCGCCTGGCCGCCGAGCGGAAGATGGCCGTTGTGGATCCGAACGCACCCATGGTGGAGGTGCTGACAAATGCCAAGGCGAGCGATCCAGGGCTGGCACCGATGCTGATTGCGGATCATGTGCATCCAGGTCCGGGAATGCACTGGATCATGGCGGACGTGCTTCTGAAGGGCTGGAACGCGTCTCCGGTGGTGACCACGGTGACTCTGAATGGTGCCCGTGGTGTCGCGATCTCGTCAGCCAACAGCTTGGTGACAGACGTGAAGCTATTGGATCGGGAACTGTCGTGGACGCAGTTGGACAAAGCACTGCCGTTGCCGTTGCCTGCAACCGCGACGGAGCCGGTGACGGCGCTCGCGCTGCGGTCATCTACTGTGATCCAGGATCTCGACCAGGAGTTGCTGACGGTTACAAACCTGCATGAAGGACGTTATGAGTTGGGGATTGACGGCAGCTCCGTGGGAGTATTTACGAGCGAAGAGCTGCTCAAGGGTATAAATCTGGCCACGCTCGATACCCCGATGCGGCGGCAGGCCATGATGGTGCTTCTTGCGAATGATGGAAAGATTTCCCTGGACACAAACCGAAACCACCTGCTTCGCAATGTGCCAAGTCCGGAGAATGACCGGATACTGGCTGCGGTAAAGATTGCTCTGGATGCAGCGGATGCGGAGCAGTGGCGGCTCGCGCAACCAATTCAGCACCGGTATACGCTACAGTCGGCTCGTCAGCAGGTTTCCCATCGGACTGCGCTATAGGGAGTCGCATCGACTCGAAGGTCGGGCGTCCTGCCAGTCTTCTCACGGATAGGGCGCTTCGATTAGCGGACGTTCGATCCAGACATGTTAAGTGCCTGATTAACGCGCGCATTAACTCCTGGGAACTTGTCAGCGATATACGCGCAAGGGATAGTGTCAACTGGCAGATTGGTGTTTTCCGTCGGTTGTAGCTGAAGATGCCGCAGGGTCTTAGAATTCCGCCGGTCTTACCGATTGGCGAAGAAGAAAGAGGTGTGTTGTGGGAGATTTGAAAATGAATCAACGGGTATCGGGCTGGATTGGCTTTAAAGCGCTGCTCGTGGGGATCGTCTTTTTCTGCGGGTTATCCCTGTTGGGGCAGAATACGGTCGAGCACCCCAACTTGACGCAGATGCAGGACTATCGCGCGCATCGCAGCTCATCCAGCGACCCGGCAGGGGGAAATGCCGATTACCGTGATGTAGTAGCGGGCGGAATACTAACACTTCTGGATACCGATGGTCCTGGCACGGTCACGCACATGTGGTTCACGCTCTCACCGGGATCGCAGGAAGACTTCTACATGAAGAAGATCGTCCTACGCATGTACTGGGACAACGAGGCCGAACCGAGCGTAGAAATGACGCTGGGTGATTTTTTTGGGGAGCACTTCGGCGATCTGCGACCGTGGTCGTCAGAGATGCTGTCAGTGGGGCCAGACCGTGCGCTCAATAGCTTCTTCCCGATGCCGTTCCGTAAGCATGCACGGATCACGCTGACGAACGAGGGGAAGCAGATGATCAAGCACATCTACTTCAATCTCGATTACGTGATCCACAATAAGCCGTTACACGCGGATACGCTTTACTTCCATGCCGCGTTTACCCAGCAGCAGCCGACCCACGGCTGGACGGATGACTGGAAGAATAACCGCGACGCTGGGAAAAAACCTAATCTTGATGGTAAGGGGAACTTCAACTGGCTGGAGGCTACGGGCCGGGGGCAGTATGTAGGTGTAGTTCTGTCAGTGCTACAGAATCAGGAAGGCTGGTGGGGTGAGGGCGACGACATGTTCTTCGTTGATGGAGAGAAGACTCCTTCTGTTGCAGGCACTGGCTCAGAGGATTATTTTTTAGGCGCGTTCGACTTCTGGCCGGGTAACTATACGGAGCCCCAATTCGGTATCTTCCGTATGGGCGATGAGCATATCGGGAGCCGTTACACCATGTATCGCTTCCACCTAGAGGAGCCGATTCCGTTTACCCGGTCGCTGATCGCCGGCATCGAGCATGGGAGTGCCAACCACCGCTCGGACAACTACTATGCCACCGCGTACTGGTACCAAGCATTGCCGCATGCACTTCTGCCTCCGCTGCTCTCGATCATGGACAGGATGCCGGCAGTTCAACTGGTCGGTGGCCCCGGTGTCGCAACGCCCGTCAAAATAGAACCCCAGTCGCCGAACAAGCAGTAAATATGAAAAGGCTCCGGAGGTCATCTTGCTGCTACGTACGAGACCCCCTCGCAAAGTGGATGCTGCGTCTCGTGCGGGGAACTCTGTGCGGGGTCGCGCTGTTGTGGATTCCGGCTGGAAGTTTGACGGTGTCTTTGGCGCAGGACACGCATTTTGCCCCAATCAAATCGCAGATCCCCGGGCCCACCTGCTTGAACGCGAAGAGTGTCCGCGAGGGGCCCTACATCGCCTGCGCCGCGGCAGATTATGCTACATGGCTGGCGGATGTAACCCATTGGCGGGATGAGCGGCGGATCCGGACCGGTTTCGACGAGACCCGCTATCATCTGTCTGCTCTCGCGTGGACGCAATCCAGCTTCATTCAGGCGCAGGCTATGGTGCACGACCGTTACCTCTTTGATCCAGTGACCGGCCACTACACGGTGTCCCGTTATCTCGACGATCTGAAGAAACGTTACGGCGGAATCGACGCCGTGCTGCTGTGGCCCACTTACCCAAACCTGGGAATCGATGATCGAAATCAGCAGGAGATGATCCTTTCCATGCCCGGCGGGCTTGAGGGCGTGAAGCAGATCGTCAGTGACTTCCACCGGCACCATGTGCGTGTACTGTTTCCGATGATGCTGTGGGATCAGGGTACACATGCGCCGAAGCCGGCGTGGCCGGCTGCAATCGCGGAACTGATGCGGCAAGTGGATGCCGACGGCGTGAACGGAGATACGCAGGACGGCGTTCCACTGGTATTTTCCAGCGCGGCGGAGCGTATCGATCATCCGCTGGCGTTTCAGCCGGAGCACGGACCCTCTGACGAGGCACTTGCCTGGAACGTGATGACCTGGGGGCAGTACGAATTTCCCTTGGTGCCGATGGTGGATCGTTACAAATGGCTGCAACCGCGGCACATGGTAAACATCTCGGGGCGCTGGCGCCGGGACAAGACTGATGACCTGCAGTTCGCGTTCTTCAATGGCGTGGGTTGGGAGAGTTGGGAGAACGTCTGGGGTATCTGGAACGGAATTACCCCGCGAGATGGCGAGGCGACGCGACGCGTTGCCACACTGGAGCGCGGTCTTGCGCCTTTTCTGGTCAGTGCCGGATGGCAGCCCTTCTATCCGACGCTGCAATATGGTGTTTTCGCCAGCCGGTGGCCCCTGGACGACGCTGCCGTTTGGACGATTGTGAACCGCAATAGCTATGCGGTCGCGGGCGAGCAACTTGCAGTGCCTCATCAAGCAGGTATCACCTATCTGGATCTGTACCATGGGACGAAACTTGTGCCGCACACCGCTGGCGGCAACGATGTGCTTGAGTTCAGTTTAGAAGACCGCGCTTTTGGCGCCGTTGCTGCCATCCAGGAAGCGAAGGCTAACGCCTTTCAGCAACTTCTGCAGCAGATGGCCAGCATCACGAGTGCGCCACTCTCGTCGTTTTCGAATAACTGGCATTCGCTCCCTCAACGAATGGTTGCGAATCCGCCTGCCCCCGTGTCTTCCGTGCCAGATGGTATGGTGCGAATTCCGGCGGCAGACTTTCTATTTGAAGTACATGGTGTTGAGATTGAAGGCGGCAACGATGCAGGGGGCGATGTCCAGTATTCATGGGAGCCGGATGCACGCCGTTTTCACCGCCGTATGATGCACGTTGCGGAGTTCTATCTTGACCGTTATCTCGTCACCAACAGCGCATTCAAGCGTTTTCTGGATGCGACGCACTATGCGCCCAGCGACAGTTTGAATTTCCTGCGTGACTGGATTGGTGGAAGCTATCCGGAAGGCGGAGCTAATCGTCCTGTCACCTGGGTGTCGCGGGAGGACGCCGAAGCCTATGCGCGCTGGACCGGCAAACGGCTGCCGCATGAATGGGAATGGCAGTATGCGGCGCAGGGGCTGGATGGCCGACTTTTCCCGTGGGGTGATAACTGGAATGCCGCGATGGTGCCCGTGCCGCAGCGCGGTCGGACTCTGACGCACCCTGACGATGTGGACGCTCATCCGGCGGCTGCCAGTCCGTTCGGAATTGAGGACATGGTGGGGAACGTGTGGCAATGGACCGACACCTATGAGGACGAGCACACACGCGCTGCTATCTTGCGGGGTGGTAGCTTTTACCAGCCGCAAGGATCCACGTGGTATTTCCCACAGGCATACCACAATGATCAGCATGGCAAGTTCCTGCTGATGGCTCCGTCGATGGATCGCAGCGCTACGATTGGGTTTCGCTGCGCAGCGGATATCCGCTGACAGCGTCATGGAGTGAGAACAGTTCTCCCGTTGCATGAAGCAGTTGGCCGAGTGCTAAGGGATTTCACCGCGAATGGAACGATCCGGCTTGGCTGGAGGCGTGCACTTCCTGTTTCGCAGCCGACGAACTACCTACCCAGAGATCGAACTCTCCGTTGTGTCCGACGATGAGGTCTTTTGCGGAGTAAAAGGCGATGTCACGTTGCGTAAGCTGGAAGACCACATGGCGGAATTCACCGGGCGCCAGGGTAATGCGCTGAAAGCCCTTGAGTTCGCGGCTTGGTTGTTCGAGCGGAGCAGCTTTGCGGTGGAAATAAAGTTGCACCACCTCATCAGCTTTTCGGCTGCCGGAGTTAGTGACGTCAGCTTCAACCGCAAGTTTGCCATCGGCGGTGGCATGGGCTCTGACGTTCGAGTAGTGAAAGGCGGTGTAGGACAAACCCCAACCAAATGGGTAGACCGGCTCATTGAATTCATCGATATATCGGGAGTGCGATTTTTCGTCGCCATATTCATTGCCAGGAGGCCGGGACAGGTCAATACCGTCGGCTGGGCGGCCCGTCGGAAGCTGCGCGAGATAAAGAGGCTCTTGGCCGACGGAGTACGGGAATTCGGCGGGCAGTTTGCCTGATGGCACAGACTCCCCGAACAGCGTGGCTGCGAGTGCCGGGCCAGCCTCAATGCCTGGGAACCACGCGGCTAGAATGACCGGGATATGCCGGGTGGCCCACGGCAGTGCAAGTGGGCGACCGCTGAATACTATTAAAATGATGGGCTTTCCACTCTTCGCAACCTCCTCGAGTAGCTGCTCCTGGTTGCCGGGGAGATCGAGGCGCGTACGTGAGGTAGCCTCACCGGTCATGGTTGGACCGTCTTCGCCCAGCGCAAGGATGACGATGTCGGCATGGCGGGCAGCATCGACGGCTGAGTCGAAGCCAGCGTTTGAAGTATCCCGGATGTTGGTTCCCCGAACGTAAGTCAGGCCGGAGCCGAGCCGAGCTTCGAGCGCCTGTCGCAAGGTGATGACATCGTGGGGATCGCCGGCTGCGGACCAAGGTCCAAGCATCTGAGCGGAGTCATCCGCCAGCGGACCGATGAGGGTGATCTTCTGGCGGGAGGCAGGATTGAGCGGCAACAGCACACCCTGTTCGTCTGGCGCGTGGGAGAGAGGAGCGCCAGTTAGTGGAACCGCCGTCTCGACATTCGGTGGATCGTTTTTGAGCAGGACGAAGCTCTCTTCGGCGGCGCGCCGGGCGAGCGCCCGATCGGCTGGGGAAGACTGGTACTTCGGCAGGGAAGCGTTGGCGTATGGCTGATCGAAGAGTCCGAGGGAAAACTTGACCTGTAGAATCCGGCGCACAGCGGAATCGACCAGTGCAATAGGAAGCCTGCCCGAACGAACGAGGTCGGGCAGAGCTTCTCTGTAAGTGCCACTCTCCATATCCATATCGGTCCCGGCTTCCAGCGCAGAGCTTGCCGCCTCGGCGGGTGTGGCTGCGATTCCGTGCGGGATCAGTTCGCGCACTGCTCCCCAGTCACTGACAGTAAATCCGTTGAAGCCCCATTCCTGCCGAAGGATGCCGGTGAGAAGTGTCTTATTGGCCGAAGATGGTATGCCGTTGAGCGTGTTGAACGAGGTCATGACCGTCGGCGCGCCCGCTTCGATCGCGGCGCGGTATGGTGGCAGGTAAGTTTGGCGCAGTTGAGTCTCAGACATGTCTACGGTGTTATAGTCGCGACCCGCTACGACTGCACCATACGCTGCAAAGTGTTTCACGCACGCAGCTACGGAGTTGGCATCAAGGAGCGAAGCTCCCTGGTAGCCACGGACATAGGCCCGGGCGAGTTCGCTGCCGAGGAACGGATCCTCGCCGGCGCTCTCTGCAATGCGTCCCCATCTAGCGTCGCGGGCGATGTCGACCATAGGGGAAAAGACCCACTGGATTCCGTCGGCTCGGGCCTCCGCAGCTGCGGTGCGCGAGGTTGCCTCAATTAGGGCAGGATCGAATGACGCGGCAAGGCCCAGCGGGATGGGGAATATAGTTCTGTGACCATGAATCACATCAAAGCCGAAGATGAGCGGGATGTGCAGACGGCTTTCATCCACAGCGATATGCTGAAGCCGGTTAACCACAGACGCGCCCACAACACCGAGCATAGAACCCATCTGCCCTTTCCGGATCATCTCCTCATCGCTGGCTCGCTGAAACCCCGGTCCCGTAAATATCTCGGACGCAAACTGCGTGAGCTGCCCCAGCTTCTCATCGAGAATCATCTGGCCGAGCAGGAAATCGATGCGGGCCTCCTGGGCAGGAGTGGTCAAGACTGGCCTGACCGGAGCAATCGAATTCTGCTGTGCGAAGGCGTACTCTGGAAGGGAGATGATAAGCAGAACGGATATTGTAGAAAGAAGGCTGATCCGTATCACTGTAATCGATACCCGTTCTTGCCCGATACCCGCAGGTTAGTGAACAGCGAGCAGACTGAGAAAATTGTTTGCCTGGCGTGATGATGTGGTGAAAGCGGTTGTCTAGCAGAGATGTTCATTGAAGCCTCAGTGTGGTCGGGTCGCTCCACAATGAAGTCTGCAGCTTCGAACGATCCGAGGCCTGATGCGATGGTCAACTTGCCGCCGCTTATATGAACGAGGCCGCCAGCCACAGCGGATTGGGCGGTAGAGATTTGAGCCTTGCCGATCACTGCGATGGCCAGTAGAAGAACGGCGAGCACGACTTGTTTCCATGTGTGCGGTTGAGTTGGATGGAACGCTCGAAATTGAAGTTGCATGGGCCACCGGAGTAGAGATCAGTTACGCCTGGACGGTGTAACTGATCTCTACTCCACTGTACTGGTCATGCTGAAGATACTTGCAAGTTTCACGGAGTTAAGAAGCGTTACACTTGCGGAGCAAACAATCTGATTTCCGCGCCTATGCGATGGTGCAAGGAGTGGTTTTCACTCACTCCGCTGGCGGCACGAGGGGTTCTTCCTCGATCACCATGGCATTGATCATGGCGTAGTTCTGGCTCGGAACAAAATTTAGCAGAATCTTCCCCTGGCTGGTCGAAGCTACACCGGTGAAGTGCTTGGTCACCTGGAAGCTGCCGCTCGTGGCCTCCTCGAGGATATCGAGTTGCTTGATGAGCTCTTTCCCATTGCAGGTGACATCGAAGCGCCGCTTGCCCGTGCTGATCTTCTCTTTCGGGGCATGGGAGAACCAGGCGTCCTGAAAGTACAGAGTAATGCTATAGGTCCGGTTGGGGGGCACGGGGATGGCGTAGCTGAAGTTGCCAAATCTCTCGTTTTGATAGAAACCTTCAAGCGGCAGTTCGGGAAAAAGTTCCGTGAGCCGGCTGAGACGTCCGCCATGGAACCACGCGTCAGGGGACCAGACTGTGTCCTGAGGGTCGAAGTAAAAGGTCGTGGCGGTTGTTTGGCGGAGGGGACGCATGGTGTCCCCGTTGCCCGGCAGAATTTCGATTGCATTGAGGAATGCAGATAGCGTTACCCCTGAAAACTGCAGGTGGATTTTGCCGTCGTCAGCGGGATGTACCCCGGTATAGACCTTTCCAGTTGCGATGCCGAATCCTCCGGCATCGGAGGTGACATCTAGCATCTGCTCTGCGCGCTTCCCATTGATGGTGATGTTCATGGCGCGGAAGCCCTCTCCATGGACAAAGCTCTCAGCGAAATAGAGATGGAGTTCATAGGAAGCGTTTGGGAGCGGGATGTCATAGCTGAAGTTTCCTTCCCGGCCAGTCTGATAAATCGTCGGATCCGCAGCGCCTTCTACCTGTACAAGCTTGCGATAAAATGCCTTTCCGCCGTGGAAGTTGCCGTCAGGGCTCCAGATGCGCCCACTTGTGTCCTGATAGGGATGGCTCAATCCACATCCTATCCGTATGGTTGCGTCGGTCATAACGGGACGAGGCGAGGTGTGGGTCTGTCTGCTCAGAATAAACCAGGTCGCGGCCGATCCAACTAGCGTTATACACAAGATAAAAAACGAAATAGCAACATAGAGATTGAACCTGTGCACAGCCGGTTTGGCAGGTTCTGGGGCGCTAGGCTCAGCGAATTCCTGCCCAGTATGGCTGGCGTCGTGAATCGTTTCCTCCAATTGCCCTGATGTCAGGGAGGTATCGTTGAATGTCTCGTCACCTGATGGTGCGTTGTCTTTGCTTTCGGGTGTCTGAACAACAAAGCTGGGAAGATTCTGGCCGATCGGCAGAGTGATCCGCAGAGAATGGTCCGTACCCTCAGTATCGTAAAACTGCTTCAGTTTCTTCCGTAGATGATGGAGGTTGACCCGGACGCTACCATCTTGTTGTGGGTCAAAGTCGCCGTTGCGACCCATGACTTCCGTCGCAATCTCATATTCCTTGATGAAAGTCTCGCCGCGTAGCTGACCCTCGCACAGGTATTCGAGGATACGGGCGAGGGTTGGTGCCCGCCGAAATAACTCAGAGGCGAGCACTGCGTCCAACTCGGCTCGCTCGGCGCAAGTAATTTCGGAATTTGGCTGCGTTTCAATCATTGTGACGCTCTCCATGGAGAGAACTCTAGTGTTAATGATGCCGATGATGGTTGCTGTCTTGCTGCGGGAGCGATGTTACCATAACGATCCCATCTCGAGACCATCCTGCCGGGATGTTATTTCGTTTCATTGCGTTAGGGGCTGGCGCGGCCGAACCTGCCGAAAATAAATATCATACTAACCCCCTTTAACATGACTTGCTGCATACGATGGCTGACTATTCCATAAGTCGAGGTCTTCTCGCGATAGGGCGTACGCCACGTAGGGGGGGCAACTATGAATGCTGGCCGCAGAAGTCCAGGAGATGCGAGGCTGTCTTTCTCGACCATGGCCGGGTGGGCGCTACTGTTTTTTTGTGCTTTTCCTGGTTCGGCGTTCGGCGGCGGCGAATTTCGATATCCCGCAGCCACGCTGGCGGATCAGGAAAATCTTCAAGACGCAACGCAGCAGACCCACTTTCACTTGGCACCGCGAACCAGTGAAGCCTGGCCAATCACGACCTCGGCGATGCTTGACCGACTCGACGGCCTCTCTCGCTTCACCGTGCAATGGCAGGATCCAAACGGCGCGATCATCGATCCCTATCTTCATCGCGAGTTTCAATATGCAACCCCATACTTTGCCTTCGCGGTGGGAGTCTTGGCCCAGGCTAGCCGCTCTCGCGATCTACTGTCGCATGGAGTAGCAGCAATGGAGAGCGCGACGCGGCAGTTGGGCGGTGGCCGGGTGGCGACCCCGGATGGCCATGGGGAGTTTTTTTTGGCCTCCTTAACGGAAGCGCTTCCGGTCTATCGGGGTCTGGTGCCGAAGGCAACCTGGGCTCGCTGGAGCGACCGACTTCGGCTTCCGGTCAAACAGATGATCGGTGAGAAGCAGATGGGGAACTGGCGCACCTATGCCATGAAGGGTGAGTGGCAGAGGGCTAAGATTGGGCTTATCTCAAGGAAAAGCGCGGTCGCGTTTATCGAGGACAACTGGCGGCGGGACGAGGCCGGACGATTTGCCATTGGACTTTCCCCTCTCTACCACGACCGCAGCAGCGACCCCGATACCCTCAGTGTCGCGCTGGTGGGTGAAGCGAATCTGCTCGCCCTGGTGCTGGAGGGCTACAACGGGCCGAGTGCAACTGAGATCAAGTCTAAGGTGTTGTCGGCGCTACGTGCGACCGTGCCGCTGGTGGATCCTACAGGGCAGGTTCCAGCCAACGGCCGTACCGACGATCATGTGTGGACGGAAGTTGGTCTGCAACTGGTATTCTCATCTGCTGCACCGATGCTTCGGGCAGAGGGAGACGCACGCACGGCGGATGCAATGGAACAACTCACCAGGCTCAGCTTCGCGGGGATGGATCGCTGGCGCCGAAACGACGGCGAATGGAACGGAAGCTACTTCATTACCAAGAATCACTTCAGTCCAGAGCTGCGGGTGGGCTATCAGAACGCATCGCAGTACTCAAACTATACGGGTGCTCTCATGTTCCACTTAGCGGAGATGTATCGGATACGTCAGACGCTCAGGATCAAGAGGGAATTGAATCCTTCTCCTCCGGAAGTTGGGGGATATGCTATCGAGCTCGACTCGTCCTTCGCTTCGGCGTTCGCTAATGCGGGCGGGCTTCAACTCCAGTTTAATCTCCGCGGAGAGACAGAAGTGACCAATGACAACTGGTGGACACCTCTTGGCGTAGTCCGTATCGCACGCTCTGGTTGGGACACTCGGCTGGGGCCGGCGGACGGCGCGCAAACCGCCACTACCGCTGTAAGCTTCGCGCCCGAGATGGAAAGAGCCGGCAAGTGGACAAGATTATCGGAGATGCCGAAGAGCTACGAGGCGGCATGGAGCGTGCAGATGGTCAATCCTGCCATCGTGCGCTGCACTCTGGAGTACCATCCCAAGGCAAACGGACAGGGCACTATCTTCCGCGACCAGTTCACTATCACCCCGGATGGTGTGCTCTCTACGGTCGAACAGATTTCGGTTCCGTCGTCTCCGTGGGGTGTCACCTGGCCTTTACTGGCCGATGATGGGCGTCCCCTGCAGATAAGAATCCGGGACAGGATTGCGGAGACCAGCCTCGCCAGCGGAACAGATACGGAGAGCTTTCTGGCTGTCGACCCGGGCAGTCGTCTCGATGCGGGGATAGAGCCAGTTCGTTCGACCTATGGCGATCTGCTTCCTGTCCGGATGACGGCACCCGGCGCGGTGTCGCATACGTTTATCTATCCGCACAATGCCAGGCAGCCCGATGCGGAGGCCGTGCTGAATAGTTTTCAGTTGACCGAGGGAGGCTTTCGGTCGGTATTAGGCAGGGTCGATGGCGATGTGTATATTAGTCCCACGTTTGCCGGCGGGCAAGCCACGGAGGTTGATCTTGACGGGAATGGAACACTCGATGTCCAGTTCAATCGAAAGTGCGGTTTTGTACTTCAGATAAGCCATGGCAGGGTCCAGGTTATCGAAGCAGACCGTCCCGTCGTGGTTCGGCTGCACGAGCGAAGTTACCGCTTGTATGCTTATCGCCCCCTGCGCCTCTCTCAAGAATGAGAGATTAGAGGTGCTAACGTCCAGAATTTGGTAGATGTTGAAAAGCGGCGTGTGCCTAGGTCAGCAATCGTTCTGCATTTGGCACCGAAAAACGATCAACGAAAATGATAAAGCTAGCTGGTCGGCGAAAGCAGCTTCAGCGTCGATCCTTGCTATCCACGCTTCTGCGTAAACATTGATAATGTGGCTTACAGTTTACCTTGCACATGAAACAACGATAGGCCCACAGCATTCCAATTGAAATTGTTAACAGGTTTCCCTTAACAACCACCGTTTGCAGTAAAAGCCTCCCTAATAACTATACAGTCGCTGCTCAGCGACATAGACTCGCTCCGATTTACTTGGAGGCTTTATGCAAACCATAGACAAAAGGAATCATAGTGTTGGAGTGTTCATGCGGGTCGTGATGGTCCTGGCGGTCCTGGTACTGATTTCCTCCAGCCTCCTTTTTGCTCAGGTTAATTCTTCGACGGTGACCGGAACTGTGACCGACGCATCGGGAGCGAGGGTTCCAAAGGCAACCGTGGTAGTAACCAACCAGGCGACAGGTGTTTCGGTCTCTACCATAACGACCGGAACCGGCGAATACACTACTCCCTACTTGATTGCGGGTACGTACAAGGTGCAGGTGTCGGCGGCTGGCTTCGCCACACAAGTCGCCCAGAACGCAGCAGTGGGCAATAACGCGACGGTCCACGTCGACGTAATATTGCAGACCGGTACGGCCGAGATGACGGTGGAGGTGAACGCCAGCGCGGCCGCTCTGCGAACAGACGATGTTTCGGTGAAGAGTTCGATCGAGGCCGCCCAGATCGATGCGCTGCCAAACATCTCCATGAACCCGTTACTGTACGCCACCACTCAGCCGGGTGTCGTCGCCGAAAAGACAGCGCACTTTACGCAAAGCTCGGCTTCCATGGGCATTGGTCCTCTCGCCCGGCGCTACTTATCCCTGATCAGCATCAACGGCGGCATCGGGTTTACGACGGATATACAACTGGACGGCATTCCGATCCTGGCCAGCGACTTTAACGAGGCTGGGGTTATCCCTAACCCGGACAGCATCCAGGAAGTACAGGTGCAAACGAACACGTTTTCCGCTGCATATGGGCACGGCACGGGTATCGTAGAGTATTTTTCCAAGAGCGGTACCAACCAGTGGCACGGAAACGGAGTCTTTCGTATTCGCAATGAATTCTTCAACGCCAATGGTTTTGCCAACAACTTCAATCACTGGGTTGCGTTGCAGAGCGATCCGAAGTCCCTGACCAGCGACCGTAGTAAGTTCCGGATGAACAACTTCGGAGGATCGGCTGGCGGACCTGTTCTGAAGGACAAGCTGTTCTTCTTCGGCAGCTACGAGGGGTATAGCCGCGTCTCCCCGGTCGACAAATTTCTTACGGTACCTACCCTACTCGAGCGGCAGGGTGACTTCAGCCAGACAATGATAGCCGACAATAGTGGAAAACCGGTGAATGTCCAGTTGTATAACCCTTTCTCGGTTACACCGGTTGCGGGAGCTGTCAATACATACCAGCGGGCTCTGGTCCCGAACGCCCAGATCACGGGATCATTATTGGATCCGATCGGGTTGCTGGCGTTTTCCAACTATCCGCAGCCGAATAGTCCGGCGACCGATGCTTATGGCACCAATAACTTTCATATCCACAGCGCGCAAACCTTCAAACGCAATGCTGGAGAGGGCAGGCTGGACTTTAAGCTCAATAGTCACCACAGTATCTATGCAACGGGCGGAGTGGCGGAAGGAACGAATTCGACACCGAATGCGTTCGGTGCGAATAATCCTTTTCAGCCGCCAATCACGAACCCCGGCCAATATACCTCAGACTTCAATCCTTACGGTGCCGTGGGTGACACAATCATTGTGAATCCGACCTTGGTAGTCGACGTCCGGTATGGTGTGAACCGCATGAACAGCGGTGAGGGGTACCCATCGAAATCAACCAAATTCGATAACACTCCATACCAGATACCGTCGCAGATCCAGGCGCTGGTCAACGATCAGACGCTGCCGTTCGACTTCTGCCCAGGCAGCAAGTACACCTGTCTGCAAAATACGGTAGGGCTGCATATCAATGAGCATCAGACGAACCACAGCGTGGTCGGAAGCGCGACCAAGACGCTGGGCAGTTTTACCTTCAAGGCTGGTGCGGAATATCGTGTGGGGCTGATGAATTCGTTAGATCCGAGCAATGCGAACTTCGAGATCGGTAAACTCTATTCGGATCAAAACTACACGGCGCAATACATAGACGCGACCGGCAACATAAGCGCTCTGAATACCACCAACGTGCAACTCGGTTTACAAGGTGCACAGTGGCTGATGGGAGCCGGGTATCTTTCGGCCGCGAGCTCAGTTGCTTCGGCGCTGGTCGCGAAGTATGGCGCCTTCTACGAGCAAACTACCTGGAACGCCACCCCGAATCTGACATTCAATTTCGGTCTCCGCTTTGAACTGCAGCCTGCGCCGACAGAGCGATACAACCGGCAGTCGGCTTTCGACACGCAGGGAAGCAATCCGTTTGGGCCGGGAGCGTATGTCTTTACAGGTACAAACGGTTATGGTCGCGGCCTCTACCAGAACCACTTCAATGACTGGGGACCGCGCTTCGGAGTCGCGTACAAGCTTGACCCAACCACAGTCATCCGCAGCGGATTTGGAATCTCGTATCTGCCGACCAATACGGGCTATGGATTTACATCGCAAAACAATACTGCCTTTACCACGCATAACGTGCAGAACTACAGTGCCGTCTTTGGCGCGAATCCGAACGGCGTACCCATAGGCACGTTCCATAGTTCGCAGGTTGCGGTGATTGTCCCGGCACTGGGGACCAATATCAGCAACCCGCTGCAATATGGCGGCAGCAACTCTTACCTGCAGGACTATCGCGGTACTTATGATGGCCGCCTGCTGCAATGGAATGTCTTCTTCGAGAAGAGCTTCACTCCGAAAGATACTTTTTCGCTCGGTTATTCGGCGTCTCGCGGAGACCGGATGCCTTTCTCCAATGTCCCAATCAACGGCGGCGGGGCGAACAGCACGGGAACGACTCCGGCCGGGTTCCAGACGATCTCCCCCGCCCTGCTTTCAGCTTGGCGACAGCAGTACATTGCCTCGAATGGAGCAACAAACCCGGCGTACACGCCTGTCACAAATCCATACTCTGGTATGGGATTCCAGGGCGGCGCCCTCTCTTCTGCAACAACACCACAATGGCGGCTCCAGGTTCCTTATCCGGAATTCCCGGATCTGAATCTTCTACGCCAGACCGCTCACTCCAACTACCAATCGATGGTGGTGGACTTCAAGCATACGTTATCGCATGGTATCCAGATTGATGTGAATTACGTTTTCTCGAAGGAAATTGATGACGTACAGAACATCGGCCAAAGCAATGATGCCTACAACAATGCCGGTGAGCAGAACACTGGTTATCTTCTCAACCTCAGCCAGAATACATACGAAAATCGCCACGTTGGCTACAACGATGTGCCGAATCGCATTGTGGTTACCGGGTTGTTTGAATCGCCATTCGGACGCAGGAAAGAATTCCTCGCGAGCAGCCGCATTGCCGATTGGGTGCTGGGCGGATGGCGTCTGGGTACGTCTTTCTCCTACCAGACAGGAACGCCGATTGAGATCACATCTTCGATGGGCAGCCTGAACAATCGCCCAAACCGCATACCGGGTGTCAATCCAATCCTGCCTCAATCTGTTCGTCATTATTATTACAACCCATCAGGTGGTGCAGGGACGGTCATCAACCTTCCCGGTGGCGGCGGAAGCGCAGCCGGTACAGCCACGATCACCTGCACCGGCTGTATGCCGTATCTGAATCCACTGGCGTTCGGGGGGCCAACAGTGGCCACTCCCAACGGCAGCACCAAGACGGACGTCTACTGGTATGGCAATGCACGAACCGCATACGACGATATCCGCAGCCCGAATGACGCGTTTTTCGATGCGCAGTTGCAGCGCGACTTCCGCATCACCGAACGTGTACATCTGGATCTGGCAGTGAACGCATTCAATGTATTCAACGTAACCCAATTCCAGCCTATCCAGGCAATTGGCGTTGGCTCCATTAATACAAGCTCGAGTTCGCGGCCTTTTGGCGCGAGTTCAAACACCACGCAAGGCCTCAACTTTTTTGATCCGAGGCAACTACAGCTGCAAGGAAGGGTGACCTTCTAAGCGGAATTTGGCGGCAAGGACGGTCACGCATTTGGGTGACCGTCTTTTGTTTCTAATCAGAAGCGTACGACTGGTGTAGCGAGACACATGCACCGCGGTCCCGAAACGGGGGTAAAAGAGAAGGTGTTCAAATCGATCATGTCGAACCGGTCCCTTCCTGCCGCTATTCTCCTGACCATGCCAGGTATCGTGCTGCCATCTCTTCGAGCACAAATCCCCCAGTCTCCATCGGAACTTCGCAGTGTGGATGTTTTTCTGGGAGCGGATGGCGGCGGCAACACGACTCCCGGCGCGCAGGTTCCATTCGGTTTTGTCTCTCTGCAGCCCGACACGGAGCGGCCAAGCACGTCGGGCTATCGATCTAACGACCGTATTCTGGGCTTCAGTAGCACGCACGTGAGTGGCACAGGCGGAGCCTCCAAATACGGCAATTTCCGCGCGACTCCGTTCACTGGGCCTCTGGACATTCCTGTCGCCGAAGCCGGTTCGCAGGAGGTGGCGTGGCCCGGATATTATGCTGTGACCCTGGGACCGCCGGAGCAAAGCATCCGCGCTGAATTGACGGCGTCTCGCCTGGTCGGATTTCATCGGTACACTTTTCCTCGCACCAGGAATGCACACGTGGTCATTCAGGTGAGTTCGGTCATAACCAACTGGGCAGGCACACCGCAGCGGCCACTGTCTTGCAGCGCTAGGTCAGACGCTCGAGGCTTAAGCGGTTCTTGCCGGTTTTCCGGGGGATGGAACCCTGGCGAATATCAGCTGTATTTTGCTGCGCAGTTTGACCGGCAGCCCATTGCAAGCGGTGTGGCCAAAGGCTCCCGGCTTTCCGGTTCGACTCAGGAGGTGCGCACGGGGCGCGAGTGGGAACCGGCTTGGGCGTGGGCTTCGTTTGATACAACCGTGAACCGGACTGTCCAGATGAAGCTGGCTGTATCTTTCCTGGGCACGGACAAGGCCCAGGAGAATTTGCGCGCGGAAGAAACATGGGACTTTGAGCACGCACGCCACGAGGCAGAACGGCAATGGTCTGAGGCGCTCGCTCGAATCCATGCGGAGGGTGGAAGCGCAGCGCAACGCGCTCTCTTCGCTTCTTCCCTTTACCGCGCGCAGGTGATGCCTCACGACCTGACCGGTGAAAATGTGTGGTGGCAATCCTCCGAACCACACTACGAGGACTACTACACTCTGTGGGATACCTTCCGCACTCAGGACCCACTCCTGACAGTCATTCAGCCGGAGCGTGAGCGTGATCTTGTCCGCTCTATGGTGGATACGTACCAGCATACCGGTTGGATGCCGGATGCACGCATCGCTGGCAACAATGGATCCACCCAGGGTGGAAGCAATGGGGATGTCCTGATTGCCGATGCTTTGGTCAAGGGAGTGAAGGGCATCGATTATGAGACCGCTTTTGAGGCCTTGGTTAAGAACGCAGAATCTGACTCACCCAATCCGAACTCTTACGGACGCGACAAGATGAGCATCTATAAAAAGCTTGGATACTTGCCGTATGAGGAGGAGCGTAGCGGGTCCCGCACTATGGAGTATTGCTACGACGACTTTGCAATCTCCGAGGTAGCAGAAGCCTTGGGGAAGACGGATGAGACTCAGAAGTATCGACAGCGTGCTCTATTCTGGACGAACTTGTGGGATAAGGACACGCTTTCGGTGCATCCCCGATATGCCGATGGCCGGTGGACTCCCAATTTCGATCGCGGTCTTACAACGAAGCCGTGGAACGCTCCATTTTATGAGGGGAGCCCCTGGCAGTATTCGACATACGTGCCGCATGACGTGCAGGGCTTGATCAATCGAACCGGTGGCGACGTAGGTTTCGTCGCATGGCTCGATCAGTTTTTTGCAGAAGGCAAGTATGATCCAGGCAATGAGCCCGATATGCTCGCCCCGTGGCTCTATATCCACGCAGGACGTCCCGATCGTACACAGGCAATCGTTCGCCAACTTCTGGACAAATACTACAAACCGGGACGCGCAGGCTTGCCGGGTAACGACGACGCCGGAGCGATGACCTCCTGGTATGTATGGGCGGCGTTGGGTCTGTATCCGAATGCGGGGCAGCCGTACTACTATATTGGCGCACCGGTTTTCACCCGAATACGCATCGATATCGGCGGGGGAAAGACCTTCACTATAGAGGCGCCCAAGTCGAGCACAACGAATCGCTACGTTCAGTCGGCAAGATTGAATGGACATCCGCTGCAACGTGCCTGGTTAAACCATGCGGAATTACTTGCTGGTGGCAGTCTGGAACTGGATCTAGGTCCAGAGCCCGCGAATTGGGGAGCAGGCCAGAGGCCATACTCTCTGGAATCTCCCCAATAATTGTTAAACCTCCGGATTGTGAATGCCCTCACTCTGTAATCTGGGAGAGATGCATATACAAGAGGTCAGACGGAGCGAATCTTCTTTACTTTTCTCTTGCAGCCATACCATTGCTCCGACCTTGACAACGCGTTTGCAAATAAACACGGATTGCCGCATATTCAGTGCATGGCAACACTAAATATCTTTTCAGCATCAAATTACAGCGTTGACGTGCTCGACTCCGCACAATTATCAGTCAATCTGTAGTGAGTGGATACGCTTGGCGCAAGCGCTCCATCCATCAATGATGTTGCCGCGGAACTGGCTGGGGCCAAACGCGGGAGTGGGCATGAAGAAACTTATAGTATTTGATCTGGACGGCACGTTGGCTGAAAGCAAATCGCCGCTTGATGCGGAGATGTCCGCACTTCTGGATGATCTCCTCGGCATCGTCAAAGTGGCTGTGATTTCCGGCGGCGATTGGCCTCAGTTTGAGAAACAAGTGCTTTCCAAACTCGCTCACGATAACCTGACGAATCTCTCTCTGCTGCCAACATGTGGCACCAAGTTTTTCAATATGCGGTGGGTTGGAAAAAAATCTATTCAGAAGATTTCACCGCGGACGAGAGGACGAAGATCACCACCTCGTTGAACCGGGCGCTGGGTGAATCAGGATATAGGATTGAACACTGCTGGGGAGCGCAGATTGAGGATCGGGGCAGCCAGATAACATTCTCCGCATTAGGCCAGCAGGCCCCTCTGGATGAAAAGAATAAGTGGGACTTCGATTACAGCAAGCGCAAAAAGATCAAAGCGATCCTCGATACTCTTCTTCCTGATTTTTCCGTACGAATGGGTGGCTCAACATCCATTGATGTCACAAAACCTGGCATCGACAAGTCATATGGAATCAGAAAGCTCCGAGATTTTCTCGGCATTCCATTGCAAGGGATGGTCTTTATCGGTGATGCGCTGTTTCCAGGAGGTAACGATTATCCTGCAAGAGAGGCAGGCGTCGTGTCCATTCCGGTTCATGGTCCCAATGAGACGAAGCTGGTGATCCAAACCATACTGGCTTGTTTGGATTGCAATCAGTCGGCATGATCGCTCTTTCGCCGCCATGATTCAGCGGCGCTTACGCGTTACGTGCAAATACTTTCGCCCCCAGACTCGCAATGTGCATCTCATTGGAGTGAGCCCCGGCACAGATCCAAAGCGCCTGTATCGCTGCGGAGCAGTTTGAATGCAGCAAGGAGACCGCAATGTTTACAGCTATTCTGGGTGTGATTCTGCTCTTCGTCTGGTTTTGTGCGATGCCGAATTGGCTGCAGATCCGGGGCATGCGTGCATCATTGCGCAAGGCTGGGCAATACCGCGAACGAGTCTTCGTCAGGCAGTCTACGAAGAACAAATGAATGGGGCTTTGCTGGTTGAGAAAACGAACGATGAATTCCTTGCCTCTTCCCTCTGCCACAGTTAGCAAGCATGGGCTTATGTCCTATTAGAGATATCCGGGCTTTCAGGTGGCTAAGGGTCACGCTTTGCGCCCAACAGGTCCAACAGGCCGCTATAGCCTTTGTGATGAATCTGATCTTTTGACAATCTCTACCAGCAATCCGTCTTAGTACAGACCTGTTCGCAGGAACGTCTATCGCGGTATGCCATGTACCGCGCATGCAGCGCATAACGACGAACCGCGCGAAAGCAGGGAACAGTGACTCCATCCAATAGACTTCTTCCTGAAAGAACAGTTGGCTCACCGCTGGCTGAAGCTGCACCCGCGGTATCGGAAGCCTCGCTTCTGCCTTTACCGACACGCCTTGCCTTCATTGGCAACTATCTGCCCCGGCAATGCGGCATCGCTACCTTTACAACAGATCTATGCACTGCAATCGCGGCCGAGTACGGCAGTGGACGTCTCTTCGCGATTCCCGTCAATGATCCCGACTCAAGCTATCAATATCCCGAACAGGTGCGGCTGGAGCTTACCCAGGAAGATTTGGCCTCCTATGAGAGGGCCGCGGAATTTCTCAACTTCAACGGGAACGACTTGGTCTGCCTGCAGTTCGAGTACGGGATCTTCGGCGGGATGCGAGGCAGCTACATACTGGACCTGCTGCGTAAGCTGAAGATGCCGCTGGTTACAACCCTTCACACCGTCCTGCGTGACCCGGACGTACATCAGCGCGCAGTGC
Organism: Acidobacteriaceae bacterium; assembly: GCA_036404255.1. GTDB lineage: Bacteria > Acidobacteriota > Terriglobia > Terriglobales > Acidobacteriaceae > JARLFX01. The sequence goes on along the minus strand of DASWOP010000179.1, from coordinate 36,784 downwards.
TTGAAGAGATCGCTCATCTCTCGGATCGTCTGATCGTAATGAGCGAGCACGCGGCACATCTCCTGCGTGACGTGTACGCCGTTCCCTCCGATAAGATCGATCTCATTCCACACGGTGTGCCTGACCTTCCGTTCACGGATCCCAACTACTTCAAGGATCTCTTCGGCACGGAAGGAAAGTCCGTACTGCTCACCTTCGGCCTGCTCTCGCCGAATAAAGGCATAGAAAATGTGATCCGTGCCCTGCCGGCGATTTTGAAGAAGCACCCGAACCTCGTATACATCGTCTCCGGCGCCACGCACCCGCACATCCGTCGAAGTGAAGGAGAGCGCTATCGTGAAGGACTACAGGCCTTAGCCGCCGAATGCGGAGTCTCCTCGAACGTCATATTCAACAATCGGTTTGTTAGCGCTGAGGAACTGGTTGAGCATGTGGGCGCGGCAGACATCTATATCACTCCGTATCGCCAGGAAGCCCAGGTTGTCTCCGGCACGCTCGCCATTGCGCTTGGAGCCGGCAAGGCAATCATCTCCACCCCCTACTGGCATGCCAAAGAACTGCTTGCAGATGGCCGTGGCATCATCGTTCCCTTTGACGATCCTTCCGCTCTCGCCGCGGCAACAATCAGGTTACTGGACAACGATTCCGAGCGGCATGCCATGCGGAAGCGCGCCTACCTCTATTCGCGCGGCACAACGTGGCAAAAAACGGCGCAGGCCTATATGGCAAGCTTCCAACGCGCTCGGGTTGAGCGGATGCTGCGGCCGCGTGCCGCGCTGCCGGATATATCTGCGGAGAAGGCGACAGATCGCTTGCCGCTGTTGGAAATCGCTCATCTGAAGAATATGACCGACGATACCGGCATCTTGCAGCACGCCATCTTCTCCGTACCAAACAATCGTGAAGGCTATACGACGGATGACAATGCGCGTGCGCTGATTGTAGCGACGTTGCTGAACGCTTCAGCCTCTCTGGATCGGTCCGGTATAACTCATAGCGCAAAGCTCTCGTACCGTTACCTATCATTTTTACTGTTTGCTTTTTGTCCTGCGACTGGACGGTTTAAAAACTTCCTCAATTATGACCGCCAATGGTTAGAAGCGACTGGCTCTGAAGACAGCCACGGTCGGGCCTTATGGTCCTTAGGGGCAGTCCTCAGTTCTTCAGAGGATGCCGGATTGAGAGGCGCCGCTGGCCGTCTCTTTGAGGCTGCTGTCGCGGCAACGGCAACGTTTACCAGCCCCCGCGCATGGGCCTTTTCCATTCTCGGTATGCAGGGATACCTTGATTGGTTTCCCGGGGACAGGGTGATCGAGGGCGCGCGCAATCTGCTCGCGAACCGGCTTCTGGATGTCTATGAACGCACCCATTCAGAGACCTGGCATTGGTTTGAGAAGAGCCTCTCCTACTCGAACGCAAGATTGTCGCAGGCCCTGCTGATTGCCGGCTGGAGAAGCGACAACAAGCGCATGATCGACGTTGGTTGTGAATCCCTTCGCTGGCTCGTCGCCCGGCAGCATCGGGATAGCAAAGATATTTTTGTTCCCATTGGCTCCATGGGATTCTTCGCGGAAGGCAGCGAAAGCGCTCGCTTCGATCAGCAGCCGGTAGAAGCATGCGCGACCATCTCGGCCTGCATCCTGGCGCACCGCCTCACCAACGAGAAGGCCTGGCTACAGGAGGCTTGGTGTGCCTTCCGCTGGTTCCTCGGGGAGAACGATCTACAGGTTTCGCTCTATGACGAAACGACTGGCGGCTGTAAAGATGGGCTTCATCCAGATCGCGTGAACGAGAATCAGGGAGCGGAATCGACCCTTTCGTTCTTGATGGCCTTGCTCGAAATGCAGCGGGTAGAAGTATCAACTAAAAAGAAACAGCATCAGGAAATGAGTGTCTCGAATTGAATCTAACACCCACGGAAGAACCTCTATTTACTCGCCATGCCGGCAATCCTCTCCTCAGTCGGAAAGACTGGCCGTATCTGATCAACAGCGTTTTCAATGCTGGCGCGGTGCGTCTTTCTGACGGAGACACTCTATTGCTCTGCCGCGTGGAAGACCGGCGTGGCATGTCGCATCTCTGCGCCGCCCGCTCTGCGAACGGGATCGATGGATGGCGTGTTGACCACGAGCCCACGATGATGGCAAATCCCACGGAATATCCCGAAGAGATCTGGGGCATCGAGGATCCACGCATCACCCATGTGCCGGAACTCGATCAGTATGCGGTTACTTATACATCGTTTGCTCGCGGCGGTCCGGGGGTCTCGCTTGCGCTGACGAAAGACTTCAGAAGCTTCGAACGCATCGGCGTCATCATGCAGCCGGAAGACAAGGACGCAGCTCTCATGCCGCGCAGGATTGAGGGCTACTGGGCCATGATTCATCGGCCTGTCACCGCGCTCGGCGCCCACATGTGGATCTCCTATTCGCCCGATCTGCATCACTGGGGCAGACACAAAGTGATGCTGGAAGCGCGGCGCGGCGGATGGTGGGATGCAAACAAGATCGGCCTCTGCTCTCCTCCGATCGAAACCGTGCAGGGCTGGCTGGTCATCTATCATGGCGTGCGGCAAACGGCAGCTGGTGGCATCTATCGTCTTGGTCTCGCGCTCTTCGATATCAATAAGCCGGAGATATGCCTGCGCCGGGGAGACTCCTGGATATTCGGGCCGGAGGCTCCCTACGAGCGCAACGGAGACGTCAACGATGTCGTCTTCCCCTGTGGCCAGACGATTGGCGCTGATGGAGATACCATCAATCTTTATTACGGAGCTGCTGACTCCAGCATTGCCCTAGCCACCGGCAGCATTCGCAAGCTGCTCCTTTGGCTCGAGGCCAATTCGGGTTCGAGAGAAGAAAACCGTTTCTGAAGTATTCCTGAGCGAATCGAGTATCAGCGAACATCGCGGTTTCACAACGGTGCATCCTTTCGCAGTTATCTGCCGGAAGTTCCGGTCGCGGGTCCATGCTTGATGCGTGGCACCAACGACAGATCGACACTGAATATATAAATCAGCAGAGCGATGAACGCGGGGTTTTCAGCCGTGCGATAAAAAATACGAATCTGCGGAGACCTTTCTTCCACTAGCCGTTGCAAATGTGAGAAAACAACGGGTGAGTGATGTGGCGACGAAGTTCCTTTTATAGCGGAGATGAAGCGGGACTCTGAACTGATCGGTGTGAAAGGTGGCTTTATTTATAAAGCGCAGATCTTCGGTTCGCGGCCTGCGAGCGACTATACAGCGCGAATCGTTGGGAATATTGACACATTGGCGACGCCACTGGAAGAACCTCTGATCCTATGGCAACGATAGAAAACCAAGCCGGACAGGTAACCTGCTCTGTGGTCGCTTCTGTTCTCGCGAATGCAATGGAATTGGAGATTTTAGCAGGATGAACCCGAGGGGATGATTATGCGCTAGTACTGATGTGAGCGGACGGGTCGGCTTGATGGTGGCGGGCCGTCTTTACCATCCTGTTGCGTTGCGCGCGAAGCTTGAGAAACTCCTTGGCCTCGACGTAGAGCCGGGACAAATCACGATTCACAAACGCTTTCCAGACCACGCGGAAGGCCGCTTTCGGACGGAAGTAGTACTCGTCATAAAAGCGATGCACCATTTCAAGCACATAGTCAGTGGGGAGACCGGGGTACTCAATATGCGCCATCTGGTGTCCACCCTCATCGCTCATCGCCGCGGTGTTCGCGATGAAGTCGTTGGCCTTGGCGTAGTCGTAAAACTCCGTACCAGGAAAGGCATGTGCAATGGAGACCTGAATGGTTTCCACATCCAGGCTCTTGGCAAATTTGATGGTGTTCCCGATCGACTCCGCAGTCTCACCGGGTAGGCCGAGGATAAAGTCTCCATGAACAGTCAGGCCCAGGTCTTTGCAATCCTTGGCGAAGGCGCGCGCACGTTCGACGGTGGCGCCCTTCTTGATGTTCTTGAGAATCTGCGGGTCACCGGACTCGAAACCAACGATCAACAGCCGGCATCCGGCATCCTTCATGGCCTTGAGCGTCTCGCGGTCGGTGGTGACGCGTGAATTGCAGCTCCAGGTAACGTCTAACGGTTTGAGCTTTTCGCACAATTCGATGGTGCGTGCCTTTTGAATATTGAAGGTGTCGTCGTCGAAGTAAAACTCCTTGACCTCGGGGAAGTTCTGCTTAGCCCAGGCCAATTCGGCGGCAACATCGTCGGTGGAACGCTTGCGCCAGGCATGTCCGCTCAACGTCTGTGGCCAGAGGCAGAAGGTGCATTGCGCCGGACATCCCCGCGTGGAGTAGAGTGCGATGTAGGGATGCAGCAGAAACGGTACGCTGTAGCGTGTTACGTCCAGGTCGCGTTTGTAGATCTTGGTAGCCCACGGCATCGCGTCTAGGTTTTCCACCTGCGGACGGTCGGGGTTATGGACGACTTTACCTTCCTGTCTGTAGCTGGTGCCGGGAATCTTGTGGAGCGGCTTGCCCTGGGCAAACTCGACTACCGAGTAGTCGAACTCGCGGCGGCAGATGAAATCCAGTGCGGCACACTCGTTCAATGCCTTTTCCGGGGAGGTGGTTACCGGAGGACCGACGAAGGCAATGCGAATGGACGGATTCGCCGCCTTGATTGCCTCGGCGAGACGCTGGTCACTCTTCCAGCCCACCGTCGAAGTAAACAGCACCAGAAACTCATAATCTTTGCAGATATTGACAGTTTCTTCGGCGGAGACATGGTGCGGAGAGGCATCGAGCAGACGCGAACCTTCCAGCAACCCAGCTGGATAGGTCAACCACACCGGGTACCAGTAGGATTCAATCTCGCGCGTAGCCGGCCAGCGGGAGCCCGCGCCACCATCGAACTTTTCGAAGGAGGGAGGGTTCAGAAATAGTGTCTTCAGCGGCATATATAGAAGAAACGACGGCACTCCATCAGCCATCCAGACCTTCTACCGTTCCGGCTGGTTTCGGGTCTGGCCGTATATATCCGCGGCTCAGCTCGTCGCGGGAGCGCTTTTCGGTTTCATCCGGGTTGGCACCCAGTTCCTTCAGCATTCGCTGATGGAGATTGTCGACGCGAACTTTGTGTTCGGGCAAGTCGGCGAGGTTGGTGAACTCGTGAGGGTCGTGAGTGAGGTTATATAGCTCCCGCTGTGAAGAATGCTGCGCGTCGATCACGTTATGATAGACGTACTTCCACTCACCGCTTCGAAACATGGTGTATCCAGAGGCGGTGTTATGTGCGTAGTACTCGCTGACCGCGAAATCCTTCCATGGAGCGTCGGGCCGATCCATCCAGCGCAGCATGGACTCACCGTTCCAGTCTTCCGGTGCACGAGTTTCCGCAAGATCGAGGATGGTTTGCACGAGGTCTACATGGGATGATGCTCCACTTCGTCGCTGCGACCCTTTCCATCGCTTTGGCCAGGAGATTACAAGCGGAACCTTGCTTGCGGAGTCGTACATGCAGTTCTTCCACCATAGCCCGTGTTCACCCATATTTTCGCCATGATCAGAGGAATAGATAATGATGGTGTTTTCTGCAACCTCCGGATGGGCGCGCAGGGTAGCAAGCACCTGGCCGATCTGAGAGTCGGCCCAATCAACGAGGCCGTAGTAGAGTTCACGCCCATTACGAACGGTATCTTCAGGAACTCCAATCTCCTGGAACCCTGCCCGCTGAACTTTGTAATTCAGGACGATGCGATCAAGGAAGCCGTCAGGGATCACGGGCATGTCCACCTTGCCTCGATATTTTGCAACGTTCTCTTCCGGGACGATCAGCGGGAAATGCGGAGCGAGATAACCGACGAAGAGAAAGAAAGGCTTCTCGTTGTTGTCTTTACGTTTTGACAGAAAGTCCACTGCGCCCACGGTGACGCGTCGATCATGTTCGACAGTGCTGCCGTGATTGCCGGGATGAAATTCGTCGAATCGCGGTGAGAGCCTTGTTTGCTGCAGGTGGGTTGGGGGAAGGCGATGTCCGCGGCCGGTTTTGTACCAGTTGTTGAAGTTCCCGCCAACTTCGGTGAAACCGTAACGTCTTGAGTAATCATAGTGCTGCTTGCCGCATAAGAAAGATTCGTATCCGGCGGAGTTGAGCACTCGGGGCAGAGAAGCGATATCGGGACTGGGGAGTTCGCTGGTCAGGCCCCACACATCCACGCGCGAGGCGTACTTACCGGCCGTCAGGGAAAGGCGGGACGGTACGCAGAGCGGCGAATTGCAGTAGTGGGCATCAAACGTAATTCCTTGCCGGGCAAGAGAATCGATATTAGGTGTTTGAACGATTTTGTTGCCATAGCATCCGGCTACGGTGGCATTGTGCTCGTCCGACATGATCCAAAGAATGTTTGGCTTCTTTGGAAACTTTGACGTGCGCCGCAACTTCGCCATCGCGCTTTGCTCGACGGCAAGTCCGAGCGCACCTGCCGCGGTGGTGGCAACGAAGCTACGGCGCGTCATCTTCTCTATAGGTTTCGACATGTTGGCCTTCCATCAAAGAAATATTGCTGTTTGGAGAGTTAGCTATGAAGAGGAACGCGGTTCAGAGAGAACGAGCGCAACGGAATCCGATGTTGGTGGCGGCGCTGTCAGGGGTGTTAGAACTCCGGGCGGCGACGCGGTAGCGGTTGCAATAGGACTTATGGCAGAGGAAGGATCCGCCCTTCATGACGCGTGACTTACCAGTCTGAGGGCCAGTGGGATTTAGTGTAAGGGGAGGGTGCTCGCTTTGAACGGCGAACCAGTCCTGGCACCACTCCCATGTGTTACCGGTTATGGAGTAGAGCCCATAATCATTAGGTGGAAAGGCGTCGACGGGGCACACGCCGGTGTAGCCGTCATCTCCAGTATCATGCTGAGGGAAGTCGCCCTGCCAGATATTGCAGCGGTGCTGGCCGTCGGGACGTAGCTTGTCGCCCCAGGGATAAAGTTTTTGAACGAGACCTCCGCGGGCAGCGTACTCCCATTCAGCTTCAGTGGGTAGCCGGGTGCCTGCCCAGTTGCAGTAGGCAACTGCGTCGTTCCAGCTGACCTGCGTTACAGGATAGTTGCCGCGGGTGGTGATGTGAGACCCGGGACCTTCAGGCGCGTTCCAGATGGCGCCGGGCACGACGCACCACCAAGGGGTTGCGGCTACTGTATCTGTTACGAGTTCGGAGTAGCGAGCGCGTGGGATGTGGGCATAAAAGACGAAGGACCAGCCGAAGCGTTCCGCTTCAGTTTGGTAGTGCGTATCCGCGATGAATGCAGCGAACTGGGCATTAGTCACCGGGTATACGTCGATTTTGAAGGGGGCAATCTCGACGCGACGGACAGGGCGCTCGCCATCGGCTGCGAAGGCCTCTTCGCGGTCGGTGCCCATGAGAAACTCCCCGCCAGGTAGAGATATCAAAGGGGCATTGTGGCGATTTTTGGCCGGAGTCTCTCCAAAAGATACGAGCGGTGACGGCAACTTCTCTCTGGGGGCGGAAGGGGAGCAGCAGGGCTTATTGTTCATGTTTATACCTACGTTTCTGTAGAAGTGGTGCCAGCTGTTATTAGATATCTCGGCGTGGATAACGGCATTACTTCGCAGACTGGGTGAAGAGCAAAGTAGGCGCACACCTGTGGTCTATGCAGTAGGAATTCTCACTGCAAGCCCCGCATCGAAGAATTGCAGATCGCTAACGGCGTGGCAGTGCACGGCAATCACGTTCTGTCCTCCAGGTAGAACGGCCTCGCGGACTGCACGATTGAGGGGGCGATGTTCATAGAAGCCTTTGCCTGATCGATTGTTACCCTGCTGCGTGTAGTTCTGTATGCCATTGACGTAGACGTCCAAGCGACTACGATGAAGTTCGTTCATGACCAGTCGATTGACCTCTTTAGCGGAGATCTTACCTACATGAAATTCCCGGCGGAGCCAGATGTCAGGGGTACTCCATTCTATGTGGGCATCCGTCCCGTGATTCCCAAAAGCACCGTTTCCCTTCAACCACCCAGAATCATCGAAGTCCTTCTTTTGCCAATCATCTGTTGGCTTTTCAAAGGTGTACTTCCATGGCTGTGCCGTGTCTTCAGACGATGGAAGGATCGTGCTGTACGCCGGAGCCGGGAATCGAAACTCATTGACTCGGCGAATCTGATCCAAGGCGACCTTGGGTATGCGATCGTAGGTGAGAAGGCCATTCACTTCGGTCATCACGTCTGTTAGTTCCGTGTACACTGCTGCGCTGAGATTGTTACCCTCGCGCAGGTCGCGAACCTTTGCGATGTATTTCGCATATAGGTAAAGGAGATCTTCTGGTGTTGCTGCCTCCACGTAGCCGTGCCCGTTAGGCTGCCAGGAGCGATCGGGAATCAGGTATCCGATGCCTCCAAACTCGCCGCAGACATTAGCCTGACGATGGTTCTCCGGTCGCACTGCGGGTTCCGGATAGCTATGGATGTCGTCGATATCGCCTGAGCCTTTGATCTCCCCACCGCTTGCTTCATTGACGGGGCGGGAAGGATCCAGACTTCGGACGAGCGATACGAGGCGTTCCGTATCGAACTGCCCTTGGCCCTCATTGAAGACGGTCCAGAGCACAATCGACGGATTGTTTCGTAACGCAACGATCATGTGCCGTAGATCTTCCTCAAAGGCCACTTTATCGACGGGAGGAGGGATGAACGCACGACCGGGATAGGAGTTGCAGGATGGGGCGTCCTGCCAAACCATGAGTCCTAGCTGGTCGGCCCAGTAATACCACCGAGCTGGTTCCACCTTGATGTGCTTGCGAACCATATTGAATCCCATGGCCTTCATTTGCACGATGTTGCTCTTGAGAGCTTCGTCCGTGGGCGCCGTATAGATACCGTCTGGCCAGAAACCTTGATCCAAGGGGCCAAGCTGGAAAACGAAGTCATTATTAAGGAGAAGCTTTTTGTGCCCGTCGACATCTCCGATGCTGGTCTTGCGCATCGCGAAGTAGCTGTTAACCGAGTCGACGAGCTTGGCGCTCTGCTTCAGGCGAAGCTGAAGAGAATAAAGATGTGGCGTGGTCGGAGACCAGAGCTTTGGCTTGCGCATCGGGAGTGTAATAGGCCGATTCGCATGGGCCGAGGATCTCTGGATCATTTCAGATCCGCTATGGATAATCACTTCAAGCTCCACGTCGTGAGCGTCTTCAGACAGATAGAACTGGAGATGCACCACCTCTTGATCGATATCAGGTACAACACTGAACGACGAGATGTGAGTACGATGCACGGGCTCGAGCCATACAGTCTGCCAGATGCCAGTAGTTGGGGTGTAGGTGATGCCACGTGGACTGGTGTTCTGTTTACCCCTCGGCTGTCCGCCAGCTTCAGTGGGATCGAATACGCGGACAATCAATTCGTTCTGACTATCAGGTTTGAGTTGCGCAGATATGTCGAAGGAAAATGGATCATATCCACCTCGATGCAGGCCAACGCTCTGGCCGTTGACGAAGACTTCGGACTCGTAATCAACCGCACCAAAGTGCAATAGGACTTGGCGGCTTTCCCATTTTTTGGGCACCGAAAAGCTGCAGCGATACCAGAGACGGTCATAGTGTTCCATGACGCCTGAGAGCGCAGATTCCACGGGGTACGGCACGAGGATGGAGTTGCTAAGACTTTTGCATATGGGCGCCGATTCACCCGAGTCCTTACCGGGCTGGAACTCCCAGATGCTGTTCAGGTTCAGCCATTCGTTGCGTGCGAACTGAGGCCTCGGATATTCGGGAAGGGGATGGGCGGGGTCAACGGCGTCTGACCACCTTGTCATCAGCGGGCTCTTCTTTCGATCCCATGGGAGGCGTCCACCAAAGGCGTTGCCGACGCTGGCAAAGAGGTGGCGGGAACTCATAAATATTGCGGAAAACGCTGTAGCGCGTTCGAGAAACGATCGCCTTGATGAGTATATAGGTGGGTGCGACACAAAATCCTCCTGGACGTGCAGCGATGCGTTTCTTGACCCTATGGTTTAGCGGCCGGCGCGACAGCTGATTGATACTTCCGTAGATACAGAGGAACGTCGAGTTCACCAGTTCGCTCGCGCGGTGGTGTCTGCGGCATGGGCCACCGCTGGACACCAACACGCTTTGACCACTCGTTCCACATCGTGGCCATTGCCTTTGCGCGCTCCGGGTGTGCCGACGCAAGATCGTGTAGCTCCGTTCGATCAGCTTCCATGTCGAAGAGTTCCCATTGATCGGGGAAGCGGGAGACGAGCTTCCACTTGCCATCGCGTACGGCTTTATTCCCTTCGTGTTCCCAGAAGATAGCTTTGCGGGTTCGTGGCAATCCGCTGAAGAGCGGTACGAGGCTCTGTCCGGCAAGCTCCGGAATGGGCCCAGATGCAACGCGAGAGGGATATGTGACCCCCGCGATTTCGAGAAACGTTGGCATGAGGTCGGTCTCATGTCCAACTCCACTAAGCGGCTTCGAACTACTTTTGATGTGCGCCGGCCAACTCGCAACAAAAGGAGTGCTGATACCACCTTCGTGTGCGTAATGCTTGTAGAGGCGGAATGGGGTATTCGCCACGTTGCCCCACGGGATACCGATGCTCTGAAACGTGTCCTCGCCACCGGGCATTACTCCTGGGACATTGCCTGCGCAGGTCATCCCGTTCTGGCAGGGCCTCGATGCGGACTTATTCTCAGGTTGGCGACCGCGACCGATTTCTTCAGCATTGCCCCCGTTGTCCGACATGAAGATGATGAGCGTGTTCTCCAGGACACCAGCTTTCTCGACTGCATCCACTATTCGCCCGATACCCTGATCAAGGCGATCGATCATGGCTGCATAGACGGCCATCCGACGCATCTCCCAATCCTTGTCTTCAGCCACATCCCATGCGGGTACGCGAGCGTCCCGCGGAGTGAGCTGCCACTTCTCTGGCAGCAATCCAGAATTCAACTGCTTCTTATGCCGCTCCTCGCGAAGTTTGTCCCAACCTTCCGCGTAGCGCTTAGCGTACTTCTGTACAGTTTCCTCGGGAGCCTGGATTGGCCAGTGCGGTGCGTTAAACGCTGTGTAGAGGAAGAACGGTTTCTTGTTTTTCGATAGTGCTTCGACAAACTCAACGGCGTGATCGGCCCAGATATCTGTCAGGTATTGGTCCTTAGGAGGAGGCGGTAGTGGATCGTTTCCGCTCACCAGGTGAGGTGATTCGTAATAAACCGAAGCGCCGGCTATCATGCCCCAGAACTTGTCGAAGCCACGCTGCAAGGGCCAGCTTCGCTTTCCTTCTTCTGTCTCCGGCGCAAGATGCCATTTCCCAACAGCCGCCGTATTGTAGCCAGCAGTCTTAAGCGCTTCCGCAATGGTTAGGGTGTTCTCCGCCAGGATGCCGTCATATTCTGCGAATGGGTAACGTCCGTGGTCGGCGACCATATCGCCCATATGAGCCTGTTGCGCGTATAAGCCGGTCATGATGGAAGCGCGGGAAGGGCAGCAGCGAGGATTGTTATAGAACTGATTGAGCCGTATGCCACGTTGGGCGAGCTTATCCAGATTAGGCGTTTCGATTTCAGAGCCGAAGCATCCGATGTCTGAATATCCCATGTCATCTGCCAGGATGAAGATGATGTTCGGCTTCGACCCCGCAGCCGTGTGCGATTTCGTTGAGGGGAGAGCACCTGCTCTCGCTGCAAGTGACGTTGCTGTGAGTCCGGCACCCATCTTCAAAAAGTCGCGACGATTAGCCATCTACTTTCATCTCCTGCGAATGCATTACGTTACTGCTTTCTCTTGCGAGAAGCAGAAACTGAGTCATGGAATTAGAGTGTTTGCCCGAACTGCCGTTCTCAAAAGAAAGAAGAAGGATGATGTCGGGATGCGCAGCTCGAGGACCTGCAAACTTCTTAGCGAAGTCAACGACAACAATTACATCGTTGAGAGGTCCGAACAGCGTTCATAGAACCAGCATAAAGTAAACTTGAAAGAGAAGCACGGATTCCTCTATTTTAAATGCAGAGAGTCCATCAAAATTACACCATTTACCACTTGAAGAGCGATCCAAACGAACGATGGAACCTCCTAAATGACGCAGCGAACGCGAGAGAAGAAGCCGAATCGGTGGCTGAGCTTTTGATCTTGAGATTCATGCACAGGAAAGCTTGCCAGCGGAATGCAGGAGATAAAGCACCGAACCAAGCTGTCAACCGCACACAATTGGTTCAGTCCCCACAAGCAGGAAGAGACGCCAGCCCCGTTCATTCCTTGACACTGTCCAAGAGTGAATTTAGTCTCGAAAGCGAATGAAGAAGCTCTATACCGCCGGTTGTTGCTGCTGGATGATACGTTGCATGCAGCGCTGTTGTTGCGGTCTATTGAGCCTTTAGCAGGATCTTTAGCTCTTCTCCATACAGCCCTTCACAGCCTCAAGGCAGTGCATGGGTTTTGCGCTTTGGTGGATGGACGCCTCTGTAGCGCGTGCCAGATGGAGAGGGTGAGCGTAATCCTCTTCTCTTAACAGCGAGTGCTCATGAGCACTCGCTGTCAAGGGTCCTGCAAGCATGAAACAATACCCATTTTCTAGCCGTTTGAAGGCCAAATTTTGAGGTGAGTCTGTGAATCGTCGTGATCTTATCCGTACAACATTACTGGCTGCCGGGGCTATCTCTGGAAGTGGAGCTATCGCAGAAACCTTTCTGCCAAGACAAGAAGAAAGTGGGAAACCTCGCACACCCGAAGCTGGTGAGATTGCGGCACATGATGCAGAGATAGCAAAGCGGAAAGACCAGAGTCAGCGGATGCCAAATATACTTTGGATCTGTGCGGATCAGCAGAGAGCCGACACGATCTCTGGCTTGGGAAATCCGCATATCCGCACTCCGAATCTGGACGCCTTGTTGGCGCAATCGGTCACCTTTACCAATGCGTTCTGCCAGACGCCGATCTGTGCCCCGTCCCGCGGAAGTTTCCTCACAGGCAGATATCCTAGAGAGACGAACCTGAAATCTAATGCAGAGTACATTAGACCCACCGAAAGGCTGATCCCTCGAATTTTGACGGATCAGGGGTACGACTGCGGCCTCGTTGGCAAGCTCCATCTTTCACCGTGCGATCACCACTTCGTTGAAAAACGCATTGACGATGGCTATCGAGTCTTCGAGTGGAGCCACGATATCAGCGATAACTGGCCAGGCCAGAACCAGTGGCGTAACTGGCTCCAGGCAAACGGAGTGAAGTGGCCTGTGCCTCCCAAGCAGAACCGCAAGCTTGGAGTGTGGGGCGTGCCTATCGACCCTAAGTTTACACAGACCGCCTGGTGTTCAGGTGAGGCGATCTCATTTATAAAGAGCCACAAAAAAGAGCAGCCGTGGATGATGTCGGTCAATATCTATCAGCCGCATGCTCCATACTTCCCCACAGAGGAGTTTCTGAAACGCTACGACCCGGACAAGATGCCGTCGCCGACGTACGTAGAAGGTGAACTTGAAAACAAACCTGTGTTTCAGAAGACCGACAATCTCGGAGCGTATGGTGGACATGGAAAGTCCTTCGCAGAGGAGAGCGACCACGATCACCGCCTGACTAAGGCTGCCTACTACGCCATGATTGAGCAGGTTGACGTCGAAGTAGGACGCATGATGAAAACGCTCGAGGAGCTGGACATGGTGGACGATACTATCGTTATCTACATGAGCGATCACGGCGATATGCTCGGCGATCACGGGATCTACGAGAAGGGTCCTTATTTCTACGATTGCCTGACGAGGGTGCCACTCATTATTCGCTGGCCCGGCAAGTATAAGGCCGGTCTGAAGGTGGACGCTCTTGTTGAGCTGATCGATATAGCCCCAACACTAATGGACGCTACAGGGCTGACAACACCGGCAGGAATGCAGGGACGTTCTCTGACGCCGCTGTTGACGGGGTCCAGTGCGGAACATCGCGAGTCTGTTTACATGGAGTACTACGACGCGGTCGCGAAGTATGACCCGACACCGGTCGGAACCTGTGTTCGGACGGATCGTTGGAAGTTGACTTATTGGCAGACGCTGGGATCTGGCGAGTTATATGACTTGAAGAATGATCCAGGTGAGGTGAAGAACCTGTGGGGAATCGCACCGTATAAAGATGCGCAGTCTGAGATGTTGCAGCGTCTGGCTGGGAGCATGATTGCGACTACCGACCCGCTGGGCGTCCACGTGTTCTGAGACCCAAGGTGGGTCTGAAGTTCTGTTGGTCTCGAAAGACCGAACATCTCTGCCCGCGTTCGTCGATTGAAAATAACTATCTCGGAGACATTCATGGATCGCCGTACCTTTGTACAAACAAGCATCGCCGCAGGCGTAGCAGCCGCTACACCACAGATTGCATTTGCGAAGACCCACAAACGTAAGCCGAACGTGTTGTATGTTTTTGATGATGAGCACCGTTACCAGTCGATGCCGGGGGAACCTTATAGCGATGTAGTGGCACCCAATATCGATGCCTTTCGCAAAGCGAACTTCTCCATGGAGCGTTGCATTTCCAACTATCCGCTTTGCTCACCGTATCGTGGCATCTTGATGACCGGTCTTTGGCCTTACCAGAACGGCATCATCCGCAATTGGATCGAACTAAGGACGGACTTCAAGTCCATAGGTCACACCTTTGCTGATGCCGACTATCGTACGGCGTACGTCGGCAAGTGGCATCTCTCCGGACCTGGGCACGACCGTGCTTTCATTCCGGCCGGACCTCATCGCCAGGGATTCCAGGACTGGCACGTCTGGGGCGCTGTAGATAAGCACATGAGCTATTCGTTCACATTCAACCCGGATACGGGCGAGAAGATCCAACCTGAGGGATATCAGACCACGTTGATGACCGATCAGGCGGTGAAGATCATCGAAGACCAACATGCGGACAAGCCATGGATGATGGTGGTGTCGTGGCATCCACCGCACTTTCCCGTTGACGATGCACCAGAAGAAGACGAAGCGTACTTCGCCGGCAAGAAGATGGCACTTCGCCCGAACGTGAAGACAGGACTTGGCACACGTGCTGTGGCGTCGACCGCATCGATCGAAAATTTCCATCGAGGGTACTATGCTCACATCCGTGCTGTTGATCGCGAGTTTGGCCGATTGCTGAAGGCTCTGGATGATGCAGGCCAGTCTGAGAACACCATCGTGATCTTTACATCCGATCACGGGGAAATGGGAGGATCGCACGGTCGCATGTATAAGCAGGTGCCGCATGAGGAGTCTTCACGCGTGCCCTTCTACATTCGCTATCCAGGAGTCACGCCAAAGCAAAGAAGCTCTGAGGCGCTGTTTGCTTCGATCGATATCTACCCGACGCTTTGTGGAATAGCCGGTGTTTCAGCGCCGCCTCATCTCAAGGGCAGAGACCTCTCCGCGATCCTGCGCGGAAGGACAGCAACAGCCTCCGAGGTCGTGTTTCTGATGAATGTGGGTGAACCGGAAACATCTCAAGATGGAACGCCAGGAAACGGTGGTGGCTTTGCACCTCCCGGCTTTCGAGGACTACGCTCAGCGACCCATACCTATGCGGTCGCCAGGGATGGCAAGTGGATTCTCTACGATAATCAGAATGATCCCTACCAGTTGCATAACTTGATCGATGATCCACGGCAGAAGCCGCTCATGGATCACTTCGACACCCTGATACTCGCTTGGCTGGAAGAGGCGAGTGATCCATTCGATTACGTAGGCGCTGCAAGTAAGCGGTCTGCCGCAGCGGTAGTTTAAAGGTCTCTCGCCGGGGTGCTCGCGTTCGGGCCGTGGAGGCACCGGATGCGGCACCCGCTTTTTGGTGGTCCTCTCGGCTCAAAGGCCTGTGAGGTTTGGTTAGATCTTCACGCGGAAGATTTACAGGCTTCTGTTGTTGTTACCGCCTCGCGCAGGCCTCACAATCGCTAACGTGTGACCTGCGAGAAGGCCCGCAGCCAAAGCCGTGGGCCCTCTCGGTCAGTCCAATT
This sequence comes from Acidobacteriaceae bacterium, assembly GCA_036404255.1. Classification (GTDB taxonomy): domain Bacteria; phylum Acidobacteriota; class Terriglobia; order Terriglobales; family Acidobacteriaceae; genus JARLFX01. The sequence goes on along the minus strand of DASWOP010000179.1, from coordinate 20,871 downwards.
TGCCTCAGAAGAGGATCTTTCCTGCGAACTGCAGAACACGACCTGCATCCGCGCTTTGGAATGCGTTAATCGCCGTCGGGAAGACCGTCAGGTTGTTACGCACGCTGGTCAGGTGGGTATAGTTGAAGGCGTTGAACGCTTCTGCGCGGAACTGGAACGTGAGCTTTTTCGGTAGCGCAAACTCCTTGAACGCCGAGATATTGCTCTGCCAGTTGTTTGGATTGGTCAGCGAGTTACGCTGCTCGTTGCCATAGGGGTTCGTGCAGGTGGCGCTGACGGCCGCCCCGCAGGGCTGCTGGAACGAAGCACCGTTTAGGTAGCCCTTGTAAACCATGTCGACGTGGCTGCGATAGTGCTTGTACGGATCACCCACCACATTGACGCGGTCGTTGGTCGTGCCGTCGCGGTTGACGTCCACGTTCGCCATCACCGTGAACGGAGAGCCGGATTGGAAGACGCTGATGTCGTTCAGTCCCCAGCCACTGAGAACCTCCTTGCCGAAGAAGCCCCAGAGATGCACAGTCGGCGTGTGGTACGTGCCGGAGAAAGCAAAGCGGTTGCGCACGTCGACATCGGCGCGCCCATAGTTCTTCTTGATGTCGGTCTGATCGACGGTCGGCGTCGTGAAGTTCAGCACCTTGCCCCAGACGTAGTTGGCATTGAAATCAAATGATTTCAAATGCCCGTTGATCTGGGTCTGCAGACTGTTGTAGTGGCTGTTATTGGCCGGAAAATACTGGTTGATCGCGCCAAATTGCAGAGGAAGTCCCACCTTGTTCGAGTCTGTATATCCACCCGCTGACCCCAGCAGGAACGTGCACGTAGCGTTATCCGCGATTCCACCCGAACGGTACGGCTCGTAAGGACGGCGGCAGTTGATGCCGTTGGAATTAGCGATATATGGATTTTCCGACACCGGCGCACCAGGGAAAAACTTCGGCGTGTTGATGTCCAATTGGATGTACTGCTTCATGTAGTTCATGGCCACATAGCCGATGGTGATCGCCACCTTCTTACTGATCTGCTGCTGTATCTGAGCATTCCACTCCTCCGCATACGGCGTACTTTTCTCACCCGGACGAAACGCGGAAAGCGACGTGTTGGTGTAGTACCTTGCGTTGCTGGGAGTGAACTTGTACGGGAAGGGTGAGTTGGCACCCACGCAGCTTCCACCGTATGTACCGCCGTACGGGCACTGCAAACTGGTGATCCCGTTTGTCTGCTGAGCGATGGTGTATGGTTCCTGCACCTGACCGCCAATCGTACCTTCCTCGAGTTGCTCGTAGAAGATGCCATACGCGGCCCGGAAGCTGGTGCGTCCATCGCCGTACACGTCATACGCCATACCGACGCGCGGAGCGAACCGATTGAACGAGGTCTGGAAGGAGCCATCCTTTACCCCTTTGTCTCCGACAACGAGAAGACCGAGCGGGGCGCCGGGAGCGACCGTCGACTGAACGCCTTCCTGCACCTGGCTCTCGTCGTTCTCACCCAGCCACGGCTGAACGAGTTCCCAGCGAATGCCAAGGTTCAGGTTCAGGCGCCGGGTAACCTGCCAGTCGTCCTGCGCGAACAGCGCCGGATCCTGGTTGCGGAAGCGGTGATGCACACCGCTGTTCTGATTCAGCGTGGTCGCATACCCGAGCATGAAATCTGCCAGCGGGAAGCCAGTCAGGCCGCTGGAATTGAAGGTGTAGTTTCCGTTGGAGTTGCCCTTCCCATCTTCACTGTATTTGTCCGAGATCCACGCTCCGCCGATTTTGACGGAGTGATGTCCAAGCTGCAACGTCGCAGTATCAATCAAACCGAATGAAATCTGGTTGACATCGCTCGGGCCGGCTCCATTCGGACCAAGCGTGAAATAACCTGTGACAGTGTAGTACGTCGGCGAGGTGATATCGCTGCCCTGCGGTTGGCCGCTGCCCAGGCTGGAGGCCAGGTTCGCGTTCCCGAGTTCGTTGCTGATGATGTAACGGTTGTCGGTGTAGAACGCACGGATCGAGTTCACCGTTCGAGTGTTAAGTGTCCAGTCGTCGGCCACAATCGCGTTCTGCTGGTTTTCCTGCTCGCGCATGCCCGAGTACTGCGGAAGCACGCCAGAGATGCCGATCCCGCCATTGCCACCCGCCCCCGGGTCCAGGGTTAGACCCTGCGAGCGGAAGTACGTGGCATAGATCGTATGCCTGGCAAATCCGTGCCAATCGATGCGGCCGAGACCTTCGTCGTTATTGACATTGGCCAACGCTCGCTCCTGCGGTGTGCCGTTGTTCTGGAATACCGGAATAAACTGCAAGAGGTTCTTCGCAACCGGATCGATCTTCGAGGGGCAGATGACCTTCGCACCAAGGCCGCACTGATACGCCGCCGGAATGGCAGTAAAGGCCGCTGGCTCCCGCGTGTCTGCACTGAAGTCACCGCTGCGCTCGGCGGCCGTCAGCGTCTGTTGAGAATTAACTGTAGCGGTTTGGTGGACAGTCAGGTGCTCGTAGGAACCGAAAAAGAAGAACTTGTCCCGAAGCTTAGGAACTGGGCCACCTAACGTCACACCGTACTGGTTCTGGCGCAGGAGAGGCGAGGTCGTGTTGAAGAAGCCCTTAGCGTCAACCGCGTCATTGCGCCAGTACTCATACACCGATCCGTGATACTGGTTGGTGCCGCGCTTCGAAATCATGTTGATGACCGCTCCTGGCGAACGTCCGAACTCGGCGTCGAAGTTCGAGGTGATCACGTGAAATTGGTCGAGCGTATCCGGATTCGGAGCCTTGTTGCCGCCGGGACCATAAAAGTTCGTGTCGTACGCACCATCGAGGTAGAAGCTGGACTGGTCGGTAGGCAAACCGTTGACGCTCAGGGTTGTACCCCCACGGGTGCTGGTGTATCCGTCACCCCCAAAATTCGACACACCAGGCACTGTGACCAGCAGTGCGTATGCGTTGCGGTCCTGCGTTGGCAGGTTTTCCACGCGCGCCTGCTCGATCGTGTTCGATACCTGTGCTTCACGGGTGTCAACCAACGTGACGCCAGCCTCAACGGACACTGTCTCATTCACTCCGCCGGCAGTCAGGGCCACTGGAACATGGATATTGCTGTTGGCCTGCACGGTGATACCTGTCTCGGTCTCCGTCTTGAAGCCCTCTACCGTCACCTTCACGGTGTAGTCGCCGGGAAGGACCGTAGGAAACAAATACTCGCCTTTCCGGTTTGATGCTTTGGACTGCCATACACCCGTATGTACGTCCGTGATGACCACTTGCGCATTGGGTATGGCCGCGCCGGTTGCATCGGTGATGGCGCCATAAATGCTGCCGTCCGTCGTCTGGGCGTCAGCAAGTTTCGCGACTAGCACAAACAGGATCAGAGAGAACAGGCGGAACAAAAACTTCGAGGTCTTCAACGGCGACTCCTGAAAGAACACATGACAACAAGTGGGTAAGCCTGCTCAAGCGAAGGCCGGCAGCATTGCAGCACGGCGCACATGCATAAAGAGGCGGAGTGAAAAGAAGATCAGGGAAGCTTGGAAGGCAGAGCCGAACGGCTCGATTGAGTCAGAAGCAAACCCCGAAGGTGGTGCCCGCAACGATCCTAGGAATCGCTTCTCGAAGCTGCCCGGCATCGCTGCCGCGCACTAAAAATAAGGAGAAATTTATGCAGGGAACACAGACACCGCTTCGATAGCGAAACTAGCGACAACAACAACAGGCGGTCTGTCTGTAGGGGTTCACAGACGTTAGGATACGAAAGAGTAGTTAGATTGTCAAAGTCTTCAAAACACACTTCGCCGGTAAGGATAAGCCGCAGACTCAGTAGTGATCTGCTGCCAACACGAAGCGCGTTTCCCTATAACTAGGCCCAGGCTTGTGTTGGCAGAGATGCTCGATGAGCGTATCTGCATCGAGGGATTTGCAAAGGGAAGCGTGAAAATGACTAAGCTCCGGGATAAACCGAATAGGACTTCAGCGCAGTTTCGTATGGAAAGGCGTCGCCAGTTGACTTACTCCAAGCGATAAGCGCAGCGTCGAACTTCTCGATGAGTTTGCTGTATTTTGGATTGGAGATGAGGTTCTTCATTTGGTATGGATCGGCTGTGTTGTCATACAACACCCATCGACCATCCAATTGCACGGCATACGTATGTGTCTTCGTGCGCAACCCTCGGTATGTTGGCGTGTTCACTTCTTGACGATTCGGTGGCCCCTGGTTGTTCATGAGAAACACCATCTCTCTCTCCTTGAAAGAGTGCCTGCCCAGCATGTGCGAGGAAAAATCCCGTCCCGAGCAATGTTGCGGAGCAGGAATGCCTGCCAGCCCGCAGAGCGTTGGATAGATATCTATAGAGGCGAACAACGCATCTGAAGCCCGCGGAGTCTTCGCTTTAGGGTGGTGAAGAAAGAAGGGAACTCGGCAGGATTCTTCATGAGGCATCTGCTTGGCCATGTGCCCATGCGAACCCATCAGATCGCCGTGGTCTGAGGTATAGACGATGATGGTGTTGTCTATCATGCCATTGTCGTCCAACGTCTTCAAAAGGCGCGCGAACTCTTTGTCGATTGCCGTGATCCCACCGTAGTAGCCCTGCTGAGCTTCGTGCAGCGTGTCGAAGGATTGCAGCGCGGTCCAGGCCTGCACTGAGCGGTCCGCAGGAATAGGCAAACGGACGTTCGGGCGGAACTTAAGCGTGCTCGCGTCGTAGCGATCGAGGTCCTCTGCAGGCGGGTTATATGGTGGGTGCGGTGGGTTCCAGCTGACGACCAGGAGCCATGGTTTGTCCTGCCCCTTTTGATTGTTCACGAACTCAATCGCCTGGTCGGTCATGCGCGTGGGCTGATAGCCGGGCATTGTCTTTCGCTCTCCGGTCTCCGGATCGAAGGTGACGCCATCGTAATGCTTGTTGGTGTTTGCCCAGGCGTGCCAGTCGTCGAATCCAAAGCGGTAGGGACCTTTCGGAACAAACTGGTCTTCACCACGATAGAGGTGCCATTTGCCTACATACCCCGTGTGGTAGCCGGCTTTCTTGAACGTCTCTCCCAGGCCTGGGACAGCAGGTTGAAGCGAGTCCCCATTGCTGGTCACATGAGATTGGTTCGGGTAGAGTCCGCTCATCAGAATAGCGCGGTGCGGCACGCACAGAGGATAGTTGGAGATGCAACTGTCCATTGATAGATTCTGACGTCGAAATCGATCGAGCGTTGGGGCCTCAACCTGACTGAAGGGCTCACCCGGTAGCGATGCTGCTCTGTGCTGGTCGCTGAAGACATACAACACATTCAACCTCTTGTTGAAAGGCGGTTGGGCAGGTGTCGCGTGCGCCGCTGTCGCGACCAGGGAAGCGGCTGCGCTCTGCTTGAGAAACTCACGACGATTCATAGTTCACTCCACTTCGGAAAAGACGGGTAAGTCCGGATGGAAGCGCCACAGTAGACATCTGCATGTATGTCCGGCGTAAGCATGAGGTGACAATTTTGATAAAAGGATGTGTGCGTGGACGCTGCGAAAGGCAGGAATCGTTCGGGTGTCCGCGTTTAGCGACAACAAAGACGGCAGAGTGTGTTTCGAACACAGCACATGCCACGAGCATAATACAAAGCGCCTTTGCAGTCACGAAGCATATGGAGTCGTTAGCGTTGGCTCGCTCGCTGTTCTCAGGTGGTGGTTCAGAAATTATCGACCCCGATTTTGCGCGACTCTCTTTGACATTTAAGAATTGCTTTCGTAGACTCCGTTTTATGAACGCTTACCCGCAGACCGCCTGTTGTTGCTGATCCTGGGCCAGGCTGGTGTGTTGCGCGTCTTTTGTTCTGATTACCTGACAATTTTCCATAGGTCCTCAGGGTGGTTCGGCTAGTCCTCGCAAGACCTCCCGTTGAAATAGATTGAGCACGCTGTTTAGCAAAGGCAGAGGGAAATGGACAGACGCGATTTTCTCAAGGGCGCTGCAGCTGGTATCGGCTCCGCAGCACTGCCGGCAAAGGCATGGTCTTCGTCCGGCGGTCAGAAACCAAACCTTGTATACGTCTTCGCGGATCAACTGCGCTATTCAAGCTGCGGATACGCTGGGGACGAGTACGCACGCACACCAAACCTCGATAAGCTGGCTGCGCAGGGATGTAATTTCCGCCAGGCGGTTTCGTCGACACCTGTTTGCGCGCCGTACCGTGCATCCCTCATGACAGGGAAGTACCAGTCCAGTACGGGAATGGTCATCAACGAACTGCGTCTTAGCCCGGAACACGAGTGCTTCGGCCATTCATTGACGAAGGGTGGGTATCAGACTGCGTACATCGGCAAATGGCATATGTGGGCCGCCGAACTGGGACATCACGATCTGGTCAAGAACGGCTTTGTGCCGCCGGGGCCATATCGGCTGGGCTTTGACAACTACTGGGCAGCGTACAATTTCAACCATTCGTACTTTCATTCGCCGTACTTCCTCAACAATGCCACGCCGCACATCCGCAAGCAGTTTGAGCCCGACGCGCAGACGGATGTGGCGATCGATTATCTGAAGTCGCGAGAGCACGAGAGCGAACCCTTTGCCCTGTTCCTTTCCTGGGGCCCGCCCCACTCGCCGTGGGGTCTGAATAACGTGCCACCGGAGTATGCCGAGCTCTATCGAAATACGAACCTACCGCTTCCACCGAACTTTTCCGCGGTGTCCGATCCTTACGCGGACAATTGGCAGAAGCTATCTCCCGGGTACCAGAAGCGTCAGCCGGAGTGGCTGCGCGTGTACTACGCCATGACGGCTAATCTTGATTGGAATTTGGGCCGTCTACTGGACACGCTCGAAAAAACCAAGCTCGCGGAGAACACCATCTTTGTCTTTACCTCGGACCATGGCGAGATGTTCGGATCGCACGGACGCCAGGGTAAGCTGATCTTCTACGAAGAGGCAGCTAGAGTGCCGTTCGTCGTCCGTTGGCCGGAAAAGATACGCCCCAAGACTGTCAGCGACGCTCTGTTAGGAACCCCCGACATCATGCCGACGGTGTTGTCGATGCTGGGTCTGCCCGTTCCGCGGACTGTGGAAGGACAGGACCTCAGCGGCCATGCACTCGGTTCCTCAGCGCCCGACATTGAGGCCGCCCATCTGCAGGGGATGGGAGCCACCGCGGCGTGGACCGATGGTTCAGAATGGCGAGCTCTGCGAACGCATGAGTTCACCTATGCGATCTACCACCGTGATCGACGAGAGTTGCTGTTCAACCATCGCCGCGATCCTTTCCAGATGACGAACCTTGCGGAAGACTCTTCCCACGCCGCAACTCTCGCGCACCTGCGGCAGCTCTCAGAACAATGGCGTAAAGACCATAACGATGAGTTCCAGAGCGGTTCCTGGTACGAATCCCGCTGGACTCACGGCCGCAACATCGTGAACACCGCAACGAATGTGAAGCAGGATCTGGTCCAGTTGCAGGGGATTCTCGATAAGTGGTTCCCTGGTGATTCCGGTGAGAAGTCGGTAGGCGTTCCTGTATTTGCGTAAGGAACTACTTCGCCAGGCAGCGAGGAGGACATAAGGACGACGCAAGCCTGCGCGTCCGCTGGCGCAGGTTCGTGAACGCCCGACGATCTCTCCATGCGATGGTCCGGACGTAAACATAAGTGCGGCATGACTCCGAAATATTAGAAAATATCTTCCGTTGATCGCTGTGATTTAGATAGAGGAAACTGTCCCGTGCAAGGGCGACACGGGAACCTTGATCGAATGAGCCAAAGAGATGTTCGGCTACGCCACAACTCTGCCGAAACCATGATTCATATCGATCCGCTCACCAGTGCCTCAGACGAGATACAACGGTATCCGCCTTGCATCATCATCTCCTACGTGCTATGTTTCATCTATGCGATTCACTCGGAGCAACCTTTATTGTTGCAACGCCGGCATCCGCCGACGCTTCTGAGCACGCTCGACTAGAGCCTGTATGACGTTGCCGTATGCCCACCTACATTGTGGGCATTTGTATTTTAACGTGCCCAAACGCTCATGAGATCGCATTCTGGGCACATATATCAATCTCGATAATCAGCTCGATTTGAACGCTCAAATACCTAATTTATCTCGCACTGAGAGGTTTGCAATGAAAGTCACACAGAGAACTGGATTACTGCTAAGCGCCACCTTGGCAACAAGCTGCTTTTCTTTAGCACAGACCGTGGATGCTACAGCCCCGCGTCAAGACAGCTCACCAAGGCATACCGCAGTGGCCCGATCCGGAAATGAACGTCCATTCTGGCCCGAGAGTCCCAAGGCTCCTGCTGGTGCGCCGAATGTCTTGTTGGTCCTGGTAGATGACGTAGGTTTCGGTACCACAACGGCGTTTGGCGGACCGATAACGACTCCCAGCTTCGATAAGCTTGCAGCTTCAGGGCTGCGGTACAACAGCTTTCACGTCAATTCCCTCTGCTCTCCCACGCGAGCCGCACTGCTCACGGGCCGCAATAATCACGAGGTTGGTTTTGGCACTATCGCCGAAGGCGCAAGCGGATATCCCGGCTATAACTCACTTCTTCCAAAAAGCTCGGCCACGATCGCGGAAATTCTAAAGGAGAATGGCTATAGCACCGCAGCGGTAGGGAAGTGGCATAACACTCCTGCATGGCAGGTGAGCCCGGCAGGACCATTTGATCGTTGGCCGACTGGACTTGGGTTCGAGCACTTTTATGGTTTTCTGGCTGCTGCAGATAACCAGTACTATCCACGCATTTACCGTGATAATACCCCGGTCGAACCGCAATTGACTCCACAGCAGGGGTATCACTTCACAACGGATATTACCGATGATGCGATCCGCTGGTTGCATCAACACGACGCTGTTGCGAAGGATAAGCCCTTCTTCCTCTACTACGCCACGGGAGCAGTTCACACTCCTCATCAGGTCGCCCAAAAGTGGATTGAGCCATATAAGGGTAAGTTCGATAAAGGTTGGGATAAGCTGCGCGAAGAAACCTTTGCGCGGCAGAAAGCTCTCGGGGTCATACCCGCCAATGCAGAGCTGACACCACGTCCAGACGGGCTTCCCGCCTGGGATTCTCTGACACCCGCGCAGAAAAAGCTGCTGGCCCATCAGGCCGAGGTCTATGCTGGTTACACGACGCAAACAGATTATGAGATAGGCCGGCTTCTTGATGCGATCCATGAAGAAGGGCAGGCAGACAACACAATCGTGCTTGAAATCTTTGGTGACAACGGAGCGAGCGCCGAAGGTGGGCTCGATGGCAATGATGCGCATGATGTAACCGGACGCGCAAAAACGGTTGAAGAACGTTTGGACACCGCCGATCTGCTGGGTAGTGAGATGTACATGAACCACTATGCCGCAGCGTGGGCGTGGGCGTTGAGTTCGCCTTTTCAGGGAACCAAGCAGGACGCTTCGCACCTGGGAGGCACCACCGATCCATTGGTCGTATCATGGCCGGGCCACATCAAAGATGCTGGTGGAGTGCGGAGCCAATTCGCTCATGTGAATGATATTGCGTCGACTCTCTATGACATCATTGGGATAAAGCCTCCAGCATCCGTGAATGGAGTCGCTCAGACTCCACTTGAAGGCAGCAGCCTCGCTTATACTTTTGATCACTCGAGCGAGCCAAGCCACCATCACACCCAATATTTTGCCACGAGTGGGAACATTGCCATCTACAAGGACGGCTGGTGGGCAGGCAATCGATTCCGCTCCACATGGGAACAGCTTCCAGTCGCAGGTAAAGAACCGGATCTGAATGAACACCCATGGGAGCTTTACAACCTCAACGCGGATTACAGTCAGGCACACGATCTGTCCGAACAAAATCCAGAAAAGCTGAAAGAACTTCAGCAGCTCTTCAATGAAGAAGCGAATCGCAACCAAGCATATCCCTTGCTCCCGAGATCGCCAGGATATGCTGTGGGCCAAGCTAAAGGACAGACTGTATTTACCTATCGCGAAGGAGTAGGCCGCATTGTTCCGCGCATCGCTCCTTCACTCGCAGGACATGCGTACATGATCACCGCTGATATCGAAGTGCCTCGGTCAGGCGCGAATGGTGTGATTTTTGCGCAAGGTAGCAGATATGGGGGATTCAGTCTTTTCGTAAGGGACCATCGAGTCGTCTACGAAATCAATGCATTCGGAAACAGGTCAGGACAACTTGTCGCATCTGATCCTCTCCAATCAGGCAAGGCACATATTGTGCTGAGTCTCACTCCAGGAGCCGGTGGATACACGGCACAGCAGGTAACACAACTCACTCCACGCAAGGTGATCTCCGGAGTTGGGCAGCTAACCATCAATGGAAAAGCGGAGGGACAGGCACAATTCGTCAACGTAAACGTGCACCCCAGTGAAACCCTGGATATAGGAAGCGATCTTGGTTCGCCCGTAAGTCCGGATTATGCATCACCGAATCGCTTTACAGGAAAAATTGATGAGGTGACGATTGAACTCAAGTAAATATGATTACCAAGTTAAATAGTCAGGTGAAAGCTAGGGGGTGCCATCAAATAAGCCAGATGGAGGTGGTAGCGAGGTGAATGGCAGCGAGAAAGTTGCGAGCTGTTTTGTCGTATCTGGTGGCGATGGCGCGGAATAGCTTGAGTTTGTCTAAGAAGTTTTTATAAGGAGCGAACTGGCCGTGGAGGCGCTGACGGCATAGGCTTTACGCTCGAGCCTGCAGGAAGGCCGCCTGTCGATTGTGTGGCAACCGCTGGTCCGACTTAGTGATAATGGGATTTTTGGGTTTGAAGCTCTGGCCCGATGGCACCATCCGGTGCTGGGGGATGTGCCTCCGGCACAATTTATTCCGCTAGCTGAACGGGCTGGCCTGATGCGGCTCTTTGGAGCCTGGATATTGAAAACCGTAGCTTCTCAGATAGCTGGGTTATCAGGGATCTGGGAAAGCTATCCACTGTGCTTTGCAGTGAACTTTTCCGCAGTGCAGATCTACGACGATGTAACGCTCAGGAGTGCCATCCTGGAAGCGTTGAAGGGCGTGGGTCTGGAACCGGAGCGTTTCATCATAGAAGTCACAGAGTCTACCTTCATGAAACAGGGCCGCTCTGCCGAAGCTGTCTTAGGAGAGTTGACCGATATTGGCTTACAAATTGCCGTGGATGATTTTGGCACGGGATATTCCAATCTGGCCTATCTTAGGCGGTTTGCCGTGAACCATTTAAAAATCAACCAAAGCTTTGTCCGCGATATCGTAGAGGATCCAATCACTCGTCAGATCGTTACCGCGATCATGCAGATGGCGCACAGTTTGAATATCCGGGTGCTTGGTGAAGGACTGGAAACGGAAGAACAGAGATGTATTCTTCTGGATTTGGGATGTGATGCGGGGCAGGGTTATTTATTTGGCTGGCCGATGGAACTCTCACAGGTTCTGAAACTAGACTTTAGCCCTCTTAAGAATCTCGCATGAAGTTAAACGGAGGGTGAATCGGCTGGATGCGTCAACGATTGGACTGCGTAGAATGCTTCTGTAAAACTGGAACAGCGAGATTTAAAAGGCCCGCACCTGCTTCTGGAAAGCGATTGGAGCGATCAAGCTATAAGCCAAGTGCCGTCCTTGTATTCTGTGGATGACCCTTAGGGCGTCGCACAGTCAGCCTGATAGTTATGGGTGTCGCTGCTCTACCCAGTTACGGGCGGCATCTCCCGGCATGGGACGTGAAATAAAGTAGCTTTGGGCCAGATCACATCCCAGGCTGTTGAGATAATCCAATGTCTCTTGATCTTCAACCCCCTCTGCTGCGACAAGGAGACCGAGGCTGCGGCCAAGATCGACGATGGATTTGATGATTGTGCGTGACCCTTGTGATTTTTGTGCCTGCATTACAAATGATTTATCGACTTTAATCTCCGAGAAGGGCAAACTACATGTCGGGCCATTGCGACGTCCCAACACGTGAGGCTCGCCGATTCCGCAATCATCTACTTGGGTATTTCGATGTAGCGGTTGGAGACACAACCGGTGTGCGAGATCTAGCCTGCTCGAGTGACGGTATCTGCCTGAACTGGAGAACTTCGCTCACGCTGACGAGGTTCCGTCCTTTCCCCTTGGAACGATACAGGGCCTCGTCGCAACGGCGGAAAAGCTCTTCCGGTGTTTCATCTTCATGGCTACCCGCCACTCCGATGCTGATCGTTATCTGAGCTCCGCCCGGCAAGCCAGTGAGATTCGCAATCTCCGCGCGGAGCCGCTCCGCGATCTCTTCCGCCTCTGCCATACTGGCATCCCGCAATAGCCCGGCGAACTCTTCGCCTCCGATGCGGGAGAGCGCATCCGAGGGACGCAGGCCTTTTTGCAATGTGTTACTCACACGACGGATCACTTCGTCACCGGCCTGATGGCCGCATGTATCGTTCACCACTTTGAACATGTCGATGTCCATCAGTAGGAGCACAAGAGATCTGTCCATATGGTTTGCCCGGCGCAGCTCCCTGGACAGAATCTCCTCGAATGCACGCCGGTTCAACAAGTCCGTGAGACTATCCGTTCGCGCGGTGATTTGCAGATCTCTACGGTGGATACACAGCGCCAGCCAGATTAGACCGCATCCAGCGCCGAGGTTGAGCACCATGTTGGTGTAACTGAAACCAAGCTGAATCAGGTCGATATGAGCTAATTCGCCCGGTGGATACAGCACGGTAAGCACGCAGCGAAGCATGTGTTGAGTCACTATCAGCATTTGCAACCATGCCAGCGCTGCGGTGGAAAGTCGCAGGGTAGGTGCCAGTCCTGCCAAGTCCGCGTGTTGGTCTTTATATCCGAAGAGCAACGCAGCCGTGACGGCTGCGTAAACAGCACAAATCCCGCTGCTATTCAGAATGCGCGCAGTCAGCGCAGGATGAAAATAGGTGAAATAACCGTTCACGGCAAAGGCTGTCACCAGTAGCCCTATTCCATAGGAGAGAAATCGCATCTGAACGTCCAGGATGTCTGCCGCCGCACAATAGATAAGTAGTGAGCTGACGAGAAGCGCTTCATTACCGACCAGAATGGTGATCCAGTCAGGTGCAAAGGAACGCATCGCCAGAAGCAGAACACCTGCCAACCCGAAAGAGAGCGCCCAGCTTAGCCGGCTCACTCCGCGAAGTCCGGGGACACTTCGGGCGTTTACGCGGTAGCCCGCCAATACCAAAGCCAGAGTAGCTGCGTATCCACACATCAAATACGGCATGTACATGCGTGACTGCGTCGCTCCTCCAATGGAGACTGGGATATTGTCTCAGCTCACTGAGTTCTCCGTAGGGCCTTCAGCATCTCTCGACTGCTGGATATGCTTAGCTCTATGGTGGCACAGTACCTTGGTGATCGTCATCTCAAGGGAAATGGCGCAGTAAAGTCAGGACCGTAGATGCTTTCCTTGATTCCAGAAGCAGACGCTCTTCGACGTCGGGTACGGAAGACTAATTTTTGCTACGATTGAGTCACGAGATGGTGACAGTTTCGTGGTCTGCGGTTGCTTGCAGTAGACAGGATGTGTGAGGTTTCCGTACTGTCCATTTACTGTCTATTAGAGACGGAATCCGGTTAGATTCCGTGGAAATGGTGGAAACAGGCGAAAGAGTGGACAATAAGAAAAGCCAGTAAACTCTGCAACTTGCGGGAGACCGTTGAAAAGCAGAGGGGACGTAGCTCAGTTGGTTAGAGCGCTTCTCGCGACGGACACCTATCGAATGTCCATAAACTCCGGTTTGTGAACTCTGGTTTGTGCAAATGCTGCCCCTCTACGTGAGTACCAGTTGGGGACCAGTTATGCTGTTTTCTAGTGCTGCTGTGAAGTGTTCCGATGCACTTCGCTACCTTCTAACTTGTTGATGCTGCGATTTGGTCCAAAACTTTCACGGCGGTAACACGGGTTCGAATCCCGTCGGGGACGCCAATTACTTTCAATCACTTAGCGCAAATCCCCAAAATTGCCGCCGGTCCGAAAAGGTCCATAAGAAATTTACACTTCCGATGGGCCTTTTTCGGCGAAAACGAGCCTTGCTACCTTGCTCTGCGCACTGCGCTTGGTTTCCGTTACCGCTTGCGCGTAGAGGTTGAGGGTGATGCTGCTGCTGGCGTGCCGCAGCAGCTCTTGTACCGTCTTCACGTCCTCCCCGTGCGACTTGAGGATCGTTGCGTAGGAGTGCCGGAAGGTATGCCAGCCAACCTTACCGATGATCCCAGCGTCCTTCAAAGCGGGCTGGATATACGTCCGGTAAAGTGAAAACGACCAGTAAGGCAGCTTGCCCTTTTTGGCAGGACTGGCGAAGACCCAATCATCGTCTCCGGGATAGGCGGACTGCCTGCGCCACATCAGCATCGTCTCGGCCAGCTCAGGATCGAGCGGAACCGGCTTCTGCGATGCCTCTGTCTTGCAGGGACCGACATGCTGGTCGGCGATCGAGCGGGTGACATGGATCACGAGATTCTCGAAATCTACGTCCGACCACCTGAGCGCCAGCAGTTCGCTCACACGCAGCCCGGTAAGGATGTCTAGAAGCACGGCAGTCTTACCCGGCTCCCGGAGATGTTCGAGCAGAGACTTGATCTGCGCGATGTTCAGCACCACAGGGATCTTCTCCCGCTTGGCGCTCTGGCGCACCATCGAGGGCGCGTTGCGTGGTCTGCCGGAAGGCTCCTGCCTATATCAGTACACCCGCGTCATGTCCGGCTTCGACCTTCCGCGCCAGGCAAAGTATCCGAACCCGATCACCGAGGTTTTCGCCTCCGACCGTCTGGACTTCCTGAATAAGGCAGCGACCTTCCGTCGCATTGATCTTCACTGGTGTCTCACGCTGGAGCCGTCGAAGGCCAAAGCGTTCGAGCGCAAGCCGCAGGAAAACGCCATCGACACGTCGCGGATGCTGGCCGACCTAGAAAAGACTGCGACCATCCTTGAATCCCATCTCGGCAGCTCGCTGGGATTGCGTTTACTCGACAAAGCCGAAGTCTTCCAGTTTTTTAGCTATCTCTTCAACCTCGAAGAGTGGGCCGAGCGCGGCCAACTCCGCAGCGACACCGGCGTGGACCGGCAGATCGTCAACAGCCCGGTTGCCTGGCACAGTGACCATATCCGAGTTGGCAAGCGGTGCGTACAGATGTTCTCCCTGAAAGCGACACCGGAGGCATCGCGGCCTTGCCTCCTCTCCGGCCTGCTCACGCTCGATTGCGATAGCGTGTTGTGTTCGACATGGCGCGTCAAGTCCACGGCGGCGGCGCGGAGCGAGATCGACGCCCAGGAAAAGTTCATCTCATTTTTCAAAGTCGGTGTATTGACGCGCGTGATGAGCGGACGCGATACAGCATCGCTCGAAACCGGGGCTGGCGCGAAGGCAGCAAATCAAAGCGTCGATGACCTCGGCGAGGTCATTCGTGCACTCGACAAAAAGGCTCAGGGTGAATACTCTCTGCGGCTGCTATTAGCAGCACGCAGTCCAGAGCAGCTCCGCGATGTGGTTCCCACTGTCCACCGCATCTTCGTGGATGCCCGAGCTCAGGTGATGGAAGAGACATTGGGCAACCTGTCGGCGTTCTATGCGATGTTCCCCGGCAACGGCAAGTTCAATGTCTTCCCGCTGTGGCTTGCGGAGGATCATCACGCCCGGCTGTCCTCTGTCTTCGCTCCACACATCGGTCATCCGCATTCGGATGACCTGGACGCGGAGTACCTCAACATCTTCGAGACCCGCACCCGGACGCCGTTCTTTCAGGACGTGTATGTGGACGGTGTGCGGGTCATGCTCATCATCGGGCCAACCGGATCGGGAAAGTCCGTGCATGGGAACGCGGCAATCGCGCTGGAACAGAAATACGGCGGTTTTACCTATATTTTCGACATCGGCGGCAGCTATGAAAGCGTTGTCGAATTATACGGCGGACGGGTTGACCGTGTGGGAAAAGACGGCCCTCGCGTCAATCCGTTCGCACTTGAGCCGACCGAAAGTAATATCAAGTTTCTATACAGCTTCATCAAGCTCCTGCTGACCAACGGTGGCGCGGAGCTGGAGCCGGAAGACGACGATGTGATCCACAAAGCCGTGCAGGATATGTACCTGCTCGACCCGGAAAACCGTCGCCTGTCCAATCTCTTCTTGCCCAAGAAGCTCGACAGGTATCTCTCGAAATGGGTCGGCAGGGGCATCTATAACGCCGTCTTCGATAACGTCGAAGACAGCTTATCGCTCTCCCGGTTACAGTGCTTTGACTTCCAGGGCGTCAACAACGAACAGTATGCCGACCTGATCGAGCCCTTGATGGTGTGGTTGCTCCGTCGCATCAATGATGTTCTCTATAACCCCGCCAATCTCGGCGTTCCCAAGCACATTTTGATTGAAGAGATTTTCTCTTCGATGAAGAACAAGCAGCTCTTGGATGGTGCATTGGCCTCCATCAAGACGGTTCGCAAGAACCTTGGCGGCGTCACCATGATTGGTCAGTCCGCCGATGACCTGGGCGCGAACGCCGACAGCATTGTGAACTCCTGTACATCGTTTCTGTTCCTGAAGGACGCGACATTCAATCGCAAACGCTATGCGGAACTATTCAAGCTGAACGAGCAACAGCTCGCACTGTTTGAGAGCTTGCAAGACCGCGAAGGCCTGTATATCCGGCGGGACGGCATTACCAAGGTTGTCACGCTCCGGCTCGATAACCGCAGCTACGCAGTGTTTTCGACCAAGCCCAAAGATCGTGTACGCCGCACAAGACTGATCGAAAAGTACGGACTCACCGAGGGCATTACGCGCTTTGCCCAGGGAGAGACCGCGTAACCAACCATCCTTTACCCCGAAAGGACCGCCCGTGAAACCACCCATCATCATCGCCATCTCCTGTGGACTTGCCCTTGCCGGCACCGCGCACACCATTGCAGAACAGCCGCACCACCTTGAACCCGCCGCGCCGCGCACAGTCACAGTGTCGGAGGCAGATGCGCCGCCCGCCATCCGCGCTGGGCTGCTGCAATCGACGCTCATCATGCTTCCAGCAGAGGAGAAGGTCGCCAACGTCTTCGCCGGCGACACGGTCGATTGGGTCTTTGATGGCGGCCACGTCGCCAGCCGCTTTATCAGCGTGAAGCCAAAGAGTGCCAACACCACGACGGACATCCACATTGTCTCGGATCACGGCAACGAATATACGCTCCAGCTCCGCGAAGTGTCGAACGACGCAGATCCTCACTTCGATTCGAAGGTCTTCATCGTTCCCGGCGACAAAGCCGCAAAGGACCGGCTGGCTGAGTTGCCGGTATTCGTACCAGCCGCCGAGTTGGAAAAGGCCAAGCAGGAGGCGTCGGCAGCGAAGGAGGCACAGGTAGCGGAGCTGAAGGCTGAGGATAACAAGGCCGAACAGTATCGCAGTCAGTACCCCGGCACGCTTCACTTCGATTACACCTGGGACACAAAAAAAGGCAACGCGCTTGGTTTGGAGCAGATTTGGCACGACGACAAATTCACCTACCTGCGTGGACACTTCCAGGAAACCCCTGCGCTTTACGAGGTGAAAGACAAGAAAGGCTCGCTCATCAATTTCGATTTCAATGCTGGTTTGTACATCGTGCCGAAAGAGCTGGACCACGGGTATCTCGCCATCGGCAGGAAGAAGGTGGAATTTCACCGCGTCGAGGGGAGGAATTAGTTATGTCTGAAGAAAATCTGAATTCGCCCGCTACCGTTCCTGACCAGCCGGAGGTCAAGCCGCCTGTGCGGAAAGGTCTGCCTGTGGTGATCGCGCTTGTAACCATCATTGCGCTGATCGGGATTGCGAATATCTCCAGCCTGCTGAGAGGCAACAAGAAAGCTGCGCCGCAGAGCGCGTTGTCGATGTGGCCTGCGACGGCAAACCCGCAACAGGTATCGAGCTTTGAGACGCAGCAACAGGCGCAGGCCCGTCAGGATGCGGACCTGGCCCAGCGTCAGCAGCAGTTGGCGGCGGCGATGCAACAGTTGCAGGCGGCGCAGGAGACTCCCGGCCCGGAGGCCGCCGGTGCGCCTCCGATGACCGCCGCGCAGCGCGATGCCATCTATGGCAACAGTCCCAACGCGCCCACACACACTTCCAATGTGTCCGAAGCACAGGCCGAGGCCAAGCAGAAGCAGCTTGCCCGCGAGAAACAGCACCAGGATGCCATTAACAGCGACACGGTGGCGATTGACTTCGCGCATACAGGTGGTGCGGCGGCCACCGTGCCACCGGCAGCGCCCACTGCCGTTCTGGGAGAGTCGGAAGTCTCTTCGGCGCGTGTGGCCGCCGAAGCGCCGGGCGGTGCCACGAAGTCCGACCCGATGGCCCCATATGACTTCGATACTTATGACGGTCGGCTATATCGCGTCTTCGAGGGCACGGTGCTGGAGGGCGTCGTCACCAACCACATCGACGGCGGGTTCAGCGGGCCGATCATGCTGGATTTGACCACGGATCTTTACTCCCACGATCACCAGCAACTCCTCTTGCCCCAGGGAACGCGATTGCTTGGAACGGTCCAGAGCGTCGGCAGCGCAGAACAGCGCAAGATGTTCGTGACCTTCCATCGTGCGATCTGTCCAGACGGATTCTCCCTGGAGTTTGCAAAGTTCATCGGGCTTGACCAGATCGGAACCACCGGCCTCGCTACCAAAGCCAATCACGGTTATCTCGAAGCCTTCGCCGCCGCTGCCGCCGTAGGCGGCCTGGGCGGTCTCGCGCAGATCGGCAACAACGGCAGTGTCTTTACGCCTTCGACAGAGATTCGTAATGGCATCTCCGAGCAGACCGCCCAGGAAGGTGAACAGGTGCTCAATCACTTCCTGAATCGCTTGCCCGTTATCACCTTGAAAGAAGGTTCCCGCGCCCGTGTGTACATCGGCACGGATTTGCTTATCCCGTCCTACGCGGAGCATCGCGTCAACCCCACCCTCTAACCACGCTGCACACAGGAGGCAGTATGAAATTCAATCTGACTAATCGCCGCAAGTGGCTTCTTGGCGCTGGCGCTGCATTGCTTCTCGCCGCGACGCCTAGCTTTGCGCTCTTCGGCGTTGGGGATATCGTCTTCGACCCCACCAGCTACGCCAGCCTTGTCTCCCAGCTCACGACACTGGAGACGCAGTACAACATGCTCAAGAACAACATCACCCACTTCTCGCTCAAGCAGCAGTGGCAAACAACGCTTCATGCGCTGGAGAACGTGAACGTCGCCAATATGTTCGGCGAGACCACAGGAATGAGCATCGCGCTCAACAATAATTCGCCGAGCGCATCGAGCACGGCATGGAAGACCGCTACGGTTCCCCTGAATAGCAATGCCAGCACCTACCTTGCGGGACAGACCCTCGGCAGCTCGCGGATGTCCCAGCTTGCAATGATCGAAACCTCCGACGGCGTTTCGCCGGACTGCCTCACCGCTATGGGGCAGTACCGTTCCGGCAGGACAACCAACCTCACTGCGAACAGTTCGCTGATGTCGAATCAGTTTGACAACAGCGACAGCACCAACAGCGAAGTCCTGCAACTTAACCTGCTCAATGCCGCCGAAGCACAAAAGATGGCGGAGATGCAGTCGCAGGGCAGCTTGCAAGTATGCCTTGCCGGACAGATGACGGTAGCCAACATGGAGCGCCGCAACGCAGCCGTGGAAGACATGAATACCGCGGCCTTCGTGCAGCGGCAGCGAGCGGCGAATGACGTGAGTGCGGCCAATGAGGGCAATACCTGGCAGACGTACCTTCCTTAATCGCAACCAACCCTGATTCAGAGAGAGCACCGTTATGGCTTTCATCGTGATGTTGGCGCAGGCCCTCCCCAGCACGAGTTCGGGAGTTGATTGGCTGTATCAGTTCACGAACAACCTGACCAACCTCACCACACAGAACGGTGGTGCGCTGACGCAGCTCGGCCTCACGGAGCTGAGCTGCATCGCGCTTTTCACGCTCGTCAGCATGTCGATCAACTGGAGCACCACCGGCATGACCTTCCGGCTCCATCACGATCATCTGCATGTGGGCGACCTTACTAACTTCCTGTTGCGTCTGATTATTTGCTGTCTGCTCGAAAACTATTGGGTAAACCCGTTCCCCGGCGCGAGCTTCGGTATCAACCACTTTTTCTCGTATATCGCACAGGCGATGGTTACTGCCTTCGATCAAAG
Organism: Acidobacteriaceae bacterium; assembly: GCA_036404255.1. Classification (GTDB taxonomy): domain Bacteria; phylum Acidobacteriota; class Terriglobia; order Terriglobales; family Acidobacteriaceae; genus JARLFX01. The sequence continues at coordinate 776 of DASWOP010000179.1, read as the reverse complement.
CTCGCTGAATAACCTCCTCCAGCTTCTGAAAACGGCCGGCGACAACACCACGATGCCGTCCTTCACTGCGCCGCTTCAGATCCTTTGCTATGTGGTTGTGCAGATCATGCTTGGGCTGGCGTCGGCGATTCTGTTTCTGATTAATTGCAGCGCTTTCATTCTCTATGGCGTGACTGCATTATTTGGCCCCGTCTTTATCCCTCTCCTAATGACGCAGACATTCCGCGCAAAGTTCTTTCATTTCCTTGACGTTCTTATCAGCTTTGCCATGATTCGCGCCGTCGCCGCTGCGTTCATCTTCGTGTGGTCCGGTTTTATGAACGCCTTTATTCAGCAGACTTTCAACGGCAACTACTCAATGGAAATGTGGATGGCGAACCTCATCCCATGCCTCATGGTTTTTATTGCATTCATTCTCAATATGCTGTTCATTCCAAGCATGACCCAGGCCATCTTTGGCGGCGCAGCCGGGCTTGCATCTGCAGCGACAAGTACTGCCATCGGCGGCGCAATGCTCCTGGCTAAGAAAGGCAAATCGTGACGCTATGAACAATCTCTTCTTTTGGCTGTTTCTTAGAGCCTGTTCATGATCTATTGAGTAGCAGGACGAGGAAGGCGAGATGGATCATTTGCAAGCTTGTGTTGAGTGATCTTTCGCAGTTTTTCCAGAGTCTTCTGCACTTTTCCAGCCAAGCGAAGGAGCGTTCGACGACCCATCGCTTGGGTATGACGGCGAAGGTGTGGAGATCGTTGCGCTTGGCGACTTGGACGGTTGC
>DASWOP010000178.1:0-25118 GCA_036404255.1 Acidobacteriaceae bacterium | reverse complement strand
GGCTCCTGCGCGATCTTCAGCACCTTGCGGACCTTCGCCACAGGAATATCCATGCGCCGTGCAATCTCTTCCGACGATGCCTCGCGCCCAAGCTCCTGCACCAGCTGACGCGACGTGCGGATCAGCTTGTTGATCGTCTCGATCATGTGCACCGGGATACGAATCGTGCGTGCCTGATCGGCGATGGCGCGCGTAATCGCCTGACGAATCCACCACGTTGCATACGTTGAGAACTTATATCCGCGGCGATACTCGAACTTGTCCACGGCCTTCATCAGGCCGATGTTGCCCTCCTGGATCAGATCCAGGAACTGCAGACCGCGGTTGGTGTACTTCTTCGCGATAGACACGACGAGCCGAAGATTCGCCTCAATCAACTCGCGCTTGGCGCGCTCGGCGTCCATGTCGCCCTGGATCATCTCGCGCTGCGTGCGCTTCAGATCCGTGAGCTTGATGCCGGCGTCCGCCTCGAGCTTCTCGAGATCGACCTTGCAATTCTTCTGCTGCCGCTTATATTCCTTGCGCAACTCTTCGGACTTCGAAGCATCGTGCTTGGCGTCGAGCTGCTTGACCTGACGCTCCAGGCTGCGCATCACGTCCACAGTCTTGTTGACCTTGTCGAGCAGCCGCTTCTTCTCTGCGTTGGTGTACTTCAGCTCGCGAATGATCCGCGTCAGGTACACCGTCTCGCGGCCAATGAGCCACCGAGTCTTGCGCTGGTCCTTCGTCTTCGCCTTGGCGTCGCGGCCCTGCGGAGCATGCAGCCGCTCGTCCAGCACCGCGACCTTCTTCTGATGCTTGACGATGGTGTCAATGCGGCCAACCGTGGCCCGCACGCGCGCGGAGAGGATCTCTTCCGTAAGCTCTTCTTCGTCGAAGGTGACGACTTCCTTAATATTGCGAACGCCGCGGCGCAGATCTTCGCCCAGGCCAACAATCTCGCGAATCACGATCGGCGACCGCGAGATCGCCTTCATCACGCGAAGCTGCCCGCGCTCAATGCGCTTGGCAATTTCGACTTCGCCCTCGCGCGTCAGCAGGGGAACGGTGCCCATCTCGCGCAGATACATGCGGACAGGGTCGTTCGTCTTCTCAAGCTGACCGGGAGTGAGATCCAGCTCAACGTCTTCCGACTCTTCGCCCGCCTCCGGCTCATGGTCGCCGGCAAACTTCGTATCCGGATTCAGGACGTCGATACCCTGCGTGTTGATGGTCGTGAGCAGGTCGTCCAGATCGTCAGGCGAGGTAATATCGCCGGGCAGAAGGTCGTTGACCTCACCGTAAGTGAGGTAGCCCTTCTCTTTGCCCGTGTCGATGAGTTTATCTATATCTTCTTCGTATTTATCTTCTTCAGCTGCCAAAGGTGTGCGCTCCTGCGCGGAGATATCCGAGGGGCCCGTATGAGGGGCTAAATTTAAATCCGGTGATAGGTCGGGGATCGATTGCGGTCAGAGCCGCGATGGCCGGCTGTTGGCTGCACTGAGCCAAGAGCACGTAAGGCGTAGTTCCCCAGCGAACACTAGGATAGCACTTACTTGGATGTAAAATCCGGTGAAAAGATTCGAATTACGCCCCCTTCTCCTCGCCACCCTCATTTATTTGTTATTCCATTATTTGTCATTCCACACCCTTATATTATTTGTCATTCCGAAGCGTAGCGCGCGGAATCTGCTTTTCAAGGATTTTCATACAGATAAACCCTAACCAAACACGTCGAATAAAAGTTCTCTATAAGCCATATAAGTCAAAGTAAAACAGGAAGTTAGCTGTCCTCAGCGAGTCTATGACAATTCAGCAAGCGGCAAAATTTTATACAGATTTTCATATTTAGCCGTCTGGCAAGGGCGAACCTGGTTAGCCGTCAGCAAGCCGCAAGTTACTGATTAGCAGTAAATTCTTCTTGCTGAGTAGAAGTTCACAAGGTTTGGTCATGCAATTGCATGTAACTCAGCAAACGCAAACTGATTACTTTTGCTCACTTATCCAATTACTTGTTTCGGAGGCATCTCTTTTGAACAGCGACCGTCGTGTATTCGCTAATCCTTTCCGCGGATTTTTTACCATCCTGGCATTATTTGCTGTCGTGCTCCTCTCTGTGGCCGGGGCGCATGCGCAAACCATCTCCGTCAACGGTGGCTCGATTCAAGGAAGCATCACCGATCCCAGCGGGGCGGTTGTAGGAAATGTCCCGGTGCTGGTGGAGCAGCCTAGCACTGGATTATCCAGGACTGTTCGAACCGATAGCAAAGGTTTTTATGCAATCGGGCCACTGAACCCCGGTGAATACACGGTCACGGTCGCAGCCCCAGGGTTCTCCAAGCTCGAAGTCAAGACGGTAATCCGTACAGGTACGGCCACCAACGGAAATTTCAAGCTGACAGTTGGCGGTGAAGGTGAAACCGTACAAGTGGATGCCGGTGCGGTACAAATCAATACGGATCAGGTTGGCGTGTCTGCGGTTATCACCTCGTCCCAGCTTGACAGCCTTCCGGTCAATGGCCGCAACTTTTTGAGCTATGCCCAGCTTCAGCCTGGCGTTCAGATTCAGAATGGTGACTCTTCCGCGGGTGGTTTCGATCCCACCAAGGCCGGCTACTCTGCGATCTCGTTCAGCGGCACATCAGGGCGTACCACGCGCATCCTGCTGGATGGCCAGGACATCACAGACGAGACGGTTGGAACCACGATCTTCAATGTGACGTCCGGCTCGGTTGGTGAAATGCAGGTAAACCGTTCCGTTGCCGATCCATCCACTGAAATTACCAGTGGCGGTTCCGTATACGCCTCCACCCGTTCTGGCACCAACGGCCTTCATGGCCAGCTCTTCTATAATTTTCAGGACTACAACGCTCTGTTTGCTACGGTGAAGGGCTCCAAACCGCCGTTCCAGCGCAACAACTTTGGCGGCAGTGCCGGTGGTCCGATCATCCGGGACAAACTCTTCTTCTTCGCGAGCAGTGAGCGCCTCAAGCAGGATACGTCCACTCCAACCACTGTTCTGGCGGGCGGGTACTTTGCCGCGGTTGCCGCAGCCTATCCCACAATTCAGACGCCGTCTCGTGATACGTACTCAGCCGGACGTCTTGACTATAACGGCCCACTGGGCATTCATATGTTCGCTCGTATGAACTATGAAGCAAATAGTTATGTGACGGGTATTGACTATTCGACTTATGCGAATCGCGACAACGTCCCCGGTATTGCTGGCGGAGCCGATTTTACAACCGGAAAATTTACGCATAGCTTCCGTGGAAGCTATGAAAAATTCCATAACTTCATCACTCCTAACGTAAACCCAGCGACAACGTACGATCCTATCCCCGGGGTTTATCTTTCTTACGGCTCTCAGAGTCTGCGGACTGGCTTAAACGACAATGCTCCCCAGGCAACCTTTCAGGTGGATAAGCAGGTGCGCTATGACGGTAGTTGGACGAAGGGTGGACACAACCTTCGCTATGGCGGCGATCTGAACCGGATCAACGGAGGTGGTTCTGCCGCATTCTTTGGCGCTGGCCCGGGTATTTACCTTAGCAGTAGCGCCTCCTCGCGTTATATTGGTGGGCCTGGCAACTTGGGTTGTGGCGGCGTCCCGGACGCGGCTGCCTGCTCCAGCGACCTGCTCAATGGCTATCACCCGGCATATTTCTATGTGGGAAATAACGTCGGAGTGGCTACGGAGACCCCGGCATTCGGTCTGCCTGGCGGTGGCCAGGGAGACTGGCGCATCGGGCTGTACGTCAGTGACGCATGGAAAATTACCCCTACGTTCTCTCTCTCAATCGGTCTCCGGTATGTCCGGGATACGGGCCGTACAGACTCGGATTTGAATCCAATTCCCTGCTCGGCGATTGTCCCCGGCAGTTTCCCGGGTGGCCTCCCCAATTGCTCGGGATCTTCACCTCTGCTGGATCAGTTTGCCGCTGGAATGAGTGGCAAGATCAACCAGCCGAACAAAAACTTTGCGCCTCAGATTGGCTTCAATTATGTCCCCGCTGCTCTCAACAATAAGACCTCTTTCCGCGGTGGCTTCGGCATCTTTTATGAGAGCTCGGTCTTCAACAACAATACGTTTGAGCGCAACGCTCGTCTCGCTAACGGTAAATTCAATCAGTACAACTTGATGTGCCCAAATGCGCCGGGTGGTGGTGCCACTTCGCTCTCCTTTCCGGGGAGAAGCGTGCCCGTTACACAGAATAGTGCAGGTGTAGACATCGGTACGATGTGCAACGAACCGATGTCCTCGGCTGTAGGCGACATCCTTTTGTTGGAAAACGACTATAAAGCAGCAGCTGCTGCCAACGCGGGGCCCAATCCGGGCTTTATAGGCAACACGCTGACTGCCAGCGCAGCTTCCGGTAGCCAGTTGTTTGCTCCCGGCTACAAGTCGCCCTACTCCATCAACTGGAATATCGGTATTCAGCAGGAAATCAAACCCGGTGTGGTGGTCACAGTAGACTATGTCCATAGCGCCGGTTTACGCATCGGCCAGTCGCATGATGTCAATCACGTTGGCGATGCGGCCTATCTGAACACTGCCGCAGCGCAGCACGCGATTGCTGCAACTCTGGCTGCCTGCGGTGTTCCCTCTATCAGTGCCGCTATTACGGCATGCCCGGGTCTTCATCCAGCCACTTCCACCAATCCTCTTCCCGGACCTGCCACAATCGGTGACTTTGCCGCCAAGGGTCTGGATTCGCTCAACTCCTATACCGGCGGGGCTCCGGTAACCGCATATAGCTTGACACCTGCAACCGGGGCAGCCTTCCCTGGAGTCAATCCATTGGTTGGTACAGGGAGCTTCCAGTTCCCCGACGGAAAGTCTGCGTACGATGGGCTCCAAGTGAACTTCCGCGAGCAAAAGACACATCCTCTGCCTGGATTTGTCAATTCGACTCTGGAAATCTCCTATGCCTACTCTCGCTTCATCACCTCAGGCGCGCCGAGCACGATAGGCAATTCAGATCAGTACTTCCTGTCGAGCGCGTATGACAATAACAGTCCAGGCACCTACATGGGCTATGGCAGCCTTGATCGCACCCATATCTTCTCGTTTGGCGGCTCCGCAACCTTCAAGTATGGAGCCAAGGTCGGCTTCATCGGTCGCTTCCAGTCTGCTCCGCCGACGTCACTTACTCTTGATACAACGGGCTACGACGGAAGCGGTACGGGTGAAATCTTCCAGACCGATCTCACGGGTGATGGCACCACTGGAGACTTCCTCCCTGGAACCCAGCAGGGGGCCTATAGCCGCTCGATCAAACCGGGTACGTTGAATAAGGCAATCACAAGGTACAACGCGACTGCGGCTGGTCAATTGACGCCTGCGGGCTCGAAGCTGGTGTCATCGGGCCTTCTTACTGCGGCTCAAATGACTCAGCTTGGTGCGGTGACGCCGACCCTTGGTGCTGCGCCGAGTTACGCCTATCCTAACCCCACATTCCGTCAGGTAGACATCACGGTGTCCTATCCAATCGGTCGTGGAGTTTTGCACTTCCTGCCTAAGTCCGTCAGTTTGGAACCCTCGATTGCGTTCTATAACGCATTCAACTTCTCAAACTACAGCACGTTCAATGGAGCTGTAGGAACTCTTTTGATCGATTCCTCCCAAGCGGGGTCTGTCAATAGTCCCTATGACGCTACCGTAAGGAACGACTCGCGCACCGTGCGTGGCACTGGTTCCTTCTCGGATGGCTCGCCACGATCGACGGAGTTTCAGTTGAAGCTCAACTTCTAACCTAAACAGCATGAAGGAACAAAAGGGGAGAGCCAATTGGCTCTCCCCTTTTTGTTAATGGTAACTCGTAAAAGAATAGGGGATAGTAAGAGTGTGACAAAGCTGAACTGGCACGCAAACGGCGCCAATCAATATTGCGCTCTTTTCGAGAAGATAAAAGTGGTAAAAATTTACCACTTTCCGCTTTCACGGCCTCTCCACATCCCTCAAATAGCCCTCATCTTCACCGTCATTTCACCGTGATAGCCCGTCAAATTACCGTGGGGAAATACACGGTAAAATTACAAGCTGCGGAGGGTATGGTTGAGTTGCTGGAGCTCTTGGGTGAGTTGTAAAACCATCTCTTGATTGGACTTACGGTCAGCCTCTGCGATCAGAGTGCGTAACTCTCGCTGGCGCCGTTCCAACGCGCGACGGTGCAACGAAGAGAGCGCATCTTCAACCGCCATTTCTAGGTTATCCCCTTCAGATTCATGGGCTTGCAGTAAAACCCCGGCAAGCAGATTCCGGCTCTCCTCATCCGGTGCCAGATCCAGCGGATTACCCTGTGCCGCATCGTAAGATGATGAAACCACTGCATTTGCAAGCGACTCAAGCAGTGCGGCAGTGGCCAAACCATCCATCCATCCCGGATTTTGCGACAATTTTTCACCCGCAAGAGCCCGTGCAGCATGGCCATCCGACATCGTAAGTGCTTGTAATAAAACGCGTTCCGTCTCCGACACGGGCGAGTTGGCATGCGCCCGCACACTAGCCAACCTCTGCGCCGCCGCCGTCCTAAGTTCCTCAAACAAAAGGGCAGAATCGATCTTTAGCGCATCCCGTACATCCGAAACGAAGTTCTCCCTGGTCAACTTATGCGGTATCCGCCGTATGTGCGGCAGGAGGTAGTTCATCGCCTTGCGCTGCGAGTCTGGCGTGCGCGCAGGATGCAGCTGAAGTGCGCGCTGAATGAGGTAATCGGAGTAGCGGCGGGCGGTGCGCAGCGCCTCAATATATGCAGGCAATCCACGCTCACGGATGTAGCGATCTGGGTCGAGGCCGTCCTCCAGCGAAACCACTTTGACGTCGAAATCCTCTTCTGTGAGCAGCGCGATGGACTTCTCTGCGGCCGCAGCGCCGGCGGTATCGGGATCGAAGTTGACCACGATGCGCTTGGTAAATCTGGCAAGCAGACGCACCTGCATCTCAGTGAACGCGGTGCCCGAGGTGGCGAGCACGTTGTGTATGCCGCCGGTATAGACGCTGATGCAATCCATCTGACCTTCGACGAGTAGCGCAAAATCATGCTGACGAATCGCAGCCTTAGCCTTATCCAGATTGAAGAGCACGTGCCCCTTGGAGTAGAGCGGGGTCTCCGGCGAGTTCAGATACTTAGGCCCGGATTTCTCGTCAGAATCCAGTGCCCGTGCGGTAAAAGCGATGACTTTGCCCTGCTCGTTGGCGATGGGGAAGGTAATGCGTTTGCGGAAACGGGCGTAAAGCTGACCGGTGGGCTGACCAGTTTCACTCTGCTCTTTCGATGAAAAAAGGCCGCTCGCACGGAGAGCTTCTTCGCTGAACTCTTTGCGCATGGCTTCGCGCATAGTGTTGAAGTCATCCGGTGCATACCCAATGCGGAACTTTGCGATGATCTCCGCCTCCATGCCACGACCAGTGAGATATTCGCGCGCGCGAGCTGCTTCCGGCGATTGCAGGTGCTGTTCAAAATACTTTGTGGCGGCCTCATGTAGATCAAGAAGCTGGCGGCGCAGACCAGCTTCCCGTGCCTCTTCAGGTGAGGAGAATTCCCGCTTAGGCAGGGGGATACCGCACTTCAAGGCGACGGCGCGAACCGCTTCGGGAAAGGTGAGCGAATCCATCTTCATTACGAAGGCGAAGACATCGCCGGATTCCTTGCAGCCGAAACAGTGGTAAAACTGCTGCGACGCGTGCACCGAGAACGATGGGGACTTCTCCTTGTGAAATGGGCAGAGGCCAGTGTAGTTCTGCGCGCCTGCTTTGCGCAGACGGACATAATCGCCAATAATCTTGACGATGTCGGCCTGCTGCTTGACGGTCTGAGCGAAGTTGTCGGCCATGGGATGTTTAGCTAGTGTAGTTCGACTTACCGGGAAAGGCGACAGAGGTATAACTGCAGGCCACGCTATTTTGAATAGAGTGGTTGCGACACCATTAGAAACCGATACAATTGGGACAATTTTCCTGCGAGATACAAGGAGGATTCCTACAATGTACAAGCGCGTGCTCGCTTTGTTCTATACTGCCGCGTTCTGCCTGGCGAGCTTTGCTGCGCCAGCTATTCCTCCACACCTGGAGGCTCTTGCCAGAACGTTGACACAGAAATTGGCTGCGCGAGAGTATGCCAGTGTCGAAACGTACTTCGATGAAACCATGAGCTCCGGCTTGCCCGCCGATAAGCTGGGTGTGACCTGGGAGTCTCTGATTGGGCAGGCGGGGGTGTTTCAATCCATTGATGGCACTAGCACACAGGAGATACAGGGTTATCAAATCGTGCTGGTGACCGCGAAGTTTCAGAAGACCACGCTCAACCTAAAATGGGTATTCGATGCGAAAAGCCAGGTGGTCGGCTTTTTTATTGTGCCTGTGCAGGCTGCAGCATCCTGGACGCCGCCTGCTTATGCCAAGCCCACCAGTTTTCATGAGCAAGCGATCATGGTTGGAGCAAAGCCATGGCAACTGCATGGGACACTAACCCTGCCCAATGGCACCGGGCCGTTTCCGGCCGTCGTACTGGTTGCGGGCTCCGGGCCCGAGGACCAGGACGAGAGCACCGCCACCAACAAGCCGTTCAAAGATATTGCATGGGGCTTGGCCAGTCGGAAGGTCGCAGTCATCCGCTACAACAAGCGAACGCAGGAGCATGGCAAGGAACTACAGGCGCATATGGTTGGCTTTACAGTGAACGAAGAGAGCGTAGATGATGCTCGAGCTGCCGTGGCTCTGCTGGCGAAGCAGCCGGAGATAGATGCGCGGCAAATCTTCGTGTTGGGGCACAGCATGGGAGGCACGCTTGCACCGCGCATTGCGCAAGGCGATCAGGAGGTGGCGGGCCTAGTGATTCTAGCTGGCACGACACGTCAGCTGGAACGCGTTGTGGTCGATCAGCTCAAGTACATTGCCGGGCTACAGGGGCAGATTACCCCAGAGGCGCAAAAACAAATTGATGACGCTGAACGGAGTGCCCGGGAGATTGAGAGTTCAACACTGGCCGCTGACACGAAACTGGATATTCTGGGCTCGCCCATTCCAGGATCCTATTTTCTTGACCTGCGCAATTACCATCCGGCAGCGGTCGCAGCACAACTGAAGATCCCTATGTTGATCCTGCGCGGAGACCATGATTATCAAGTGACTGCGGAAGACATGAATGGCTGGCGGAACGCGCTGTCAGGAAAGCCAAACGTGACATGGAAGGTCTACCCAGGGCTCTATCATCTTTTCATGGCAAGCAGCAGCCCCGGGACTGGGTTGGGCACACCAGCCGACTACCAGAAGCCCGGACATGTGGAACAGGCTGTGATCGAAGATATTGCAAGCTGGGTTGAGACACCGCAGAAAATCTAGTTACTAACCAAGTTGTGGCAGCAGGCGGACGCGGGTGGCATCATCCAGGAAGGCTGCTCGCAGCGCTTCTCGGTTGCAGGCGATGAGGTCCGCAGCGGTCCAGCCAAATTCACGGTGGAGATGGGCGTACTCCTGCTCCAGAGTGACATTGGTGATGGTGCGCGTGTCTGTGCTAATGCTGAGGGGGACGCCAGCGCGGTAGAGCCTGTCTACCGGGTGCGCTGCGTAGTGCGGGGTGGTGTTGGTCTGCACGTTGCTGCTGGGGCAGACCTCAAGGTGAATGCGTTCGCGGCGGAGGTGGTCGAGTAGCTCGGGATCTTCCGCACTGCGCACGCCGTGGCCAATGCGGGTGGGCTGGAAGGCGCGGAGCGTCTCCCATACGCTGTCTGCACCGCGGGCTTCGCCGGCGTGGGCGGTGCGGTGCAGGCCGCGATCTATGGCGTATTGGAAGGCTGGGATGTGGGCGTCGATGGAGTGTCCGGCCTCGTCGCCGGCGATATCCAGAGCGACCACGCGTGAGCCGCAGAAGCGCTCGACGAGTTGCGCTGTGAGCAGGCTTTGCTCCGCAGTGTAGTGGCGCAGAGTACAGAGAATGAGACGCGCCTCAATACCGGTGGCGGCGATGCAGGCTTCCGTAGCGCGATCCACGGCGGTGACGACAGCTTCTGGCGAGAGACCCTGAAGTAAATGCAGCAGGGGCGCAAAGCGAAGCTCGGCGTAGATCACTCCATCTGCAGCGAGCTGCTGAAAGAGGTCTTCGGTGACGAGACGCAATGCGGTCTCCGTCTGCATCAGTTGGAAGCCTCGCGGGGCGCGGGTGAGGAAGTCTGCCAGGCTGGAGCATTGCGCAGGCGCGATGAATTCCGCGTCGTATTGCTCGCGGCTGATAGTGGGGTCCAGTTGTGCGACAACATTGTGGCTCAGAGAGCAATCGAGGTGAAGATGGAGCTCGATCTTAGGGGAAAGCGGCATAGAGGTATTGTCTCGCAACGCAGATGCGTGTGGCGATAGGCCACAGTTCTACTTATTCTTAAACGAACGGACGAGACAATGGCGATGGCATCCCACATATCGAGACGGCGATTTTAAAGTATTGAGGCTTCCCCGGTGCCCGACCTATGACGGTATGGAAGTGACCTATTCTTCTGTAGTTGCGGCCGAAATGCCCCGATAAGACCGGGCCACTTCTGAATGCTTCGAATGTAATCGGCTCGGCTCGCTGCAATTCACCAAGTGCCACATCCCGGTACGACATACTATAAAACGATTTAATTGGGCGGATAATGAGCCATAGAGACGTACTGGAGCACACGATTATGAGCACCACACTTGTTGAAGTGACGAATCAGATCATCCCCGAACCCTGGGCAGGCTTTAAGACCGGACCCTGGCAGACCGCGATCGACACGCGCAATTTCATCCAATTGAATTACACGCAGTATGACGGCGACGATAGTTTTCTGGTGGGCCCAACGGCCAAAACCAATGCAGTATGGAATCGTATTACCAAACTGCTGGAAGAGGAGCGCCAGCATGGTGGCGTACTGTCGATCTCGACTGACGTTCCTTCCGCTATCACATCGCATGCAGCCGGCTACATCGATAAGGCTAACGAAGTGATCGTCGGACTACAGACCGATGCTCCGTTGAAGCGCGCCATTATGCCGTTTGGCGGTTTGCGTATGGTGGAGCAGAGCCTGCAGGAGCAGAATGCGCCGATTGATCCGCTGGTTCACAAAATATTTACGGAGTATCGCAAGACGCATAACAATGCAGTCTTTGAAATGTACACGCCCGAGATTCGCCGTGCGCGCGGCTCGCATGTCGTAACCGGATTGCCGGATGCCTATGGCCGTGGGCGCATTATTGGCGACTATCGCCGCGTTGCGCTCTATGGCGTAGACTGGCTGATCGCTAATAAAAAAGAAGAGAAGGCTGAACTTGATCCTCGGCCGTTTTCGGAAGAAGTTGTTCGTCTCCGGGAAGAGCTGGCCGACCAGATCACTGCTCTGAATGAGTTGAAGAAAATGGCAGCGTCTTACGGCTGCGATATTAGTCGTCCAGCTATCACGGCACAGGAAGCCGTGCAGTGGACATACTTTGCCTACCTGGCTTCAGTGAAAGAACAGAACGGCGCTGCAATGTCGCTTGGCCGTATCTCTACTTTTCTGGATATCTATATTCAGCGCGATATGAGTGCGGGTACGCTGACCGAGGACGAAGCTCAGGAACTGATCGATCAGATGGTCATCAAGTTGCGCGTTGTCCGCTTCCTGCGCACGCAGGAATACGACGCCATCTTCTCCGGCGATCCGACGTGGATCACCGAGTCGATTGGCGGTATTGGCGCAGATGGCCGCTCGCTGGTTACGAAGAACAGCTTCCGCTTCCTACAGACTCTCTACAACATGGGACCTGCGCCGGAGCCGAATCTTACAGTGCTCTGGTCGCCTAACTTGTCAGAGAACTTCAAGAAGTTCTGCGCCAAGGTGTCTCTGGATACGTCGGCGATTCAATATGAAAACGACGATCTGCTCCGCGAACACTACGGCGACGATTGCGCGATTGCGTGCTGCGTTTCGGCTATGCGCGTTGGCAAGCAGATGCAGTTCTTCGGCGCTCGCGTGAACCTGGCGAAGACGCTGCTCTATGCGATCAATGGTGGCCGCGACGAGGTCAACGGCAAGCAGATTGCCCCGGTGACCCCGTCCATTACTTCTGACGTTCTCGATTATGACGAGGTTCTGCCTGCCTTCGAGTCCATGATGGAGTGGTTGGCGAAGGTCTATGTGGAAGCACTGAACATTATCCACTATTCGCATGACAAGTACTCATACGAGCGGCTGGCGATGTCATTGCATGACCGCGACGTGATTCGTATGCTGGGCTGCGGCATTGCCGGACTCTCGGTGGTTGCTGACAGTCTTTCGGCTATCAAGTATGCGAAGGTTCGTCCCGTCCGCGACGAAAACGGAATTGCTGTTGACTATAAGACGGAGGGCGCGTTCCCGGCCTTTGGCAATAACGATGATCGCGTGGATAAGATTGCCATGTGGGTGGTCGCGACGTTCATGAACAAGATCCGCATGCAGCCTGTCTACCGCAATGCTGTACACACACAGTCGATCCTGACGATTACATCCAACGTGATGTATGGCAAGTTCACGGGCAACACGCCAGATGGCCGTCGTAAGGGCGAGCCGTTTGCCCCGGGCGCAAACCCCATGCACGGACGCGATAAGCATGGCCTGATGGTTTCGGCGATGTCGGTTGCGAAGCTGCCGTATGAGCAGGCGCTTGACGGCATCTCACTGACTGCGTCGATGATTCCCGATGCGCTTGGCCGGATCGATGCAGACCGTGTCGACAACCTGGTGACGGCACTGGATGCGTACTTTAACATTCACGGATATCACATGAACGTAAATGTGCTGAATCGTGAAACGTTGCTGGATGCAATGGACCATCCGGAAAAGTATCCGCAACTGACGATTCGCGTTTCAGGCTATGCGGTGAACTTTATCAAGCTAACGCGTGAACAGCAGACTGAAGTTGTTGCGCGTACTTTCCATCAGTCGATGTAATTTCAGGAAGCTATCATGATCAACATTTCCCCAACCCATCCCGTGGCACACACTCCTACGGGATGGATTCACTCATACGAGACGTCAGCCGGACAAGATGGACCCGGCTGGCGCCTCGTTTTATTTTTTTCCGGCTGCCTGCTGCGTTGTCTTTACTGCCACAATCCGGATACATGGAAAATGCATGCCGGTACGGAGATGACGGTCGATCGGGTATGGGAAGAGATGAGCAAGTACAAGCCTTTGATCGGGAAAGGTGGGGTTACTTTTACTGGAGGCGAACCGCTGGTGCAGGCTCCATTTCTAAAAGCTCTGCTGCGGCGCACCAAGGAAAATGGTCTACATACGGCGTTGGATACGGCTGGATTTCTAGGTGACCGCGTGGACGATGAGATGATGCGCGACATCGATCTCGTGCTACTCGACATCAAGTGCTGGAATCCGGCTACGTATTTGCGTCTTACCGGCAAGGAACTGGAACCCACACTGCGGTTTGCACGGCGACTGGCGGAGGCGAAGCGTCCAGTATGGCTACGCTATGTTCTGGTGCCCGGTATTACCGATGTGCCGGAAGAGATCGATGCGCTGGCTGCGTTTGCTGCTTCGCTCGGCAATGTCGAACGCGTGGATGTACTCCCATTCCACCAGCTTGGAAGATCTAAGTGGGAGGAGTTACACCTGGATTACACGCTGAAGGATGTGAAGCCGCCATCGCACGAGGAGACTGCGCGCGTGGTGGAGATCTTCACTCGTCATGGGTTGAAGGCTTGCTAAGCACGCACGGCTACATTGCTACATATAGTCCACGCCATACTTGACGGGAATCTGGGTGAAGGCAATGCGCGTGGGTGCGCTTTCGCGTGCAGGAAGCATGCCGGCAAAGTGCAGCGTGCTGTGGCCGTACTTAAGATTGAGCTTGTCCATGGTGTGCGAGAGCTCATCGCGATGATCCGGGTTGGCGAAGAGGGATTGCTGATGGTCGGCCTCGTGCATCAGGCGCGAGAGTGTGACGCCGACGAAGAATGGCCGCTCGAAGAGTTCACCCTCTGGGCGCTGCGCCCAGGCATCACGCAGCACCTGTAGCAGTGTGAGCGTGTCCTGACATGGCGAGAAGCGTGCTTCCATTCCCCAGCCTTGATGATTGATGCCGGAGAAGTGCTTCTTCGACTTCTGCGCGTGGGTAGTCTGCTCGCGCGTGAGTGCGAAGCGAATGGCGACGCTGAGCGAGCCGCAGTAGAACTTTTCCATCCGCAGGCGCATGGCGGCTTTGTGCAGCAGCTTGTGGGCGACGGCCCATGAACCCTCGGGCGTGCGGTGTTCGGGAGCGAGTACGTGGGAGTGGCCGAGCGACTTCTGAATCTCCTCGCCGGAGAAGTTGTTGGAGTCATGGTCCTCGCCGGTCTGGTGGCCGCGCAGCCAGTGGTACATGCGGTCTCCCCATACAGAGTTGAAGAGCTCGTGCATGCCGTTGCGGTCCAGCTCGAGCAACTGCTGCATGGTGGTAATGCCTTTGGCGGCGAGGTTCTTCTCCATGCGCGCGCCTACGCCGGGCAGGTCGCGCAGTTCGAGATGGGCGATGGCGCGGGGCAGTTGCGACGGAAGCAGACCGATGAGGCCGTCGGGCTTCTGCATGTCGCTGGCGATCTTGGCGAGGTAGCGATTGGGCGCCATGCCGATAGAGCAGCGGAGCGTATCGCCCACATTTGTATAGATGGACTGCTTGATGGCAAGGGCGATCTGGCGAGCGCGTGGTGGCTCGCATTCGCGGCCCAGAAGCTGGCAGACCATCTCGTCAATTGATGGGGTGTGCGAAACGGGGCAAACGAGGTCGACGGCCTCGGCGATGCGGCGCGAATGCTCGGCATATTCGTTGTGATTGCCGTGGACGAGGACGATCTCGGGGCAAATGCGCTTGGCCTCGCCTACCTGCGTTCCGGTTTTGATGCCGAGCGCCTTGGCTTCATAGCTGGCGGCAATGCAGCAGGTGGTATCTGCCAGTGTGGGCACGACGGCGAGTGGGCGGTTGCGATATTCCGGGTGAAGCTGCTGCTCGACCGAAGCGAAAAAGGAGTTGAGATCGATGTGCAGAAACGCGAACTTCTCCTCGATAGCCGTGGAGAAGTGTTCTTCGAGTTGGGGAGGGGTGGACATACGACTTCCACTATTTTATTCGCCTTTTGTTTGCCACGTGCTGCGAATCTGGTGCGATTTATAGAGGAATTTGAGGCGGAACAACGGGGCGGGCGGGATTAGAGTCTATGCAGATAGAGGTTTGCGATGGACACGAAGAGAATTCTGATCGGCGGAGCGGTGGCGGGTGTGGGCGTGATGGCGGCAACGGGGCTGGGCGCGATGGCGCTGGCTGGGGTCGCGGTGCGCGGGTGGAAAGCCGGGTCGCTGCGCGGTAAGACCGTGGTGATTACCGGGGGCTCGCGGGGGTTGGGGCTGGAGCTGGCGCGGGAGTATGGACAGGCTGGCGGGCGGCTGGTGCTGGTCGCACGGAACGGCGAAGGGCTGGATCGGGCGAAGGCGACGTTGATCCGCGAGGGCTGCGTGGGAACTGGGGATGTGCTTGTGTACATAGCCGACGTATCCGTGCGGGAGCAGACGGAGCGGATGATTGCGTGGGCGACGGAGCAGTTTGGGCAGGTGGATGTGCTGGTGAACAACGCAGGCACGATCCACGTGGGGCCGGTGGAGGACCAGCGGGTGGAGAACTTCGAAGAGTCTATGAAGACGAACTTCTTCGCGATGCTCTATGCGTGCAAGGCGGTGATGCCGCAGATGCTGGTGCGGAGAAGCGGCAATATCGTGAATATTGCGTCTATTGGCGGGAAGATCGCGGTGCCGCACATGCTGCCTTACTCGGCGAGTAAGTTTGCGGCGGTGGGGTTCAGTGAGGGGCTGCATGCGGAGCTGCGCGGGAATGGGATTCGGGTGACCACGGTGTGCCCGGGGCTGATGCGGACGGGATCGGCCCCGCAGGCGCTGGTGGTGGGCGACCGGACGAAGGAGTACGAGTGGTTTGGGCTGGGTGCGATGTTGCCGGTGGTGGCTGCGGCAGTGCAGAGCGCGGCAAAGAAGATTGTGCGCGCGACGGCGGCGGGGCGGGCGGAGATCACGATTTCGCCGCAGGCATATCTGGGGGCACGGGTGGCGGGGATTTCGCCGGGGCTGATGGGCGTGGCGATGAGCGCAGTGAATGAGTATGTGCTGCCCAAGCCGACGGGGGCGGATGAGCCGGTGAAGGCGAGTGAAGTGCCGGAACCGCAGGGATGGCTGTGGCGGTGGGCGAAGGGGAAGAATCAGAGGTCGTAAAGCGCTCGCCGCTGCTAGAATCGGCAGACAAGACGGGTGCTAATGAAAGATCACATGAAGAAACATGACCGGTTGCTGGAACTGGCGGCGCGGAATGCGCTGGCGGAAGAGGGTGGCGGCGCGGAACGGCGGGAGCGCGAGCGCAAGGCGGGCAAAATGACAGCGCGCGAGCGGGTGCTGTTCCTGCTGGACGAGGGCACGTTCGAGGAGACGGACAAGTTCGTCACGCATCGCGCGACGGACTTCGGCATGCAGGAGCAGCGGGTGCCGGGGGACGGATTCATCACCGGCTATGGGCGGATCGAAGGGCGCGTGGTGTTCGTCTTCGCGCAGGACTTTACCGTCTTTGGCGGCTCGCTCTCTGAGACCAACGCGGCCAAGATCGTGAAGCTGATGGAGATGGCGATGAAGGTCGGCGCGCCGATGATCGGGTTGAATGATTCGGGCGGTGCACGCATCCAGGAAGGCGTGGTATCGCTGGCGGGCTATGCGGATATTTTTCTGCGCAACACGCTGGCGAGCGGCGTGGTGCCGCAGATCTCTGCGATCCTGGGACCGTGCGCGGGCGGGGCGGTGTATTCGCCGGCGATCACGGACTTCATTTTGATGACGAAGAAGACGAGCTATATGTTCGTGACCGGGCCGGACGTGATCAGGACGGTGACGCACGAAGATGTGACCAAGGACGAACTGGGCGGCGCGATGACGCACAATGAGACCAGCGGCGTGGCGCATTTCGTGGCGCACGACGACGCGGAGTGTCTGGCGATGGTGCGCGAGCTGCTCAGTTTTCTGCCGTCGAACAACTTGGACGATCCGCCGCGCAAAGTGAACACCGATCCAGTGGATCGCGCGGACGCGGCGCTGGACTGGCTTGTGCCGGAGGAGAGTAACCAGCCCTACGACGCGAAGGATGTGATCACGAAGATCGTAGATGATGGATATTTCTTCGAAGTGCAGGAGCACTTTGCGCGAAATATCGTGATCGGATTTGCGCGGATGGATGGCCGGCCAGTGGGGATTGTGGCGAATCAGCCGGCGTATCTGGCGGGTGTGATCGACATCAATGCGAGTGTGAAGGCGGCGCGGTTTGTACGTTTCTGCGATGCGTTCAATATTCCACTGATCACGTTTGAAGACGTCCCGGGATTCATGCCGGGAACGACACAGGAGCACGGCGGCATTATCCGGCATGGGGCGAAGCTGCTGTATGCGTTTGCCGAGGCGACGGTGCCGAAGATGACGGTGATTACGCGCAAGGCCTATGGCGGCGCGTACTGCGTGATGAGCTCCAAGCATCTGCGGACGGATGTGAACCTGGCGTGGCCTACGGCGGAGATTGCGGTAATGGGGCCGGAGGGTGCGGTGAATATCGTCTACAAGCGTGAACTGGAAGCCGTGGTGAAAAATGCGCAGGCGGTGTGGCCGCAGGGAAAATCTTTTTCTGAAGAAGACAAGATTGCGATTCTGGCGGAGACGCGCGCGGAAAAGGTTGAAGAGTTTCGCGAGCGGTTTGCGAATCCCTACGTGGCTGCTGAGCATGGGTATGTTGACGCTGTGATCAAGCCGAGCGAGACGCGGAAGCGGCTGTGTGCTGCACTGGAGATGCTACAGGGCAAGCGTGAGACCATGCCGAAGAAGAAACATGGGTGCATACCGCTTTGAGGCAGGGAATAGGGACTAGCGAGGCAGGGAGTGGCTGGGCCTCCCCTCAGGCGTGATTGTATGGAATGGGTGAGATTCTTCGCTGCGCTCAAAATGACAATCGTTGATTATGTGCCAGCCACAACGGGTTTTCCTTTTTCGTTGAGCGTGATGTGGGCCATGGGAGTGTGGTGGTCGTGGGTGAAGAGGACGAGCCACTTCTCCGGGATGGCGCGAGCGTAGAAACGCTTGCGCTCTTCGATCACGCGCATGGGATCGAGGTCATAACCCATAGCCCATGTGATGTCGAGATGATGCGCGGTGGGAATGAGGTCAGAGATATAGCAGGCGTGCTGGCCCTCGCTCTCTATGTGGATGGCCATGAGTTGCGCGGTGTGGCCAGGAAAACACTCGACACTGATGCCGGCGCAGATCGTTGGGTCGGCGGCAATGTGCGCGTTGTCCAATAGCGTCATCTGGCCTGACGCGATGAGTGGATCGTAATTTGGTGAGAGATAGCTAACACGGTCGCGATCGTACTGGTGATGACCGTGCTCCACCTCTCCGGCGTGAGCGAAGTAACGCGCGTTGGGAAAGGTAGGGGTGACAGAGCCATCGGGGTGCAGCGTGGTGTTCCAGCCGCAGTGGTCGAAGTGCAGATGCGAGTTGATGACGATATCGACTTCGCTGGGGTCAATGCCTGCGGCAGCATAAGACTGAAGCAGCAGTTCCTGGTTACCCTGCAACTCGCGCATTTTCGGCGACTGTTTGTTGCCCATGCCGGTTTCAATTACGATGGTCTGCTTGCCGGTACGGACGACGACGGAGTTGAGGCCGAGCAGGATGCGGTTGGCTTCGTCGGCGGGGGCGCGTCTGCTCCAGAGAGGCTTAGGCACAACGCCAAACATGGCGCCGCCATCGAGCAGGAAGGTGCCGTCGGTGCAGACCGTCAGCTCGAAATCGCCGAGGGTGGTACGGGCGCGGACGAGGTCGGTATCGTTGGGTTGGGTGGCCGGGTGCATGGCTATTTCAAATTTGTTTCAAACTGTTGCAGAATGCGGTTGAAGAGGTGGGTGCGTGCGTCGTAGCCGGCAATGGAATGGGTCTTGCGCGGGTAGAGCTGCAGGTCGAATGGGACGTGCGCGTTGATGAGCGCTTCCTGCTGCTGGATGGAATTCGCCAGATGCACGTTGTCGTCGCCCGTGCCGTGGACTAGTAGCAGCTTGCCCTTCAGTTGCGCGGCGGCCTTGACGTCTGCATCGGCGTCATAAATGGCGGCGTTGGCAGCGGGCAGGCCGAGGTAGCGTTCGGTGTAGACGCTGTCGTAGTTGCGCCAGTCGGTGACAGGGGCGACTGCGATGCCAGCCTTGAAGCGGTCGCTGTGCTCCATGGCGTAGAGGGTGAACGATCCACCCCAACTCCAGCCCCAGAAGCCGATGCGTTTGGTGTCAAGCTGCGGGAACTGGACAAGTACCTGATCGAGCGCGGAGATCTGATCTTCAAGCTGGACAGGGCCAAAGTTGTTGTACGCGAACTGTTCAAAGTCGCGTCCGCGGCCACCCATGCCACGATTATCAACATCCAGCACGGCGAATCCATGTTGGGCCAGAAGCTGGTCAAAAAGCTGGTTGCCGCCTCCCCATGCATTGCGAACGTTCTGAGCGTGCGTGCCACCGTAGGGATTCAGGATCAGGGGGACAGAAGCCGCGGATGTCGCGTTTGGTGGCAGCAGCAGCGAACCGTAGAGCGTTGTGCCGTCCTTGGCTTTCAGGTGCAGGATCTGTGGCTGGATGGCGGTGTACCCGAGATCGGCGAGCGTGTGCGGAGTGTAAATCGGCGTGCACGCCTGGTTCAAATCGCAGAGCGAGATGGTGGAGGCCTTGAGGATGCTGCCGTTCATGTTGAGGTAGTGTTTGAAGTCGGGAGCAAAGACTGCGCGGTAAGTACCTGTGTTCTGGGTGCTGCTGAGGCGCTGCTTGTGGGTGCCGTCAAGCTGGATCGACCAGACCGCGTTCTGGATTGGGTCGCCTTCGCTGGAGAGGTAAAAAGCAGTCTGCGTCTTTGGATCAACGCCAAGGAGGCTCTCCACTTCAAAGTCACCCTGGGTGAGCTGGCGGGTGAGTGTGGCGGATGTGGTGAGGGGGTGGGTGGCGTCCACGGCGTAGAGGTAGAGGTGGGTATGGCCGTCGCGCCAGCTCGTGAAGAGAAAGCGGGAGGCGTCAATGAAGGTGACGTCGTAGTTTGTGTCGAGGTACTTCGTGTCGGTATCCGTAAAGATCAGGTGCGATTTGCCGCTCTTTGCATCCGCCAGGTAGAGGTTGAGGTGCTTCTGGTCACGGGTGAGGACTTCGACATAGACCGTCTTTGCGTCGACCCAGCCGAAGCGGGGGATGTAGTCATTGCCTGCGCTGAAAGGAACGTCGATCCAGGTTGTACTGCCGCCCTTGGCGCTGACGATGCCTACGCGCACGGCGGGGTTGGGGTCGCCGGGCTGGGGGTAGCGCTGCATATCGACCGTGGCGTGCGTCTCATTCAGGTCGGTCAGCGGGTATTGGGGAACCTTGGATTCGTCGGCCTGCAGGTAGATGAGATGCTGCGAATCGGGCGCCCAGAAGTAGTTGCTGCGGACGTCGAGCTCTTCCAGGTAGACCCAGTCGACCTCGCCGTTGAGCGTGGCGTCGCCGGTGGTGCGGGAGAGGTTGAGTTCGTGGTGGGAGTTGGGGGTGGCGGGGGCGACGAAGAGATTGTGATCGCGCAGGTAGGAGATGGATTTGGCGTCGGGCGAGAACTTGGGATCATCGCCGGAGCCGTTGCCGGTGTCTACGATGCGGGTGGCGGTGCCAGCGGCAACATCATAGAGCGCTACCACACCGCCAGCGTCGAGGATGAGGTGTTTAGAGTCCGCGGCCCAGGTGTAGCTGGGCATGCCGTAGCGGGCGCGGTGGTCTTTGTCCTTCTCGGAGATGGGGGCGGCGGTTAGCTTGTCTTTGGTGGCGAGGACGGTGAGCTTGCCGGTAGCGGTTTCCAGCGCAAGCAGGTCGCCGGTCTTGCCGACTTTGTCGTCAGCGGCCAGGAAGGTGAGCAGGCGGCCGTCTGGGGACCATTCGAAGCTGCGGGGGGCGGTGCCGGTGGGGCCGCCATTGCGGTAGATGTCTTCAACGGTCCATTGCTTCTGGGCTTGGGCGGCGGCGGTGGCGAACAAGAGAAGGGCGCCCATGGCGCGCACGGAAAGAACAGTCTTCATGAAGGAATTGTAGCGTGCAGGCGGGGATGAGGCACGCTTCAACGCTGAACAGTACCCGTGATTGTTTGGGCATTGTGCCGCGGTTTCAGAGAGAAACCGCAGCGAAAAATGTCTTTATTTGGCAGGAATGGCCGCTGTTTTGGTCTCGATTACGTCGCCGCGGATAGGTGGGGTGGGGGTGGGTTTTCCGTTCACCAGCAGGTGCTGGAACTGGATGGGAAGGCCCTTGCCCTTGGACCAGACGGGGGTGTTCTGGAGGTGGTAGTCGAGGTAGGGCATGGGGGCGTCGCCGCTCTGGCCGACCTGAGCAATGGTGTCTCCGGCCTTCACCGTGTCTCCGGCTTTGACCTTGATGCTGCCGGACTTGAGGTGGGCGAGCATGGAGAATTCGCCGTTGCCGTGATCGATCACGATGGAGTTGCCCTGACGGGGATCGCCCTCAGCAGCAGCCTTGCCGGGGGCATTGTCAGCATACTGGTCTGCGAGGGAGACGACTTTGCCCGCTCCGGGCGCGTGGACGGGTTGGCCAAAGGCGAAGAAGTCCTCTGATTTAGTACCGTCGCCGGAGTAGATTGCGCCATCCTTGAGCAGGGCCAGGTCATAGGCGAAGCGTTCATCAATAGTGCCTGCGTGGTAGTTCTCGCCAACGGAGTCGCCGCCCTGGTAGACGGTCCACGCACCGGCAAGGGGCAGGGTAAGGGGGGTCTTGTCCTTGTAGTCGGCGAATTTGGTGGGGGCAGGGTTGGGTTCCAGATGGATGCCGAAGCCTTCAATCACCTTGCCATCCGCGCTGAAGCTCCACTGGAAGAGGAAGCTCTGCTCGGATTTTTCAAACTCGATGATGCGGGTGTAGGCGTAGATGTTGCCAGGCGTCAGCAGCACGCTCTCATGCAGCACTCGCTCTTCTTTGCCGAACATTGCGGTGACCTTGTGCTGGATGTTTTGCAGGCCGGCGGGGTCCTTGATGTTTTTCTTCATCTCGGGGGAGAGGGCGTCCCAGATGGGGGAGGTGTTGGCGGCGTAGAACTGCGCTGTGTCAGCGGCGCCGAGGGCCTTTGCCTCTTTGAGGCCGAAGGCGGGGGCGGTAGTTTGTGCGAGAGAAGGCACAGAGAGAGCGGCCAAAAGCAGAGCGAGAAGGGATTTCATGATGGCCCAAGTGTACTACCCGACTTTGCGGATGCTGCTGAGTACCCCCTCCCCCGGCTGAAATGCTAAATATCTTGTTTGCAGTTACTTAGCCTATGTGAATACGGCTAAATATTTGGAAACAGGATATTTACGGGTAAATATTTGATTCGCAATGTGTTATGAGAAAGATCGTTGGGAAGAGGAATTTGTTTCCTGTATTAATTGTAGTGATTTTGGATGGAAACTACGCCAAATTGGGTGCAGAAAGTCTGGTTTTGCGTGTTTTTTCCTGGATGGTTTGTGGATGGTTTCTGGATGACGCACGGTGATTGCACGGGGTAAAGTGAGGTGGCTTGAGGACTCCATTGGCATCCATGGGGGAGGAAACTCTTTGGCGGTATGAATGTGCCGGGCTAGTGCATGGGGGCGTCGCCGACGGGCTTCTTAATCTTGCCGACGAAGGCGACCAGGGGAAGCATCATGAAGCAGCCGGTGGCCAGTACGGAGGTGACATCAAGATACGAGAGCATCGTGGACTGGCGGTAGAGTTCGCGGTAGATGAAGGCCTGGGCCATGAATCCGGCGGTGGAGGGGCTGGAGGTGAGGGAGTGGGAGAGGAAGAATTGGCTGAGGGTGTGGATCTGCTGCTGGAAGATGGGCGAGGAGGGGACGAGGTTGCGCACCATGTTGTTCTGGTGCCACTGCACGCGCCGAGCCATCATGGTGGTGAGGAATGCGGTACCGCAGCTGCCGCCGATGTTGCGGGCGAGGTTGGTGAGGCCGGAGACGTCATTGTTCTGCGTCTGAGGAATGCCGGTGTAGGAGACGAAGTTGATGGGCAGGAAGAGGAAGGCGAGGCCGGCGGCCTGAAAGACGCGCAGCATGGCGACGTAGCCGTAGCTCACCTGCAGGTTGAGCGTATGCATGCCCACCAGCGCGAAGCCGAGGATGAGGAAGCCCGTGCCCATCATGTAACGAAGATCGACGCGGCTGACGAGGAAGCCGGCGATGGGCATCATCAGCATGGTGGCAAAGCCGCCGGGTGAGATGACGAATCCGGCGAGCTCGGCGGTGTAACCCAGCAGAGTTTGTACGAATTGCGGGAGCAGAACGGTGGTGGCGTAGAGAGTGAAGCCGAGCACAAACATCAGGGTGAAGGAGATGGCAAAGGTCTTTTTGCGGAAGAGCGTGAGGTTCAGGATGGGGCGATGGCCGTTGCGGATCTGCCGCAGCTCCCAGAAGATGAGGGTGGCCAGGGAGGAAACGCAGGCGATGACGAAGTAGAGGATGAGGCGGGAGCCGAACCAGTCGTCTTCCTGCCCTTTGTCGAGGATGAATTCCAGCGAACCAAAGCCGATGGCGAGCAGGGCGAAACCGAAGTAATCCAGGTTAAGGCCGCGCTTGTGGGATATGGCGACTTCCTTTTTGACCCAGGGTGGATCTTCAACCAGGCGATTGGTGAGGAAGAGGGAGAGGATGGCGATGGGGATGTTGATGAAGAAGATCCAGCGCCAGTCGTAGTTATCCGTGATCCAGCCGCCAAGCGTGGGGCCGATGGCCGGGGCGACAACGACGGCGATGCCATAGAGGGCGAATGCCTGACCGCGCTCAGCGGGCGAAAAGGTGTCTGCGAGGATGGACTGTTCGGATGGGGCGAGGCCGCCGCCGCCGATGCCCTGCAGGACGCGAAAGAAGATGAGCAGGGGAAGCGATGGCGCCAGTCCGCAGAGCATGGAACTGATGCCGAAGAGTACGACGCAGATCATGTAAAACTTCTTGCGACCGATGAAGGTGGTCAGGTATGCGCTGGCTGGCAGGATGACTGCGTTGGCGACGAGGTAGGAGGTGAGGACCCAAGTGGCTTCATCCTGCGATGCTCCGAGGCCGCCGGCGATGTGGGGAAGGGCCACGTTGGCGATCGCGGTATCGAGCACCTCCATGAAGGTGGCCAGGGTGACCGTAATTGCGATAGCCCACTTGTTTGCTCGCGGCTTCCAGAGGGGGGTGGGCGCGCTCATGGACAGGCCGGACGGCTCATCGACGGTGACGGAGGAGCTCATGCGTAGGAATATAGAGTCTCACAGCAGCGGTGGCGATGCAGCGAAATTGGGGACAGGGTGCTAGACTGCGATTTCCCCCTGGAGTAATTGAAAATGCGTGATCTGGACGAGCTGATTGAACTACAGGTATGCGATGGAGAGATTTCACGGCTGATAGCAGAGCTGGCTGCGCTGCCCAAGCGGGCGGCAGAATTGGCGGTTGCGCTGGCCGCTGCACGTACTGCGCTGGCTAACGCGGAGAACGGGCTGAAGACGGAAGATGCGACGCGGCGGCGGCAGGAGTCGGACGTGCGCGACAGGCAGCAGAAGATCCAGAAGTACCGCGTGCAGGTGGACACCGTCCAGAACGATGAGCAGTACAAGGCGCTGCTGAAGGAGATCACGTTCGCGGAAGAGGCGATCACAAAGCTGGAAGATGCTGAACTGGAGAGCATGGAGCGCGCCGAGGCGCTGGAGACCGAACGGAAGAAGGCCGAGGAAGAGATTGGCTACCAGGTGAAGCTGAGCGAGGCGGAGCGGGAGCGCGCTGCGGGGGTAAAGGCTGCCAACGACAAGCGCCTGGTGCTGCTAAAGGCCGAGCGGGAGCGGCTGCGGTCGCTGATCGGCGAAGAGGCGCTGGCGGCGTATGATCGCGTGTCTGGCGCGAAGAAGACGGGACTGGCGGCGGCGTGGGACATGAAGTGTTCGGCGTGCCAGATGATGGTGCGGCCGCAGCGATGGAACGAGCTGCGCAGCTCTGACCAGGAGACGCCGATGACGTGCGAGACGTGCGGGCGGCGGCTCTACTACGATGTGGCCCACGGAACGGACCAATCGCG
>DASWOP010000177.1:0-9291 GCA_036404255.1 Acidobacteriaceae bacterium | reverse complement strand
CCGGAGATGATCCGGCTGGTGTCGAAGACGGGCTAGTCTGCGCGGCAGATGCTGCAGATGGCGGCGCCGAACTTGTCCGCTTTGGCCGAGCCGATGCCGGGTACGGTAAGCAGATCGCTGAGCGAGCGTGGGCGCTCCATGGCGATGGCGCGCATGGTTTTATCGCCGAAGATGAAGAAGGGTGGCAGGCCGAGCCGCTTGGACTCTGCGAGCCGCCAGGTGCGGAGTTGCTCTTCGCAGAGGGCTGCTTCCGGCGCCAGCGGTTCGGTGGAGGTCTGCTTGCGCGGAACGATCTTATCCGGCGGCGTGGCAGCGTGGAAGGGATCGCGCACCAGGGTGCGCTCGCGTTTGCGCTTGGCTGTGGCAGGCCGATCACTCTTGAAGCGCATGCCGCTCAGTGCGTTTTCAATGCCATCATTCTCTTCGGCATTCTCTCCGCGCAGTGTGAGAGAGGCGCGGCGGAAGGGGATGGTTCGCCCATCCTTCTCGAAGGTAGTGTCTTCAATCTCCACCATACCGGCGGTGGCTAGCGCGCCGAGCATATCTTCAAAGCCGGTGCGGCTGATCTCTTCGCGGGGGAAGACCTCTTTGTACAGCTTGCCGGTGGACTGCGAGACGCCGCTGCTCAGGGCCTTCAGGATGGCGCGGGTATGGCGCTGGTCTTCGTCGGTCGCGGCGCGGAATTTCTGCGCTACGCAGCGCTGCGGCGCGCAGAAATCACATTGCCCGCAGGGTTGTAGAGCATCTTCCACATCGCCAAAGTGATGCACCAGCGCGGCCATGCGGCACTGGTTAGATTCCACAAAGCGCGCCATGCGATCCAGCTGCAGACGCCGGCGTTTGCTCTGTTCGAGGTAAAGAGTGCGCCAGGCGGCGTTGTCTCCGCGAATGGCCTCGCCGTTGAAGTCTGGCAATGCGCCGCCAGCTGCGGTGAGCCGCTCCAGTGCTTTATCCAGCAGGGATTGCTCCATCTTCAGCTTGCTGCGAAGGCTGTCCACATCGACCGGATCGGCGGAGAGTGCGCTGTAGATGCGAGCGAGTTCGGCGGCATCGGGATAGTCGCGTTCAAAGAAAAAATCGTGCATGCGGCGGTCCGAATAGGCGTGCATCAGGATGGCCCGGCTGGGGTCGCCGTCGCGGCCTGCGCGGCCGATCTCCTGGTAGTAGGCTTCGAGGCTGCCGGGGAGGGCGGTGTGGATCACGGTGCGCACGTCCGCCTTGTCGATGCCCATGCCGAAGGCGACGGTGGCGACGACTACGTCCAGCGTGCCATCGAGAAACTGGCACTGCACGCTCTCGCGCACCTTCGGCTCCAGCCCTGCGTGATAGGCGGCCGCGGGGAAGTGGTTCGAGAGTTCACGGGCGAGTGTTTCCGCCTCCTTGCGCGTGGGCGCGTAAACGATGGCGGGCCTGCGCTCGGGGTCGGAGAGAATCTCCAGCGCGAACTGGCCGCGCGTGGATTTTGCGACCTCCACGACTTCAATGCCAAGATTCTCCCGTCGAAAGCCGTGGATGAAGCGCGCGGTGTGCCCGAGATTCAGCTGCTGGGCGATGTCGTCCTGCACGATGGGGGTGGCGGTGGCGGTTAGGGCGATGATGGGGGCGGGGCGGAGGCTGGGGAGGTGCTGGCCGAGCATGCGGTAGTCGGGGCGGAAATCGTGGCCCCATTGCGAGATGCAGTGGGCCTCGTCGATTGCTATCAGGGAGGGTTTGCGCTTCGCCAGCATCTCGGGAAAGCCGGGGACACGCATGCGCTCCGGCGCGACGAAGAGGAACTGCAGCGTGCCATTCAGGTAGTCCATACAGGCCTGACGCGAATCGGCGCGATCCATGCCGGAGTGGATGCGGGCGACGCGGAAGCCGAGGGCGGCGAGCTTGGCGGCCTGGTCTTCCATGAGCGCGATGAGCGGGCTGATGACCAGAGTGGTGCCACCGCGGGCGATGGCAGGGAGCTGATAACAAAGGGACTTACCTGCTCCGGTGGGCATGACCAGAAGAACGTCTTTGCCGTCGATGGCGGCGCGGCAGACCGCTTCCTGATTCGCGCGGAAGCACGAAAAACCAAAGCTGCGTTCCAGCAGCGGAAGCAGTGATGCGGGGGCCAATTCCAAGTGTTCCGATCTGCGGTAAAAAAATGGGTACGCTTTCAGGGTAGAGCACATCGCTGTGGATTGACTGTTACCCCGGCTGTGCCGGGGTGCCGCAGCAGATTCCTTATGGCCGAGGCAAAACGCAGCATCCTGCCCTGTGCCGAGAACTGATCTTTGGGGACCCTCCCCCCTCTCCCACCATCGATTTCTAAATATCTTGTTTGCAGATACTTAGCGATTTAGCAGCGGCTAAATATTTCAAAATAAGATATTTACAGCTAAATATTTCATTCGTAAAGGGTTAGGGGTGTTCCCGGTAGTTGATGAAAATTTACTTCTGTAATTAATTGTAGTGAATTGGGATGGAAAACACGCCAAAGTTGACAAAAAAAGATGATTTGCAGGTGAGAGCTCAGGACTCAGTACGGTGAGTTCCTTGGATAGGTCACGGTGAACTCCTGGATAAAGCATGGATGCTGTTCAGGAGCCCCAGGGGCGTACGGTACAACGGAGCGTGGGTGGAGTGGCGGGTATACATGCAGATTCCTCCGCTGCGCATGGCTAGTGTCCTGATTCTGAAGTTCGTTGCACTATATATCGGGCCTTCAGCCCTCTGCTTTGAGCTGAAACTGTACCTGGGCCTACGGCCCAGGCTGGTATATCCCAGGGCCGTTGGCCCTGGGATAGTAAACGAATTACTGACTCACTACACTGGAGCGTTTTCCTTTTAGGTGTTGACAGCATGGGGAGAGAAAAGAGTCCCCGGGGCTAAAGCCCCTTCCTTTTCCGGGGGCTATTTCCGTGGGGCTGAAGCCCCACTCCCCCCCGGCTAAAGCCGGGGGCTTAATCCGGGCTGCATGGGTAGATCTAGCTGCATGGGTAGATCTAACTGCATGGGTAGATCTGGCTGCATGAGTAGATCTAGCTGAATGGGTAGATCTAGCTGCATGGGTAGATCGGGCTGCATGGGTAGATCGGGCTGCATGAGACAAAACTAAAGGCAAAAGTGGTTGGCGGGTTGCGCCCCACGGTCACGTCGGGACGGGTGAAGAGAGCCACGAGTTTCGGTGCGGCGGAAGCTTGCGTGTGCATGGGTGACGCAGGGGTTCGTCTGGATTCTTCGACTGCGCTACTCCACCCCAGCGAATCAAGTGCCATTCGCCGGGGACCCCGGCTGCGCTTCGCTCAGAATGACTCCGGTTTAGATTTTGGGATGGCGGAGAGATGGGCAGGAGCGGTCGCGCTACACGCGCGATATCCCAGGTCTCAGAAGCGAGACCTGGGGCACCCGGCTGTTCAGGAGCCCAGGGACGTACGGTTCCACGGAGCTTGGGTGGCGTGGCGGGTGTACATGCAGATTCCTCCGCTGCGTATCGCTAGAGCGTTTTCCTTTTAGGTATTGACAGCATGGGGAGAGAAAAGAGTCCCCGGGGCTAAAGCCCCTTCCTTTTCCGGGGGCTATTTCCGTGGGGCTGAAGCCCCACTCCCCCCGGCTGAAGCCGGGGGCTTAATCCGAGTGCGTTCCATCATCCGGGTGCGTTCCATCGTGGACCGGGGCTGCTGGGGGATGCCGGATGAGGTGGCGCGGCCTGAAGCGAGATCGATCAGAAAATCCTGCGCGCTGAAGGGGGCACCGTGGAGGGGGGCGCGGAGGTAGCGGCCATCCGGTTGGAGGAGGCGGGCTTTTACGTTGTCGGCGAGATAGGCGGCGAGGACTTCATCGAACAGGCGTTTGCGCAGAGCGGGGTCGGTGATGGGGAAGGCGGTCTCGCAACGCTCGTAGAGGTTGCGGGGCATCCAGTCCGGGCTGCCGCAGTAGATCTCTTCCTGGCCACCGTTGGCGAAGTAGACGATGCGGCTGTGCTCCAGAAAGCGGCCCACGATGGAACGCACGCGGATGTTTTCACTTAGTCCGGGAACGCCGGGACGAAGGGCGCAGATGCCGCGAATGATGAGGTCGATGGTGACGCCGGCCTGCGAGGCGAGGTAGAGCGCATCGACGACACGGTGGTCCAGGAGCGAGTTCATCTTGGCGATGATGCGGGCTTTGCGGCCTGCCTGCGCATGCTTCGCTTCACGGGCGATCATCTCCAGCAAGGTGTCTGCCAGGTTGATGGGCGCGACGAGAAGAGGGCGGAAGTCCTGCGCGTCAGCGTGCGCGGTGAGGTAGTGGAAGACGTTGTGCACGGCGGTGGTCATCTTCGGTTCGGCAGTGAGCAGGCTGACGTCGGTGTAGAAGCGCGCGGTGACGGGGTTGTAGTTGCCGGTGCCGAGGTGGGCGTAGCGGCGCACGACTCCATCTTCGTCGCGGCGGACGATGAGGGCCAGCTTGCAGTGGGTCTTGAGGCCGAGGATGCCGTGGAAGACCTGAACGCCAGCATCTTGCAAGGTGCGCGCCCAGCGGATATTGGAGGCTTCGTCGAAGCGCGCCATGAGTTCGACGACAACGGTTACATCCTTGACCTGTGCGGCTTCGACGAGTTCCTGAAAGATGGAGGAGTCGGCGCTGGTGCGGTAGAGGGTCTGCTTGATGGAGACGACGTTGGGATCGTTTGCGCCTTCCGTGATGAAGTTGACGACGGCATCAAAGCTGTCAAACGGATGATGCAGAAGGATGTCATGCTGCCGCAGCTCGGTGAAGATATCCGGCGTATCGGGCGGGAGCTTGTGCTGGGTGCCTTCGAAGGGCGGATATTTGAGCGCCGGGTTGGCGATGGCGCTGTAGAGGTTCATCAGGCGCCAGAGATTGACGGGGCCGTGGGTGGAAAAGACCTGCTCGGGGTCAAGCTCGAAGTTGATACGCAGGCGTTCGGTGATGATGGGGTCGGCGCTGGCTTCGATCTCGAGACGAACGGCATCGCCTTTGCGGCGGTTGTGCAGCTCGGCACGGACGCTCTCCAGCACGGAGCGTGACTCTTCTTCCTGCAGGTAGAGGTTGCTATTGCGGGTGACTCGGAAGGCGGAGCCGGAGAGCACGGTGTATCCGCGAAACATGGTGGCGGCCTGCGCATGGATGAGGTCGTGCAGGAAGATGAAGCGATGTTCGCCGGTGGGGGCAGGCAGGGCGATGAGGCGCGGCAGAGAGCGGGGGATGGTGATGACACCAAGCTCCGGCTCCGCATGGCGGGTAGAACCGCGGCGCTTGCGGCGGAGCAGGAGAGCGAGGCAGAGCGCTTTGTTGAGCACGCGCGGAAACGGGTGGGAGGGATCGATGGTGACCGGGGTCAGAAGGGGATCGACTTCACTCTGGTAGAAGTGGAGCGCGTGGGCGCGGGAGGCTTTATCCAGCTCATGCCATCCGAGAACGCGGATCTTTTCCGCGGCAAGAGCGGGGATGAGCATGTTCCAGCAGTTGTACTGGGCGGCGACAAACTGACGGAGGAGAGCAGAGATGCGGGCGAAGCGCACCTCAGGGGGCTGGCCGTGATCATCGTCACGCATGACGGCGTGGCCCTCGCCGTCTTCAATGCGTTGCAGCAGGCCGGCGACGCGAATCTCAACGAATTCGTCGAGGTTGCTGGCTGTGATGGCGAGGAATTTAACCCGCTCCAGCAGCGGATTTGCTTTGTCTTCGGCCTCTTCCAGCACTCTCTGGTTGAAGGAGAGCCAGGAGTCGTCGCGGCTGAGGAAACGGTTCTGTACGGGCTGGCGGAGTCTGGGCATACGGACGTTCTTAGTTTACGAGGCGGGGGTGGAGGGTGAATGTTAAAAGAATTTGCGTTGATGTTGACGGGATGGGTGCGTCTCCGGGGCTGAAGCCCTTTCTTTTTTTGGGCTATTTCCGTGGGGCTGAAGCCCCACTCCCCCCGGCTGAAGCCGGGGGCTTAATCCGGGCTGCATGGGTAGATCGGCTGTATGGGGTAGATCAGGCTGCATGGGGTGGATCTCTGCTGATTGCCCACGAAGATACCTGGTTGAGGAGGGTTTGAGAGTGGTGGCGTGGACGGTGCACAGCAGGTTTCTCCGCTGCGCTCAGCCTGAATCTCCGCCAAACCGCACTCGCACGAAGTTGTGGGTAATTGAAAGGGCTTAATCCGGGCATGCATGATAAGCGTATATGTGTAGGCTCGAAAAGAATTTGCATACTTGAGGCAGCTGGAACATCAAAAGAATGACTCCAATAGGATAAGCCTGCGTCTGTCATTTCATACTGCGCCGGTAGCGGGTGCCTTTCCGGGAACTGTGGCAACTTGAAGACCGGAAAGGCGGTAACATTCAAATAAGGATGAAAGACTTGGACCGGTCAAGACCGTTCGCTGCCATGTGCGGCGGATTTAATCTCACAATCGTCGCGGCTCTTCTGTTGACAATGCCGGTTTTGGCTCAAACCACGGCAGGCAGCAGTGCGCCTCCCGCGTTGCCGCAGGGAAACGGGGGCGGCGTGAGTTCCAGTTCGTTCCAGGGCAGCCTGGTGACGGATAAGCCAACCGCCGGCGTATTGGATCTATCGCTGGACGAGGCCATTCGCCGCGGCATGCAGAGCAACCTGGGCATCATTCTGCAAAGTTCGCAGCAGCAGGCGGCGGCCGGACAGAGACTGCAGCAGCTACAGGCTTTGCTGCCAACGGTTGACGCGCAGGCACGGATATCGGTGACGCAGATCAATCTTGCGGCGCAGGGCATTAGTTTTCCGGGGATCAACCCCATTGTGGGACCGTTTCAGGTGGTGGACTTTCGAGCGAGTCTTGCATGGTCGCTGCTGAATGTGGCATCGCTGCAGAACTACATTGCGGCGCGGCATAATTTTGAGGGCGCGAAGCTCTCTGCGCAGGATGCCCGCGACATGGTGGTGCTGACGGTGGGCAACGGCTACCTGACGTGCATTGCCGATGCAGCCCGCATTGAGAGCGTGACGGCAGAGTTGCAGACCTCACAGGTTTCGCTGGACCAGGCGAATGCGGCGCACGACGCAGGAACGAGCCCGAAGCTCGATGTGCTGCGGGCGCAGGTGGACAATCAGAATCTGCAGCAGCAGTTAATCGTGGCGAAGAACCAGCTGGAGAAAGATAAACTGGCGCTGGCACGGACGATCGGTCTGCCGCTGGCACAGCAGTTCCGGCTGACGGATACGGCGCCGTTTGCGCCGCTGGATCAGGTTGATCCCAATCAGGCTGTGACCGCAGCGCTGGCGAATCGTAAGGACCTGCAGGCGCTGCAGGAGCAGCTCAAAGCGGCTTCCGCGCAGAAGAAGGCGGCGTTTGCGCAGCAGTTGCCATCGGCGGCTTTTCAGGGAGATTTTGGCGATATCGGCACGACGCCGGGACACTCGCACGATACTTATTCCGCGACTGGCGTGATCAGTGCGCCGGTGTTGCAGATTGCCAAGACGCGCGGTGACGAGAAGGTGGCCGATGCGCGCTACCAGCAGATACAGGCGCAGTACAACGATATGCTGCAGCAGGTGAATGAGGATGTGCGGGACGCCATCCTGGATATTCAGAGCGCGGCCAAGCTGGTGGACGCGACCCGCAGCAACGTGGATCTGGCGAATGAGGCTTTGAGCGAGGCGCAGCAACGGTTCAAGGCCGGGGTGTCAGACAACCTGGCTGTTTCTCAGGCCCAGTCGCAGGCGGAACAGGCAAGCGACCAATACATCAGCGCGCTCTACCAGCACAATATCGCCAAGCTTTCACTGGCGCGTGCGCTGGGCGTGGCGCACTCGAACTACAAGGACTATTTCGGAGGGAAACAACCGTGAGCGAAGAGACTCCAGACCAGAATTCAAAGCAGAAGCCGGATGAGCATGTGCAGACCGCACAGATAACCGGGACTGTGCAGATCAAGCCCCAGGACAACGGCAAGCAGGGTGAGCCGCAGCAGGGCAAGGACGATACTCTGCCGGAAGACGAGACGCCGGAGAAGAAGTCGGGGCGGAAGTTCATCATTATCGGCGTGCTTGCGCTGCTGGTGATCGTGGGCCTGCTGTTTTACTGGCACTCGACCTACTACGAAGATACGGACGACGCGCAGGTGGACGGCGATCTGTACCAGGTGAGCGCACGTGTTGGCGGGCAGGTGGTGAAGGTCTACGTGGAGGACAACCAGCAGGTGAACGCCGGCGATCCGATTGCAGAGATCGATCCCAAGGATTACCAGGTTGCGCTGGACCAGGCGCAGGCCAACCTTGCCAGCGCCGAGGCGGACTATGAGCAGGCCAAGGTAAACGTGCCGATCACGAACATCAACGTGACTTCGAACGTGAACACGGCGAGTTCGAGTGTGCTGGGTGCGGTGGCGCAGGTTTCGCAGAGCAAGAAACAGGTGGAAGCGGCGCAGGCGCGCGTGGAGCAGGCGAAGGCTAATGCTCTGAAGGCGCAGGACGACGTGGACCGGTACACTCCGCTGGTGAAGCGCGACGTGATCTCGAAGCAGCAGTTCGACGCTGCCGTGGCGGCACGGGATGCGGCCAAGAGCCAGGTGCTTGAGGCGCAGGCTGACGTGATTGCGGCAGAGGATGGTGTACGGCAGGCTCAGCAGAAGCTGCAGCAGTCGCAGATCCAGTCGTCGGCGAGCTCGCAGAATGCAAGCGGCCAGCGGCATGTGGAGCAGGCGAGAGCAGACGCGGCGGCGGCAGCTGTCCGGCAGCAACAGGCCAAGCTGCAGCAGGCGCAGTTGAACCTGAGCTATACGCATATCATGGCGCCGGCTACGGGCATCGTGAACAAGAAGAGCGTGGTCGTGGGCACGAATCTGAGCCCGGGGCAGGATCTGCTGACGATTATCCCGCTGGATAATTTGTGGGTGACGGCGAACTTCAAGGAGACCCAACTGGAGAAGATGAAGCCGGGGCAGAAGGTCGTGATCGAAGTGGACGCGCTGGGTGGACGGAAGTACGACGGCAAGGTCACCCAGATCGGCGGCGCGACGGGATCGAAGCTGAGCCTGTTCCCGCCAGAGAATGCGACGGGCAACTATGTGAAGGTGGTGCAACGGCTTCCCGTGCGCATCGACTTTACCGATCTGAAGGATGAGAACAAGGACCATCTGCTGCGGCCGGGGTATTCGGTCACACCGAAGGTTTCTGTGAAATAGACCGGAATGATGATTGGATGGAGGGCCTGCGGCGCTGCCGCAGGCTTTCTTTTTTAACAGCATCGACAGCTGTAGACTGGTCATCTAAGCTATACACCGAGTAGACCAAGGTACCGTTGATGCCAGCACTAGAATTCTTCCTCCATTATCGCTATCTGATCCTCTTCGG
>DASWOP010000176.1:0-16780 GCA_036404255.1 Acidobacteriaceae bacterium | reverse complement strand
CGGTGACTTTGCTGCAACCCCCGTAACATGCAGCCTGACCACGCCAATTGCGGCAAACAGCAGCTGCACCATCAACGTCACCTTCACCCCAACAGCCCTCGGCGCACGCACAGGCACACTGACCGTGCTCACCGGCAGCAGCGCGTATCCCTCGTTGACGGCTGCATTGACCGGCACCGGTGCTGCTGTTGCATCCACCCTGGTGACGCTCACGCCCACAACAGCCAACTTCGGCAGCATCAATCAGGGCTCTACCTCCACAGCGCAGACCTTTACCATCACCAATACCGCCCCGACCAGTCTGACCATCGGCAGCTTTTCCGTCAGTGGTGACTTTGCCGCGACACTCAACACCTGCAGCCTGAGCACTCCATTAGCAGGCGGAGCCAGTTGCACCATCAATGTGACCTTCACCCCGACGGCCACAGGTGCGCGCGCCGGAGCCCTAACCGTCCTTACCAGCAGCATCTACTATCCCGCTCTGACGGCAACGTTGACCGGCACCGGTCTTGCTACCACAACGCCCTCCTACACCCTGACCAGCACACCACCCACGTCATCAGTAACAGTAAGCGCTGGCAGCCCTGCCAACATCGTACTGACGGTAACGCCTGTGAATGGCTACACCGGCACGGTTACGGTGAATTGCGTAGGCCTGAACGTCACTGGCGTTGCCTGCCCGGGCAAGAGCGTCAACTTGGGCGCTGCTACCCCGCTTACGCTGACGATTACCACGACATCACGCGTCCTAGGTGCAGGAATTGGTCTATTGGATCTCCATCGTCCATGGATGCTGACGTTGGTAATTCTCTTCGGTCTGGTCTTGGCCATGTTGCTCTTTGGCGCCAGAAATCACAGGCTGCTGCGGGGAGCCGGGCTCTTCGCCCTTCTCTTTGCCCTTCTCGCCGCCGGCAACGGCTGCGGTAAAGGCGGCTCGGCTCCGGTCAGCACAACCAATCCGAACGGTACCCCGGCAGGCCAATACACCTTCTCCATCACCGCAACCGATGGCGTTACGGCGAATACCAAGACGCTTCCCTACACGCTGATTGTTCAATAAAGAGAAAAGGCCCCGGACGTTCGCCGCTCGAACGTCCGGGGCCTTGCGGTTAGCACCGTGTAGCCCGTCAAATTCACCGTCTTGGACCCGTGAAACGTGCAAAAACCTACAACGGTGCTCGAACGGCTTTTCCCGCCAATTTAGGCGTAATTGGGGCAGATTCCTTCCAATATCCCTGGTCGCGCAAAAAGTATCCGGGATTCCATGTATTGAGCGCTGTACGCAGAAACATGAAGGCAATCCGCCCGTGTCCCATCTTCTGGAATCGTCGATTAGTCGTGTAGATCTTGCCCGGCAGAATACCAAAGCGGCGCACAGAGATCTGCTTTGTAAGTAAATAATCTTCAGCATAGAGCGCCTGTTCGTTGAATCCGCCCAGTAGGTCAAACTCCGCCTTCTCAAACATCAGGAACATCCCTGTGCCAAACGGCTTTACCCAGCTTCCGATGCGCTGGGCAAGGTTATTCGCAGCAAACAGCAGGTCGTCGCGGAAGAGTCCAAAAGTGCATCCGATGCTGGTGGTAAGGCAATGCAGTTCCCTCACTTGCATCATCTCCACCGCCCTGCGCAACAAGGTACAGTCGCGCAGTTCTACATCCGCATCAAGAAAGAGTACGTAGCGAGTATCAGCCAGTCTTGCGCCCGAATTTCTCCCGACAGACGGCAGGCCGCCCGGGATAACCGTGATGTTGAGCCTATCGGCGAACGCCAGCGCCGCCGCAACCGTATTATCTGTCGAGTCCGCATCAGCAACGTACACTTTCGTATGCTGCAAGAGCGGGTAGTCCTGCCTGCTCAAAGAGGTCAGCAGCCGTGGCAGGTTCCAGGCCTCGTTCCTGGCCGGAATAACGATCGTAAGCAGAGGATTCATCGGCAGCTCCTTCGTAAATATTGATTCTTGCGCCTGCTTCAGACACCGTAATGTAGGTCGGGGTCTCATCCACCCACGAGCCGGTATTGAAGTATTGCACGCCATCCTTGGTACGCTCGTCTGCCACATGCGTATGCCCGCAGAAGACGCGATCCACATGCCCTGTTTTAGCGTATGCCAGCGCGCCGTTGGCCACCTTTTCCGTCAGCCGCAACCAGCGCGTGTTGAAGCGGTCCATGTGACGAGTCACGAACTTGCCGGGGCTATCGATCATTTGCAGGTAGTGGTATATCTCCACCCCAATGCGGCTGATGAGCAGATTGCGGCTTACAAAGCGGTCAAACTGGTGGCCGTGAATGGCCAGATGGCGCTTGCCCTGGTACTCCCACACATAGCGCTGGTACACGGGAATGCCGACCAGGTGCGACATGATCTTGGAGAGCCCCTCATCGTGATTGCCTTCCACCCATACGACCTTCACCTGCCGCTTTGGATTCGAGAGTTTGCGCAGCGCGCCAAGGAACTTCCAGTGGTCGCCAGTCAGTCGGCTGAAGTTCAGGTCAGAGAAGATATCGCCCAGCAGAATCAGCTGGCGATACTCCAGCGACTGCAGCAGGTAGATTGCCTCCCGTGCCCTGCTCATTTCAGAGCCAAGGTGCAGATCCGAGAGGATCAGCGTGTCATGCTGCTCCTTCTGGGGCTCCGGGCGATCGAGTGATGGGCGATACATAGCATCCTCTCCAGCAACGTGATCTGCTTCCAGAGTGCTCGTCGTACATGAAATAAAGATGAATCAGCGTTGAATCCTGACTAGGGGAACACAGAGATATACCTGCACCGCCGTCCTCGGCATCAGCATCCAAACCAAGAGCTAACCTGCTGCAAACCAACGCAGTGCAGTACAGTGTGAGAAAGCTTATGACGATCACGAAGAAGAAATCGGGCGCGGGCCATACCCCCGCTCTCCTGAACCAGGCGCTGGGTGCCCGGGTGAACCGCTGCTTCGGCTGCGGACCAGCCAACGATTGCGGCCTGAAGCTGCGCTTCCATCTTGACCACGCAACCAATACCACCATGGCAAAGGTAAAGCTGACCGGCCGCTACGAGGGCCCTCCCGGCCACATCCACGGCGGCATTATCGCCACCATACTCGACGAAGCCATGGGCAAGGTAAACCGCCTCTTTGACACCGTCTCCATGACGCGGCATATGGAGATCGATTACCTCCGTCCCTCTCCTCTCGGCCAGACGCACACCGTTACCGGCCGCCTTGTGCGCCGCGAAGGCCGCAAGATGTTTATGGAAGGCGAGATCCGTAACGCCGCCGGCGAGTTGCTGGCACGCAGCAAGGGACTCTTCATTGAAATTGACCCTGTTGCACTCTTCGCCCAGCAGACGCGCAGGCGCGTAAATGGAGCCTGTCCCGTGGCGGTTGCAACGGCTGGCAAGCGGACACGCACGGCGAAGTAGTAGCCCTTCCCATCACGCCTCACCTGAAACTGCTAAACTTGAGTTTTAGGAGATTTTCATGGCAGTGACAGGCTCAGACCATAGCAAGAATGGAAACAACGGCGCAGGCGTATCCCTGCGGTTGAAGACCGGCTTGGCAGAGATGCTCAAGGGCGGCGTCATCATGGATGTGATGAACGTCGAGCAGGCCCGCATCGCGGAAGAGGCTGGCGCAACGTCGGTGATGGCGCTGGAGCGCGTCCCGGCCATGATCCGCGCCGAGGGCGGCGTAGCCCGCATGGCCAGCCCCAAGCTCATCAAGGAAATTATGGCCGCCGTGTCCATCCCGGTCATGGCCAAGGCCCGCATCGGCCACTTTGCCGAGGCACAGATTCTGCAGGAGATTGGCGTAGACTTTATCGACGAGAGCGAAGTCCTGACGCCAGCCGACGGCGCTCACCACATTGACAAGCATGCCTTCACCACGCCATTCGTCTGCGGCGCGCGCAACCTGGGCGAAGCCCTGCGCCGCATCGCCGAAGGCGCAGCCATGATCCGCACCAAGGGCGAAGCCGGTACCGGCGACGTCGTGCACGCCGTGCAGCACATGCGCCAGATCGTCCGCGAGATGAAGGCCCTGACCGTGCTCAGCGAGCAGGAGCTTTACCTCGCCGCCAAGGAGCACCAGGCCGCCTACGAACTCATCAAGATGGTTGCCGAAACCGGCAAGCTCCCCGTGCCGAACTTCTCGGCTGGCGGCATCGCTACCCCGGCAGACGCCGCGCTCATGATGCAGCTTGGCGCCGAAGCAGTCTTCGTCGGCTCAGGCATCTTCATGAAGGAGCGCGCCACCCCGCTGGACGTTGAGCACAACAAGTTGGAGC
Source organism: Acidobacteriaceae bacterium (assembly GCA_036404255.1). Taxonomy (GTDB): domain Bacteria; phylum Acidobacteriota; class Terriglobia; order Terriglobales; family Acidobacteriaceae; genus JARLFX01. The sequence continues at coordinate 12,516 of DASWOP010000176.1, read as the reverse complement.
GCGAAGAAGCCGTCTCCCGCGCCAAGGCGATTGTGATTGCGACCACCCACTTCAACGACGCGAAGATTCTGGCTGAAGCCGCCGAAACCGTCACCGGAACCATGAAGGGCCTTGCCGCTGCAGCGATTGAAGAAAAGGACCTGCTACAGACGCGCGGCTGGTAGTCTGCGCGGGAGGCGTGGGGGCAACTAGCTGACTAAGCTTCCGCACGTTAGCCCTCGCCGCTCCTCCCTCCATACCGTCATCCTGAGCGCAGCGAAGGGTCGCTGCATTGCGCGGCCTTTGCTGTGCTCAAGGTGACGAAGTAAGTCTTCAAAATGAAAAAAAACGCAGACAATTCGATGCTCCGAATCGGCGTTCTCGCCATTCAGGGCAACTTCGCCGCGCACGAGCACGCATTGGCTGAGGTTGGCGCAGCCGCAATTGAAGTACGCAAGCCCGAAGAACTCGATGGCCTCGATGGCCTCATCATTCCCGGCGGCGAATCCACCACCATCCTGAAGTTCCTCGAGCGAGGCGACTTCTTTGCCAGGCTCCAGGCCTTCGCCCAGACGCAGCCTGTCTTCGGCACCTGCGCCGGATGCATCCTGCTGGCGAAAGACGTCCAGAAGCCCTCGCAACGCTCCCTTGGCGTGCTTGACGTCACGGTGGAGCGAAATGCTTACGGTCGCCAAAATGACTCCACCATCCTCAACGAGGAAACCTCCCTCCCCGGCGGCCCGTTGGAGATGGTCTTCATCCGCGCCCCTCGCATTACGAAAGTTTCGCCCGATGTCGAAGTCCTCGCCCGCCGTGACGGCGATGCCTCACTCGTCCGCGAAGGCCACCTGATGGCCGCCACATTCCACCCCGAGATGTCGAACGACACCCGCGTCCACCAGATGTTTGTAGACCTCGTGCGGGCACATAAAGCGCAAATTTCATCCACCGAGCGCGACATCACACCCGCAAAGAAATAAAATCGTCGCAGGGCTATGCGAGGTTTGGCTGGCCATGCGAATATGTCGTAGACAGAACCAAGCCGTACTGGCAACCTCGCAGGAAACGCCGGAAGCTCCGGAGTAATCTGAGATAAGATGCCGACCCTGACCCCACCCCCGGTCTACACCCCAGACAAAAAGCAAAGGAAAGACCGCGCGCCGCAGGGACCGGGTTCCGGCGGCAGGCCTCCCTACCTGAAGCGCACCGGCGGTGGTGGTGGAGATGGCGACGACGGCGGTGATGAGCGCCACGACGGTCGTGGCCCCGGAGAGCGGCTGCGTCGCGCGCGCCCTGCAATCATCTTCTTTTTGATGGCGGATGCCGTGGGTTTTCTCGCTCTGGTGGTGATGTTTCTGCTGGCCAGGACCTCCATTCGCGTTGCCCCCGGCGGCATAGTGAATAGTTGGCATGCCATTCCCATTCCGCCAATTCTATGGCTAAATACAGCCGTTCTGGTACTGAGCAGCGTCACCATGGAACTTGCCCGGAGACACATATTTCACGAAGAAGATGTGATGGATGAGTGGCTGGGGCTGGGCAAGCCTGCCGCGCGCCGTGCCATGCCTTGGCTGCTCGCCACCTGGCTGCTGGGTGTGCTCTTTCTGGTGGGCCAATGGGTGGCGTGGCTACAGCTTGGAATGCGCCGCGGCTACATGGCCGTCTACCAGGATGCAGAAGCCAGCCGCAGCTTCTTCAACCTCTTCACCGGCTTCCACGCAGCTCACCTTGTGCTGGCGCTGATGGGACTCTCAGTCTGCGTGGGCGCATTGCTCTACGCGCGGCGCATAGAGACACGGCAGGTCTGGCTGGATACCTCGGCTTGGTGCTGGCACTGCATGGGACTGTTCTGGATAGGGCTCTTCGCCGTGCTGGTATGGGGACAGTAGCGAATCCATTAAATACCGGCAGCGCATCCGCTAAATATTTGTCATTCCGCAGCGGAGCGGCGGAATCTGCTTTTCAAATGTGACCACAAATCATCCAGGTCAGGAAAGGCCTCAGCAGCCGCCACCGACAAAGTGAACAATCTCCAGCTTGTCGCCATCTGCCACCGTGGTGGAGGGCCACTGTGCGCGCTGAACGATAGTCCCGTTGTACTCAACAGCAATGCGGTCCCCTTTGAGTTCCAGGGCGGTAACCAACTGATCCAGAGTAGCGTTGGAGGCGAGTTCAAGGGTGCGGGAATTGCCGTTAATGATGAAATTCATGCTCCCCTGAGCGTACCATCTGCTGCCGGCTGAATCTCAGTGCGCGGCAGATCCGTTCGCTGATGGTTGTAACCGGCTCGCACTCCGCAAATATCTCGCAATTAAGCCGCATCATGATGCGTACTGCCTCAAAATCATGCGACTGTGTATCGGTTGCGAGCCCTTCACAACGTGACATGGAGCTATCAATCAGGTACTCAATGGCATGGCCCAGCTTTTCCAGTGCAATGCCCTGTTCACGATTGGGACGGCGGCGGCGCGCGGTGCTATGAACACGAGTATGAGATTTTTCCCGGGCGGATGCTTGACCAAGTTCTGCGGCGAGAGGCCATTCCTCCGAAACCGGTGTGCTGACCGTAAGCGTGGACATTTGTACTATTCTCCCTGTCCTGTCTATCGGCTCAAACGCGAACAACTTCAATCTCGAAGGGCTGCGCACTCTTTACCGCTGGCTGGTAGACTAGCGACGCACTCAATAGATTTCGGTGACGGGCATCACAAGGGCTAGGCAATGACCTTCTGATGTTGCCCCACCGACAGTGGCGTTTCTCGCCACCTGGCCGAACTCCGGCCAGCCTTAGCACAAAATTCTGTGCAACACTCGCCCATCATCCTTTGACTTTCAACAGCTTGACACTAGTCAGACACGCTCCTAAAGTCGAAGTTGGCGCAGTTAGCGTTTAGAATTGCATCAACACGATATGCAGAGCACACCTTACGTCTGGAACTACTTCTCGCTTGCGCTGCAAATTGTATGCGCCGTGGGACTTGCCGGTGGCATGGTCGGAGCCTCCTACCTCATTGGTCGGCACCGCAACTCGCGCGTAAAACTTGAGACCTACGAGTGCGGCATGACCGCAGTAGGCGATGCGCGCAGCCGCTTCTCCGTCCGTTTTTACATGGTCGCTATGCTCTTCATCCTCTTCGATGTAGAAGCCGTCTTCATGCTGCCCTGGGCCGTGATCTACCGCGATCTGCCGCGTATCACCGGCTCCCGCTTCTTCGGCTTCTGGGAGATGCTGGTTTACCTCGGCTTCGTCGGCGTCGGCCTCTTCTACGTGTGGAAAAAAGGTGTCCTTGACTGGTCCACCGATAAGGGGGATCTCTAGTGGCATCTTTCATGGATAAAGCAGCCGTACTCGAAGGCTGTCCGGACAACGCCGCTCTGATCGCAGTGAACTCCCTGCCCGGAGTATTGCAGGATGCCCGCTTCGACCGCGACGAGATGACCCTCTTCGTCGCCCCGGCATCGATCATTGCCGCCGCCCAGGCTGTACAGCAAGCAGGGTACAACTTTCTGGAAGATGTTACCTGCGTGGACTGGTACCCTTCCGAGCCGCGCTTTCAGGTGACGTACCACATCCTCTCGCACCGCCTGAAGCAGCGTATCCGGCTGGCCGCGATGGTCACAGAGGCCGACGCCACCATCGACAGCATCACGTCTGTATGGCCCTCGGCAAACTTCTACGAACGCGAGGTCTTTGACCTCTTCGGCGTTCGCTTCAACGACCATCCCAACCTCATCCGCATCATGATGCCCGACGAATGGGAAGGTCATCCTCTGCGCAAAGACTACCCGGTGGAGGGTTACCGCTAATGGCATGGACGACCGAACGCGATATGCCGCACTCCTCCGTCAGCGACGTGATCGAGGACTCTGCCCGGCACAATCAGGAAGCAGCGAACACCGCCAAGGACCAGACCATGGTCCTGAACATGGGCCCGCAGCACCCATCCACGCACGGCGTCCTGCGTCTTCTGCTGGAGATTGATGGCGAGACCGTAGTCAAGTGCGCGCCGGATATCGGCTACCTGCATACCGGCATCGAGAAGACCTGCGAGGCCAAGTTTTACCAGCAGGTAGTTCCCCTCACCGACCGCATCGACTACCTCTCCCCCATGACGAACAACCTCGCCTACTGCCTGGCGGTGGAGAAGCTCATCGGCCTCGAAATTCCCGAGCGCGCCGAGTACCTGCGCGTCATGCTGAACGAACTGACCCGCATCCAGTCGCACCTGGTCTGGCTGGGCACCCACGCCATGGATCTCGGTGCCCTCACCGTCTTCCTCTACTGCTTCCGCGAGCGCGAAGAGCTTCTGCGCATCTTTGAGAACGTCTCCGGCCAGCGCATGATGACCAGCTACTTCCGCGTCGGCGGCCTGTCGCTGGAGCCCCCCATCGACTTCTACGCTCAGGTACAGGCCTTCCTGAAGATGATGCCGTCGAAGATCGACGAGTACGAAAACCTGCTCAGCGGCAACCCTATCTGGATCGGCCGCACCAAGGGGGTCGGCCACCTCAGCGCGAATGAAGCGATTGCCCTCGGCGTCACCGGGCCGCCGCTACGCGCCTCCGGTGTGGACTGGGATCTGCGCCGCGACATGCCCTACTCCGGGTACCAGAAGTTCAAGTTTGATGTGCCCGTCTCGCAGGATGGCGACGTCTGGGCACGGTACGTCGTCCGCATGCAGGAGATGCGCGAATCGCTAAAAATCGTGCAACAGGCGCTGGACGGCCTGCCCTCGGGCCGCATCACCGCCGACGCCCCCAAGATCGTTCTGCCCGACCGCGAGCAGATGAAAACGCAGATGGAGTCCTTAATCCATCACTTTAAAATTGTGACGGAAGGCTTTGCAGTACCGGCAGGTATGGTCTATCAGGGAGTCGAATCGCCTCGCGGCGAGATGGGCTACTTCGTCGTCTCCGACGGCACCGCCAAACCCTACCGTGTCCACATGCGCAATCCCTCCTTTGCCACCTTGCAAGCCGTCGAGACCATGTGCAAAGGCAAGCTGCTGGCAGACGTAGTCGCTGTGATTGGTTCCATCGATATTGTGCTGGGGGAGATTGACCGGTGAGAACTCCCAATTACAAAATCGCGTTTACTCAGCAGGTGACAAAGAGCCTCTGTGTTCTTGCGGTTTTCGGCTGCCCTTGGGTTGCTAGCTACGCTCAAGGCGCTGTTCACACATGGTCCGCGCAGGATTCCGCGACTTGTGAAAGCACGATCATGAATCCCGGCTGGTATTCAGACGGATCAGGTTTGTTTACAGAAGTCATGCAAGTTGGCGATGGTACCGTGACGGCCGCCTTAACTTTGCTGAATAACAACCTTGTTCTTGCAGTTGGTTTTGGAACTTCGACTCCAGGGAAAACACTGACGGTCATTCCGTCTGATGTGGTCTCGATCCATAGCAATTCGACCGCAAATTTGATCTTGAGATCATTGAATGGCCCATCCGAAAAATTCCCCAAAAACGACGTAACAGTAAAAAAGCAGATCAAGCATGGCGCTCAATTTACTGTGACTGACGGGCACATTGCCGCAGGGTATATGTTCTTTCCGAATGACATCGATGGGACTCAATTTACCGTGCTAGTCGATTTTGCTGGCTCAACCTACGCGTTCCCCTTCAGGCGTAGCCCGAACTTCAAGGCGAAATTCGTTGCCCTAGATTCTGATACCAAGAGTTCGTTGTCGGTCAATGCTCCTAAAACTGAGGTACTTAGTCAGCCTATAGCCGTAAGTCCGACAAATATTCCCGCACAAGGCGAATCTTCGGGTAATCTCCAACTCGTTGCTGCTCAAAATAAGACGTCTGCTCCAAAGACACCCTCGGTGGCTCATTCAACCGGAGCGTGTGGCAAGACCATAGCCTTTGGATCTTTTGAGAATGGTCGTTTCATCCCTGCTGAACCTGGATATATAGAAAAGTGGGTGAAGAAAAACCAGCAGAAATATCCATCGCTATGCTTTAGTGAGTCACCGTCGTCAGACAAAGAAAGCTACCTATTCGTATTCGCCAATTCGCAGTCGTCGTTCAATGGTTTTTACCCGACAACTCGCACAAACACATCGACCAGCACAAATCCCACGTATGGCAGCGGCATTGTTACCGATAATTACGGAAATACTTGGAACTATAACTATTCTGGAGCTGTAACCACGACCACAATTACTACGTCGCAGGTCAACTTGGCATATACGGATACGGAAAACAGTCTTTATTGCTACGTGTATGACGCCAATGGCAATTTAGTGTCTCGTCATTCCCGTTCCGTAACAACCCGCCAAGGTGGCGATGGCATGAACACTCTTGGATATAACCTGGGGGCTACATTGGGAGCCATCCACATGAAAGAAAATTTGCTGAAGGAAGCTGTAGATAGTGTGCAAAAAATGAAGTAACTCAGGGAGACAGATTTGCAAGACCTGCAGGCTGAACTCAATGCGCTAGTCCGGCGGGAGCTTTGGACGTCATTCGTTGGGCTGCTTCGCTCGCATCTCGGAGCGTTGCAGGTAACGGGAAGATTGTACGGCGCCCAGTTCGTCGAGGCGACGCAGGAACTGGAAGTAAATGTCCGCACCGCAGGCGCAATCCTGACGATCCGGTTTGATCCGGAGAGCGGTACGGGCATCTGGACGGCATACAAAGGCCACCAGGCGATGGGAAGCTGGTCCATGACGACCGGCGGCAGTATTGCAGTGGATGAGCAGGCGATGGATATGGAGCTTGCCGTGGAGCATTTTGCGGCCAGGCTGGTATAGCAAGAGCACGATAAGGACCTATGAGCACAGTAGCCAACACGATTTTTTCGCCGGAACTCGCGGCCCGCTTTGACAAGCTGGTGACGATCTACCCGCTGCGCCGTTCGGCGCTCGTTCCCATGCTGCTCTACGCGCAGGATGAGCTTGGCTACGTCTCAGACGCCGCCGTGCACGAGATCGCAGCGCGTATCGGCATCTTCGAACTCGACGTCCGCAACGTCCTCAGCTACTACTCCATGTTGCGCACCAAGCCCGCAGGCAAATACAACGTGCAGGTCTGCACCAACATCAGCTGTATGCTGCGCGGCGGCTACGAGATTCTGGATCACTGCAAAAAGAAGCTCGGCGTGGAAAATAAAGGCGTGACCGCCGACGGCCAGTTCTCGCTCGAAGAAGTCGAATGCATCGGTGCCTGCTGCTGGGCCCCCGCCATGCAGGTAAACTACGACTTCCACGAAGATCTGACCCCCGCCAAGGTGGATCACATCCTCGACGACTACGCCCACGGCCTGGGAAAGGATGTGAAGTAGTGCCAACCCTGGTCAGCCATCCCGATGAAGTCAAAGTCATCTCCCGCCGCTTCGGCATGGGCGCTGCGGAGATTGATAAGTACATCGAACTCGACGGCTACAAAGCCGCCCGCCTCGCCGCCGAAAAAGGCCCCGAGTGGATCATTGCGGAGATGAAGGCCAGCGGCCTCCGTGGCCGCGGTGGCGCCGGATTCCCTACCGGCATGAAGTGGTCGTTCGTCCCCAAGCAGAGTGCCAAGCCAAAGTACGTCCTCGTCAACGGCGACGAATCCGAGCCCGGCACCTGCAAGGACCACGTCATCTTCCTGCACGATCCGCATACCGTGATCGAAGGCGCAATGATCGCCGGCATAGCCATCGGCGCGAAGACCGGATTCATCTACCTGCGCGGCGAGTATCGCTACCTGCTCAAGATCATGGAGAAGGCCGTCGCCGATGCCTACGCCAAGGGCTTCCTCGGCAAGAACATCTTCGGCATCGATGGCCTCGATTTTGACGTCATCACCCAGACCGGCGCGGGTGCCTACGAAGTCGGCGAAGAATCGGCGCTGATGGAGTCGCTTGAAGGCAAGCGCGGCGTGCCCCGTATCCGCCCACCGTTTCCCGCCATCGTCGGCCTCTACGGTGGTCCCACCGTCATCAACAATGCAGAGACCATCGCCGCCGTCCCGCACATCCTGCGCATGGGCGGCGAAGCATACGCCAAGCTCGGCAGCGAACGCAATGGCGGCACGCGCCTCTTCGGCATCAGTGGCCACGTCGAGCGCCCAGGCATCTACGAGCTTCCCATGGGCTACAACCTCAAAAAAGCAATCTACGAGGTCGCCGGCGGCATCAAGGACGGCAAGAAGCTCAAAGCCGTCGTCCCCGGCGGCGCATCCTGCCCAGTGCTGCTGCCCGAAGAGATTGACATCGGTCTCGACTTCGACCAGATGGGCAAGGCAGGCACCATGCTCGGCTCCGGCGGCATCGTCGTGCTGGACGAAACCGTCTCCATCGTCGAATTCGCACTGCGCGTCATCAAGTTCTACCAGCACGAGAGCTGTGGCTGGTGCATCCCCTGCCGCGAAGGCACGGACTGGATCAAGAAGACCCTCACCCGCGTCTACGACGGCGGCGGCGTGAAGAAGGACATCGACAACGTGCAATACTTAGCCGAAAACATGATGGGCCGCACCTTCTGCCCACTCGGCGACGCTGCCGCAATGCCTACGCTGGGCTTCGTTAAGAAGTTCCGCAAAGAGTTTGAAGAGTATGTCGAGGGCAAGCAAGCTGGAACCAAGCTGATGCCCGCACAGGAATTGGTGGAGATTCACTAATTCAATGGCGATATCAACGGCTGTTCAGTGTTCGACGGAGGGCATGATGCGGAGGCGGAGATTACTTTTCGGGGGGATTGGAGCGCTGGCTATCATGCTTGCGCCTGTCGCATTGTCAGCTCAGTTTCTTGGTGCCGGCCCGCAGAATAACTTAAAAGACATGTCGGCCATTAAACCGCCAGCCGGAAGCAAGGTTGCCATCGTGGTCTTTGAAGATCTTGGCTGTCCGGCTTGTGCGCACGCGCACCCGCTTGAGGTGCAGGCAGCAAAGCGAGCCAATGTTCCCCTGCTGCGTTACGATTTCCCCATAGCGGAACATGTCTGGACATTCGAAGGCGCAGTCTGTGCGCGCTATATCCAGGAAAAGATCAGTCCCCTGCTGGCGGATCAGTATCGGAGCGATGTTTTTGCCGCGCAGCGTGGCATTGGCAGTACCAGTGATCTTCAGTCATTCACTCGGGCCTGGCTGCTGCGGCACGGCCAGAATATGCCCTTTATGCTCGATCCGAACGGCTCGTTAGCCAAGGCTGTGCGGGCAGATTATGACTTAGGCCGTCGCATCAACGTCGAGTACACCCCCACCGTCATTGTTGTGACGAAAGATCAATACCAGGTCGTATGCGGTACCAAAGACGTGAACGACCCGTCTCAGATTCTTCCAGTTGTACAAGCTGCATTGACCGGCACCCATAGTTTTCCTGCGAAGACGACAAGGAGCACATCGTCTCGCTGACCAAATGAGCAGTACGCTTCACGGCAGCCATTTTGCTGCTTTTTTTGAGCTAGGCTTAACTTAAGGACCACGAATGGCAGATGTAACCTTCACCGTCGACGGCAAGACACTCACCTCCCCCGCGGGGACGCTGCTGATTGAGGCATGCAAATCCGTCGGCATTGAGATCCCCGCCTTCTGCTACTACCCCGGGCTTTCGCTGCAGGCTGCATGCCGCATGTGCGTCGTTCGCATTGAGAAGATGCCCAAGCTGCAGACGGCCTGTACCACCCCCGTCGCCGAAGGCATGGTGGTCTTTACCGACACGCCTGAGATCAAGCAGGCGCGCAAGGCCACGCTGCAACTTCTGCTCGGCAACCATCCGCTGGACTGCCCCGTCTGCGATGCTGGCGGCGAATGCGAACTGCAGGACATGACCTTCAAGTACGGCGCGGCAGAGAGCTTCTACGCCGAGCCGAAGAATCATCGCGAAGAGCAGAAGTGGTCGCCGGTCGTCTACTTCGATCGCCCCCGCTGCATCCTCTGCTACCGCTGCATCCGCATGTGCGGCGAAGGCATGGACGTCTATGCGCTGGGTATCCAGAACCGTGGCAGTTCCTCCGTGATCGCGCCCAATATCCCCGCCAGCGAATCCCCCGATCAGCTCGCGCACCTCGACTGCGAAGAGTGCGGCATGTGCATCGACGCCTGCCCCGTCGGCGCGCTCACCAGCGGCACCTATCGCTACAAGACGCGCCCGTGGGAGATGAACCACGTTGCTACCATCTGCACTCACTGCGGAGACGGCTGCAAGACCACCCTCGGCGTGCGCACCGTGGGAGATGGCACTGAGATCATCCGCGGCGACAACCGCGACAAGAGCGGCATCAACGGCGACTTCCTCTGCAACAAGGGCCGCTACGCCTTCGACTTTGCCAATCACGAAGGCCGCCTCACCCAGCCTCTCATCCGCGATGCCAATGGCACCCTGCAGCCCGCCACGTGGGAGGCCGCCCTTGACCTCGTCGGCCACCGCTTCCGCGAACTGCGCGATGCCCGCGGCGGCGAAGCCATCGGCGTGATCGGCTCCAATCGCATCACCAACGAAGAGGCCTACCTGCTGCAAAAGTTTGGCCGCAGTGTGCTCGGCACCAACAATATTGATCACCACCGCACAGCCGACTACACCACCTTCACCCGTGCACTCGCCGGGCAGAAGAATAAAGCCGCTTCCCTGCGTGATGCCTCCACTGCGCCCGCCATCCTCATCATCGGCGGCGATCCCACCGAGCAGCATCCCGCGCTTGCCTGGGCATTGCGCACCAACGTCCGGCTGAACAACGCCCGCATCTACATCGCCAATGAGAACGAGATCAAGCTCACACGGCAGGCGAAGAAGTTCGCTAAGGTGAGCGCCTTCGGCTACACCGCTCTCGCCAGCTACCTCGGCGGAGACGACACTACCGCCGTCAGCGCATCAGCCGATCCACAATCCCTCACCGCCCTCCGCGATGCGTTGCGCGAGGAACCAAATCTCCTTATCATCCTCAGTCCAGAGCTGCAGGGCGAGACGTTGCAAGCCTTCATAAAACTCGGTCTCACGCACACCGACGTGAAATTTGCCCTCCTCGGCGACTACGTCAACTCGCGCGGCGCTTCCGACATGGGTCTACTGCCCGATCTGCTGCCCGGCTATACGCCCGTCGTGCAGGCCGGAGCATTCGCCACCGAATACGGCAGCGCGCTTCCCTCCACCCCCGGCAAGAACATGCTGGAGATATTCGACGCTGCTGCCCACGGCCAGATTTCCGCGCTCTACATCGTCGGAGCCAACCCCGTAGCCCGCTACGGCGTAGACCCCGTCTCACTGAAGAGCGCCTTCGTCGTCGTGCAGGATATGTTCCTCACCGAGACAGCCGCCATCGCAGATGTCGTCCTGCCCGCCGCGAACCTCTACGAGAAGACCGGCTCTGTGACTAACACCTACGGCGATCTGCAACAGGTCAAAAAAGCCGCGGACCGCGCCGGTGTCCGCACCGACTTTGAACTCATCGTCCGCATCGCAGACAAGATGGGTGCCGACATCCGCAAGCTGGTTCCCTTTGGCGGCAGCACCCGCGGAGACATGGGCCAGACCCGCGGCGCACAATCCGGCGAGGCCGACCGCCATGCCGTCTGGCTCGCCGCCAACAACCTGGAGCCGCGCCTCAGCCCCTTCGACACCCACGCCGTTATGGACGAGATCCAGCGCCTGGTGCCGGGTTACAACTTCCTCCGCCTACAGCTCCTCAGCGGCAACGACCAGCACCTGCAGCCCGCGGATGGTTCCGGTCTCGTGCAGATTGATACCGCGCGCAACGGCCTCGTCCTGCCCGCCAACGACACCCTCTTTACCTCCGGCACGCTCGGTAACTACAGCGAGATGCTACACACGCTCAACGAAAAGTATCGCAACAAGCCGTCCGAAATTGCGGCAGACTGAATGAGAGAGACGAACGAATGAACTCCCTTATCAATTCGATGTCCCCCATTCAGGTGTACCTGCTGATTACGCTGCTGAAGGTCGCGTTTGTGATCGTCATTATGCTGACCGGCGTCACCTACACGGTGCTGCTGGAGCGCAAAGTCGTGGGCCGCATCCAGAACCGCTGGGGCCCCAGCCGCGTCGGTCCCTTCGGCCTTCTGCAGACCGCCATCGACGGCGCCAAGCTCTTCCTCAAGGAAGACATGACGCCCGCTGGCGTCTATCACTTGCTCTACCTCATTGCTCCGCTTATCGCTCTGGTCTGCGCCCTGCTCTCCATCTCGGTCGTGCCCTACGGCGCGCCGTTCTACATCCGCGGCGTCAATCTCTTCCAGGTGGCAGACGTCAACATCGGCCTGCTGGTCATCCTCGGCATCACCTCCATCGGCGTCTACGGCATCGCGCTTTCAGGTTGGGCCTCGAACAATAAGTATTCGCTGCTCGGTTCAGTCCGCGCCACCTCGCAGATGATCAGCTACGAGCTTGCCCTTGGCCTCTCGCTGGTAGGCGTCGTGCTCCGCGCCCGCTCACTCAGCATCAGCCACATCGTCGCCAGCCAGTCGGGCCACGGCTTACTAAGCTGGAATTTCTTCGGCGGCTTCCAGTTCATCGCCTTCTTTGTCTACCTGATCGCCGCCTACGCCGAAACCAACCGCTCCCCCTTCGATCTCGTCGAAGCCGAGAGCGAACTG
>DASWOP010000175.1:0-22344 GCA_036404255.1 Acidobacteriaceae bacterium | reverse complement strand
GCCGTCGCTGAACCAGCCGCCGCCTTTGAATTGCACCGAGGGAGCGGTGATGACGCGCGTCAGCTTACCGCCGCAGTATGGGCAGACGGTAATTTCCGTGTCGGAGAATTTCTGAATCTTCTCCGTGTGCTTCTTGCATTGTGTGCATTCGTATTCGTAAAGCGGCATGCTACCTCGACTCCCCTGGCTCCAACTCCACCAGGCGTACACTTTCGATCGCTTCGACCTTGCGCAACGCTTCTACTGCCGCGCTCTCCGACTTCGCATCGGGCGCGTCGATCTGGATGACGGCGAGAGCCTGTCCCTGTGGGACGCTCTGGCTGCGGACGGAACGGCCCAGCGCGAAGTTTGCAATGTTGATCTTGTGCTCGCCCAGAACGGTGCCCATGCGGCCGACGACGCCGGGTACATCCTTGTTGCGGATGCAGAGGAGCATGCCGGTCAGCGGCGCTTCAATGTCGATGTTGTCATAGGAGATCAGGCGGGGGGAGTTGCCGTGCAGCACAGTGGCGCTGCCAGTGGAGTCTCCGCCGCCGAAGTGCAGCGTGAGCTTGAGGACGTTGCCCGCGCCGCCAGAGGCGACCGGCTTCTTATCTTCATGCACGCGGAGACCGCGCTCCTGCGCGATGGCGCTTGCATTGATACGGTTCACGGCATCAGAATCTGCAAGCACACCGCTGAGGGCTGCGTTGCGAATCAGCTCGGTCTTGCCCTCGGCCAGGCGACCAGAGTAGCTGAGGCGAATGGCTTCGAGATTGCCCTGCGCGCCGTGCGCGAGGAAGCGGCCAAGACGCTCTGCCATCTCGATGAAGGGCGCCATCTCGCGGTATTCCTTCTCCGAGAGAGACGGCAGGTTGACGGCGTTCTGCACGACGCCAAGCTTGAGGTATGCCTTCACCTGCTCAGCGAGTTGGATGCCGATGGCCTCCTGCGCCTCGTCGGTCGAACCGGCGATGTGCGGGGTGAGAATTGCGTTATCCAGCGCGTGATAGGGCGACTCTTTCAACGGCTCCTGATGGAAGACGTCGAGCGCGGCTCCGGCAATATGGCCGGACTTGAGCGCATCCTGCAGCGCCTCTTCTACAATCAGTTCGCCGCGGGCGCAGTTGATGATGCGGACGCCCTTCTTCATGATGGCGAGCGAGGTGGCGTTGATGATGCCTTCGGTCTGCGGCGTGAGGCCGACGTGCAGGGTGAGGTAGTCGGCGCGCTTGAAGAGATCGTCGATGGAGACGAGGGTGACGCCGTTTTCGCGCGCGACTGCCGGTGCGATGAACGGGTCGTAACCGATGAGCTCCATGCCGAAGCTCTGGGCGCGAGCGGCGACTTCAAGACCGATGCGGCCAAGGCCGAGGATGGCGAGTGTCTTTCCGCGCAGCTCAGAACCCTGCAGCGACTTCTTCTCCCACTTGCCGGCATGCATGGTGGCATTTGCCTGCGAGATCTTGCGGGCCATGGTGAGCATGAGGCCGATGGTGAGCTCGGCCACGGCGACGGCGTTGGCACCGGGCGTGTTCATCACGACGATGCCGCGATGAGTTGCGGCGGGAGTATCAATATTGTCCACGCCGACACCGGCGCGGCCGATCACCCGCAGTTTGGGTGCGGCTTCCAGCAGTTTGGCATCCACCTGAACGGCGGAGCGCACGACGAGGGCGTCGGCGTCAGCCAGTTCGGCGGCGAGACCATTCTTGATCTGGTCCGGCGTGATGACGGTCCAGGTTGGCTCCTGCTGGAAAACGGCGAGCGTCGCCGGCGACACCTTCTCTGCGAGAACAATCTTCATTGCAAACTCCCTCGTACACGTGCGGTGGCAGCCTGCGCGGCCGCGATGGAACTACTTGGTGGCTTCTGCGTAGACCTTCTGCGCTGCGATCAGGCCCTTGCCAAACTCGGCGCCGGGAAGCTTCAGCTTCAACGCAACATGCTCCAGGGCGCCAACGAGCGCGATGGTATCCATGTAGTCAAAGAAACCGAGGTGCGCGATGCGGAAGATCTTGCCCTTCATGTCGCCCTGGCCGTTGGTGATGGTGGCGCCGAAGCGGGTCTTGAGCTCTTTGACGATCACGCCGGAATCGAGGCCCTCTGGAGCGAGCACACTGGTGGCGGCTGCAGACGGGGCATCGGGCGCGAAGAGCTTGAAGCCGAGTGCCTGCACAGCAGCGCGCATCATGGCGGCGATCGTCTCTGCGTTGTGCACCATGGCGATGCGGCCCTTGGCCAGATCGCCTTCGCCCTGCGCGGTGATCCAATCCAGCGACGCACCCAGCGCGGCGATCAACGCAACGGCTGGAGTGTAGGCGCTTTCGCCGCCCTTGGCGTTCTTGCGCTCCTTGCGGAGATCAAAGTAATAGCGCGGATTGTAGGTGGCTTCCATGCGGTCCCAAGCCTTATCGCTGATGGCGAGGAAGGAGAGACCGGGAGGAATCATGAATGCCTTCTGCGAACCGCCGATAAGCACGTCAACGCCCCAGGCGTCGATGTCCAGCGTGGTGGTGCCGAGGCCGGTGATGGCATCGACGATCAGCAGAGCTTCGCTCTTCTGCGCCTTGATGATCTCGGCCACACCCTGCACATCGTTGCGGATGCCGGTCGAAGTTTCAGTGGCCTGCATGAAGACGGCGCGGGTCTCAAGGTGGAGATGCGCCTTTACTTCCGCGAGGTCGAAGGTCTTGCCGTAGGGCACAGTGATGGTATCGACCGTGCAGCCGAAGGCTTTGCCGAGGGCGGTCCAGCGCTCGCCGAATTTACCGGAGCAGAGCACGAGAACGCGGTCGCCGGGCGACGTCAGGTTGCTGACGGATGCCTCCATGGCGCCGGTACCGGAGGACGACAGGATGATGACGTCGTTCTTCGTGCCGTAGAACTCTTTCATCTGGCCGAGAACGCGAGTGTAGAGCGTGCGAAACTCCGGCGTGCGGTGGTGAATATCCGCGGCGGCCATGGCAAACTGAGCGGCAGGAAGCAACGGAGTCGGTCCGGGGGTGAAAAGCCTGATCTTACGAAGCATGGGATTCTGATCCTTCTGGAGTGGGCGCGGGGAGCGCTCGAGTTCCTCTGCCGTATGCCGGCTGCAGTCTTTTGCGTTCGCCTATTATTGTACCGAGCGACAGGAATTCCCGTAGTTTTCTATAATGGAAGGCTGTACCAGAAGAGAGGCAACAGGCATGGGTATCGTCGAAAAGCTGAACGCAGACATTATTATCGCCATGAAGGCACGTGAAGCGCAGAAGCTGGAAGCGCTGCGGATGGTGAAGTCCGCGTTGAAAAGCAAAGAGATAGACAAGCGCGAGCCTCTGACTGAAGCCGAAGCGCAGAAGATTCTGGGAACGCTGATCAATCAGCGTAAAGATTCGGTGGAGCAGTTCACCAAGGGCAACCGCCCGGAACTCGCCGCCAAGGAACAGGACGAGATTAAGCTGATCGAGGCTTACCTGCCACAGTCCGCCAGCGAAGACGAGATCAAGGCGCTGGTTGACGGCGCAGTTGCGCAACTCACCGCAACCAACGGTGGCACCAAGCCCGGCCCGCGGGATATGGGTTCGGTGATGAAGCTGATCCAGGCGAAAGTGGCCGCAGATGGTATTCGGGCGGATGGAAAGACGATTAGCGAGCTGGTGAAGAAGGCGCTGAACAGCTAGCTTCTATTTTTTTTGCGAAGCTCGTCCCGCCCGAGCCTGCCATAGAGCGAAACGAAGGGCCGAAGGGAGCAGCACTCAAACCGCTGCGCTCAGAAGAAACTTCTCCGCCGTCGATGAAACAATCCGCTGCCGGCCGTGCCCTGGATTCACCTCATACCGCGTCTTCAACATCCCAAACTGTTCCAGCACCGCGATGTCGCGGCTCACAGCACGCGGGTCGCGCTTCAGCGTGCTCGCCAACTTTGATACCGGCAACTCTTTGCGCCGAGCCGCCTGCAGCAGCTGCAACCGCTGTGCTGACATCACACTCATCATATCGACGGGGTCTGCAAACGTAATCGACACCGCCTTTTTTGGCTTCTCGCCACGATCCATCGCTCGTGCCCGCTCCAAGCCGCGAGCGAAAAAGGCTTCGGTACTATCGACTTTTATTATCGTTTTGCCCGGCATGTTGCCTCCAAAGATTTCTGACCTCGGCCATATATTTCACATAGAGTTCTGCGTACGACGTATAGATGTGTGGCGAAATCACTCCCATAAAGTGCTTGTGGTGGTGATTATGCGAGTTGTCATATCCAATCACTCGCCCATTGTCCACGCCGCAGATACGTGGATCGATATATGCAAGTGTATATTTGACGACTTCTTCGCCGCTGTACCAAACTTCTTCCCTCAGGATGCCACCCCTGCGCTCTCCGGTTAGATAGTGTGTTTCATCAACACGCTTTTCCACCAGCCGGAGCCCCCGGATTTTTCTTACTCATACTGACCGCGCTTTCAGATAGGACTACAAATATCCTATCTGGTGAGGCTAATAAGGTCAATGTTTGTTGGCTTCAGGAGAGGCACACTTCAAAGTCTTGCATCGCACTCACTACATCCAACTCAAATCACGCCGAGCAGGATATCGAAGCCGCTTAGGATCTCTTCGTGGTCCGGGTCCATCAGGTACTGCATCGCGATTCCGAAGGTGGTTCCAAGGATCATCGTCGCTAGGGCAGCGGGAGTGTGCGCGGCGAGGCCGGGCTTGCCGGTGGCACGGGGCTCGATCTGCTGCTCGATGACGCGGGAGATGTCGCTCAGGAAACCGTTCATCTCCTTGCGGAAGGACTTCGACCACATTGCCAGGCCGAAGAAATCCAGGAAGGCGCGGTAGAGGCGCTGGTTGGTCTGAAGCAGCTCCTGGTTGTACTTGATGAGAAAGTGCGCCTTCTCCTTGAGCGTACCCAACAAGCTCATGCCAGCTTCTACATTAGCCAGATACTCCTGCTTCATGGATTTGAGCACAGCAGCAAAGAGCAGTTCGCGATTGCTGTAGTAATAGTTCAGCTGGCTGAGCGCGACGCCAGCCTCGTCCGCGATGTCGCGCAGGCTCACGTTGGCGGAGCCTCGCATGGAGAGGCACTTGAAGGCTGCCGCGAGAATCTTCTGCGCGGTATCGTTCTTGCTCTTTGCGATTGCCTTGCGCTTTACTGCCATCGAATCCTCCAGTTCCAGTATATGGATTCGCATTTCACGCCTGCGCGAAGAGCGAGCCCTCTCCGCAATCGCTGCGTGTGGGGCTCGCTCTGACTGACTACTGGCTATTATGGTGATCGAGTGCTAGCTGATCAACTCGGCTGGCTCGATTGGGGCGGCCGTCTTCGGCAGCTTCAGCGCTTTGGCCATGTAATAACCGATGATGGCCGTGAACAGAGCGTATGAGATGAAGGCGACATGGAAGGACCAGTAACCGTTGAATGCGAAGATGCCGGTCTTGAAGTACGGCAGGAACGTAAGCGGCAGGAAGGACAGGCCGGAGAAGAGCGCAAGAATGCCTGTCCAGCGCGGCAGCAGAGCGGGCTTCCGCTTGTCGAGGAAGACAAAGAGACAGATGGCGATGGTCTCAATCGTGGTGATCATGTAGGTCATGTCATAGGTGTACCAGGCGAGGAAGTGCACACTCTTGATCATGACGGGATCTACCGTGCCGGCCATCTCCGCGCACCAGGCCCAGAGGACGGGGCAGAAGGCGAGCACCCATGCGGTGAGCAGACCGCCGGTGAGTTGCAACAGCGAGAGGATGTGGTTCTTCTCGCGCTGCCACATCTGCGCGGTGAGCTGGCAGGTCCAGGCCAGGTACAACATGCCAAGGCAGGTGGAGAGAGACTGGCCGAGCAGAATGTCTGAACGGTATCGCAGGTAAAAGTCATTCACCAGGTTGGTTGCGCTGAGCTGCGGATCGGGTGGAGGATAGTTGTGCCCCAGGATGCACCAGCTCAATCCATAGAGAAGAACGAAGGCCGGGCCACATAAGGCGCAGGCGATCTGGAATCGGCGAAGAATATTGCTGTTCATAAGCTTCCCCTCCTGGGGATGGATGGCTGCGATTGGCAGTGATCCATATTCAGACGGATGTCCGAACTAATTATGACTATAGGCCTGTGCCAGTGCGGTGTCAAAAGGAGTTTGCCTGGGGGGGGAAGCCCCGGAGCGGAAAAAATGGTCAGAAAGATTGGGAGGGATGGGTTGCGCTGGGAGCGTCTGGATTCTTCGCGCAACGGCGCGCTCAGAATGACACGTTCATCATTTGTGGCGAAAGAAATTGCAGGTCCCGGAATAAAGTTGCGGGCCTAGACTTTCTGCACTCTTTGTACTTCTCGCACGCCATTCACCCGGCGCAGGTCCATCACCATCTTGTTCAGGTGGCGGACGTCCTGCGTGAGCACGACAAAATCTACGATTGCGCCGCCGTCGTCGCTCTCTTTTGATTCCATGTTGCGGATGTTGGTATTGTCTGCCGCGATGATCGCGGTCATCTCCTTCAGCAGACCGGGGCGGTCGTCGCAGAGAATCGTCAGACGTACCGGATAGGTGGTGACGTCGGCGGCAGCTTCGGGTTGGGACCACTCGACCTGGATGCGGCGGTCGGCCTCGTAGAGCAGGTTCTGCACATTGGGGCAGCTTCGCGCATGCACAGCCACACCCTTGCCGCGGGTCACGTAGCCGACGATGGCTTCGCCGCGGATCGGGTTGCAACATCGGGCGCGGTAGACGAGCAGATCATCGTGCCCCTCCACCTGCAGCGACTCGGAACCCTTGCCGAAGTAGATCTTCTTGACCGCGTCAGACATTGCGCCGGGCGCGCCCGGCAGCGCAGCATCTACTTCCGGCTCGGCTGCCATGGTGGAACCCGGTTGCAGCTTGTTCAGCACCTGCCGCGCGGAATACTTGCCGAAACCGAGACCGGCCATCAGCTCCGGCGGGCCGCCGAGGCCGTATTCGCCAGCAACGCGGATGAAGTCTTCATCCTCAAAGCCGTTGAGGCTGACCTTGTACTTGCGTGCCTCGCGCTCCAGCAGCTTGCGGCCAATCTCTACGGCGCGCTCTCGCTGGTGCTCGGTGAGCCAGTGCTTGATCTTGTTGCGGGCGCGGGAACTCTTGGTGAAGCTGAGCCAATCGCGGCTGGGAGTGTGGCCTGCCTGGGTGAAGATCTCGACGATATCGCCATTTTTGAGCTTGGTGCGCAACGGCACCATGCGGCCGTTGACCTTGGCGCCGGTGGTGGTGTGGCCGACTTCGGTATGGATGGAGTAGGCGAAGTCCACGGGGCTGGCGTCCGTAGGCAGCACGACGACCTTGCCCTTCGGAGTGAAGGTGTAGACCTCTTCCGGGTAGAGGTCGATCTTCAGCGTGGAGAGGAACTCATTGGGGTCGGTCATCTCCCGCTGCCAGTCGACCAACTGGCGGACCCAGGCGAGCCGCTGTTCGTCCTTCGCGCTGACAGGGGCGTCGCCGGACTTGTACTTCCAGTGCGCGGCGATTCCCTCTTCCGCGACACGATGCATCTCTTCCGTACGAATCTGCACCTCGAACTGATGGATGCCGTCGATGACCGTAGTGTGCAGCGACTGGTACATATTGGGCCGCGGCATGGCGATGAAATCCTTGATGCGGCCCGGAACCGGCTGCCACATGCTGTGGATCAGGCCGAAGACGGCGTAGCAATCCTGCACCGTCTGCGTAATCACGCGGATGGCGAGCAGGTCGTATACCTGCTCCAGCTGGCCAGACTCAGCCAGCTTCTGCTGAATGGAATACAACCGCTTGATACGCGATTCGACGCGTGCCGTGATGCCGTGCTGCTGGAGCCGCTCTTCGAGCTGCTTCACCACGTGGTTCAGGAACTTTTCGCCCTCGGCGCGGACCTTGTCCAACTCGCTGCTGACGTGCTCGTAGCTGACGGGGTCGGTGTAGCGGAAGGCGTAATCTTCCAGCTCGCCGCGCAGCTTGCCCATGCCGAGGCGGTGCGCCAGCGGGGCGTAGATGTCGAGGGTTTCGCGGGCGATGGCAACCTGGCGGTCGGGCCGGAGATGCTCCAGCGTGCGCATATTGTGCAGGCGGTCTGCCAGCTTAATAATGACGACACGGACGTCGCTGACCATAGCCAGCAGCATCTTGCGGATGTTCTCTGCCTGCTGATCTTCGCGGTTGGCAAACTGGATCTTGTCCAGCTTCGTGACGCCTTCTACGATGTGCGCTACCTGCTCGCCAAACTTTTCGTAGATCTCATCGGTGGTAACCGACGTGTCTTCCACGGCGTCATGCAGCAGACCAGCGGCGATGGCGGTGGAGTCCATCTTCATGTCGGCGAGGACCAGCGCGACTTCCAGCGGATGAGTCACATACGGTTCACCGGACGCACGCACCTGCCCGGCGTGATGCTCCAGCGAGAACTCCCAGGCTTTGCGGATGATGTCCAGGTCGTCGGCGGGGCGGTTGGCGGTGACCGTCTTGAGGAGTTGCTCAAACTTCTGCTCAATGGTCAGTGTTTTGGCAGGCCGGCCGACATGTGGACGCACCGCACGCTTCGCCGGCTCCGCAGAAACGGAGTCAGCAGCAGCCTCAGGCGCATCAGGACGCACGGTAGACATATCTGATTCTATCTCTCCATGGCGGGAACACAGTTGTCAGTTGCCAGTTGTCAGTTTTTAGGACTGACAACTGGCAACGGCAACCACTACTTCGCCAGTTCGGCTTCGATTGCTTTGGTCACCAATGGACTATCGGGCGTCACGTCGGGCGAGAAGCGCGCTACCACCGCTCCATCCTTGCTCACCAGGAACTTCTCAAAGTTCCACAGAACCTCGGGCTCCGCGGTCGGGGTGATGCCGAAGCCCTTCAGGTTTTCGCGGAAGGCGCCGGGCTTCTCCGCCGTGGCTTTGGGCTGGGCCTCGATGAGTACCTTGTAAAGCGGATGCTTGCCCTCGCCGGTGACGGTGATCTTCTCAAACATGGGGAAGTCCACCCCAAAGTTCATGGTACAGAAGCTCTGGATCTCGGCGTTGGTGCCGGGCTCCTGCTCCTTGAAGTCGTTCGCGGGGAAGCCGAGGACGACCAGACCCTTGTCGCGGTAGCCCTTGTAGATGCTCTCAAGTCCCTCATACTGCGGCGTCAGGCCACACTTGGAGGCGACATTCACCACAAGGGCAACCTTGCCCTTATACTCACCCAGCGTGGTCTGCTTGCCGGCCATGCTCGTAACCGGAACGTCGTAAACGGAAGTTGCCATCTGTTTGATGTCTCCTTGGATTTCTCGCTGCTGATTCAATGGATTCACTCCCCCGGCATCCGGTTGCAGCGGCCACAGGGGTTCACTCCTACTCTAACCCGTCCCGGCGGGGAACCAAACCCCACTGGTCAGACCACTTCTCAGCAGGTTACACTGGCGCCCTGAAAATCTTCGCCTCCGAGGACACCATGAAGCTCTTATCGCTCGCCGCCGCACTTCTGCTGACATCCACTGGAGCTGCACAGGCCCAGAATACCTTCACCATCCAAAGCAACGGCGCGCCAACGGGCAAGTGCGTCTACAGCTTTGATAAGACCAAGGATGGATACAAGATCGTGAGCCGCTACCAGGCACGCACCGTCAGCCAATTTAAAGAGGCCGATGCCGCCGATCCGATCACGAGAAACGGATCCAGCATCCAGCAGACCCATAGCTACAAGCTGGACACCAATTATGGCTATACCGGTGGAAACGTAGTCGACAGCACCTCGCAAATCACCAACGGCTACAGCCCGAACAAACCGCATACAGAGCTGCTGTTGACCACACTGCAAGCGGGCATTCAGGGGCCATCCAAAGATCTTCCGCTGATGGCTGGCTATATAGTCGCACCCAACTATGATGCCAGCGCCCTTCAGGCCTTGCTCTCCCAGGCGACCAGCCATCCGACAGCAGACGGACTGTACTTCCTCATCGTGCCGCAGGACCCAAAGTCCGGCCCAAAGAGTGGACAGATCAAGTGGACCGCATTGGCAGACACAACCGGCACATTGGCCGGCAAGACCCTCACGGTGCACCATTACGGCTTTTCTTATGGCAAGCCCTTGTACAACATCTACGCGGATGAGACGAATACGCTGATGCAGGTAGACCTGTCTTCGCCCAACGTGAGCTACGTGCGCAGTGGCTTCGTGCTGGCGGCGCAGTAAACAACCAGGTGATAGGGATTGTGCGACCATTAGCTGATGCCTAAGACCCGTGTTGAGATCCCGATCGCCGTTGCCCCGCCCGCTGCTCATGGCCCCGCCGCCGTTATTACCCGGCGCGCGTCAGACAAACTTCGTACCGGCTCGCTTTGGGTCTATCGGTCTGATGTCACGCAGCTGATTCCTGCGCTGGGCACCACCGAGCCAGAGCCGGGGGCGCTGCTCACCGTGCTGGATAGCCGCGGCATCCCACTGGGAACGGCGCTCTATAGCAGCGCTTCGCAGATCACCCTGAGAATGGTAAGCCCTACGCCGGCGGTAAAACGCGCGGCTTATCTGGACGATGTGCGGGTAAGGACACGGGCGGCGCTGGCGCTGCGGCGGGAGATTCTGGCGGAGAGTCCGGACACCAATGCCTGCCGCCTGATCTTCTCTGAGGCGGACAATCTTCCCGGCATCCTGGCCGACCGATACCATGACCTCGTGCTGCTGCAGCTGCTGACGCAGGGGACGGCGCAGGATGATGTGCGCGCCGTGCTGACGGAAGAGTTTCGCAAGGAGTTTTCGCCGGCGGCGATCTGGGAGCGGCCCGATCCGCGCATTCGTGAGCTGGAACAGCTTGGAGTGCCGCCGGCTGGCCCGCTCTTTGGCGAAGGCGAGGCCAGCACGGCGACGCAGTTCACGCTGAATGGGCTGCAGTTTCGCTATGACGCTGCCTCCGGGCAGAAGACCGGGGCGTTTCTCGATCAGCGGCTCAATTACATGGCTGCAGCACGGCATGCTCACGGCCGCGCGCTGGATGTCTGCACGTACCAGGGTGGGTTTGCGCTGCACCTGGCCCGGGTCTGCGAGCGGGTGACCGGGGTGGATACTTCGCGCGCTGCGCTCGAGGTGGCCGACCAGAATATGGAGTTGAACCGCGCCCAACTGCTGAACTCCGGCAACGGAGTGGACTGGATTGAGGCAGATGCCTTCGAACTGCTGCGTGAGTACGAGGCGACAGGCGAGCGCTTTGGCACGATTGTGCTGGACCCACCAGCGTTTGCGAAATCAAAGAACGCAACGGAAGGCGCTCTGCGGGGATACAAGGAGATGAATCTGCGGGCACTGAAGATGCTGGAGCCCGGCGGCACGCTGGTGACCTGCTCCTGCTCGCACCATGTCTCCCTGCCCGATTTCACGGCGGCAGTAGCTTCTGCCGCAGCGGATGCGGGGCGACGGGTCCGGCTGGTGGAGACGCGCGGAGCGGCGCTGGATCACCCAGAAATCGTGACGCTGCTGGAGACGATTTACCTCAAGTGTTTGATTTTGAAAGTGATTTAGTTCTTTCTGGCCTACCATCGGCAAAATGAGCAGTGATGCTCAAAATATGAGTGCGTTACTGTCACATCCTGCAACCAAATGGCTCAGCGCACCATCTTATCCTTTGAATGCTACGTCCTGCCCTCGCTCCATCCGGAGACAAAGGAGGGTACTTTAAGCGCGTGATTGACGCGTAAAGCACTGATTTCACGCGTCCGGCGTAGGAGGATCTGACTATGGCTATCCGCTGGGAAAAATTTACCGTGAAGTCGCAGGAGGCGCTGCAGGCTGCCACCGGCAATGCTGCCGAGAACGGCAATCCTGAGGTGCTGCCCCTGCACCTGATGGCCGCACTGCTGGAAGACCGCGAAGGCGTTGTGCTGCCAGTGCTGGAAAAAGTTGGCGTGCCCGCACAGCAGTTGCTGAGTACGCTGAACCAGGCCATCGGCAAGCTGCCCAAGGTCAGTGGCAACGGCGAGCAGCCGCATCTCTCTTCCGCGCTGAACAAGGTGCTGGAGCAGGCATTCAAAGAGGCGGACAACTTCAAGGACGAGTATGTGTCCACCGAGCATCTGTTGCTCTCACTGGCGACGCAGAAGCATGATGCGGTGCAGCTTGCGCTGGCTGCGCAGGGCGCGACGCATGAGGCGATTCTGAAGGCGCTCACCGTGGTACGCGGAGCCGCGCGCGTGACCGACCAGAATCCCGAGGGCAAGTTTCAGGCGCTGGAGAAGTATGGCAAAGACCTGACTGACCTCGCACGCAAGGGCAAGCTCGATCCGGTGATTGGGCGCGACGAGGAAATTCGCCGCACGATCCAGGTGCTGGCACGGCGGACGAAGAACAATCCGGTACTGATCGGCGAGCCCGGCGTGGGCAAGACCGCCATCGTCGAGGGGTTGGCGCGACGGATCATCTCCGGCGACGTGCCGGAGATTTTACGGGGTAAGCGCGTGATTGCGCTGGACCTGAGTTCAATGATCGCGGGCGCGAAGTTCCGCGGCGAGTTTGAAGAGCGGCTGAAGGCACTGCTGAAGGAGATTGAGGACTCGCACGGCGAGATCATCCTCTTTATTGACGAGTTGCACACACTCGTGGGTGCAGGTGCGGCCGAAGGCGCGATGGACGCCAGCAACATGCTGAAACCGGCGCTGGCTCGCGGCGAACTGCGTGCCATTGGCGCGACCACGCTGAATGAGTATCGCAAGTACATCGAGAAAGACACGGCGCTGGAGCGGCGATTCCAGGTCCTCTACGTGGGCGAGCCCAACGTGGAAGACACTATCGCAATTCTGCGTGGGCTGAAGGACCGCTACGAGGCGCACCACAATGTGCGCATCAAGGACGCAGCCATCGTTGCAGCGGCCACACTCTCGCATCGCTACATCTCCGACCGTTTTCTGCCGGACAAGGCGATTGACCTGGTAGACGAAGCCGCGGCTTCGCTCGCCATCCAGATCGGCTCAGTGCCGGTGGAGATCGACCAGCTCGACCGCCGCGCCACCTCGCTGGAAATTGAGCGTGCAGCATTGAAGCGCGAATCAGATGCGAACTCTAAGGAGCGCCTCGCCGAAGTGGTGAAGGAACTGAGCGCGCTAAAGGAGCAGTCCAACGCCCTGCGTGCGCGCTGGCAGCAGGAACGCGGCGCGATTACCAAGGTGAGCGATGTCAAGAAGAAGCTGGAGGCACTGCGCTTTGAAGCAGAAGAGCAGACGCGCAAGGGCGACCTGGAGCGCGCGGCGCAGCTACAGTACGGCGACATTCCCAAGCTGGAAGCAGAGCTGAAGAAGCTGGACGCACTGCAGGACAAAGCCGGCACAACCGGCACGCGCATGCTGAAGGAAGAGGTAGACGAAGAAGATATCGCCAGCATCGTCTCCAAGTGGACGGGAATTCCTGTCTCCAAGATGCTGGAAGGCGAGATGCAAAAGCTGGTGCAGATGGAGCAGCGTCTGCGCGAGCGCGTGGTGGGACAGGATGAGGCGCTGGGCGCGGTGGCGAATGCGATTCGGCGTTCGCGTGCGGGGTTGAGCGATCCCAAGCGGCCCATCGGCAGCTTCATCTTCCTCGGGCCCACGGGCGTGGGAAAGACGGAGACGGCGCGAGCGCTCGCCGAGTTCCTCTTCGACGACGAGCAGGCGATGGTGCGCATCGATATGAGCGAGTACATGGAGAAGCACTCCGTGGCGAGGCTGATCGGTGCGCCTCCGGGCTATGTGGGCTACGACGAAGGCGGACAGCTAACAGAGGCTGTGCGGAGACGGCCGTATTGCGTCGTGCTCTTCGACGAGATCGAGAAGGCGCATCCGGATGTCTTCAACGTGCTGCTGCAGGTGCTGGATGATGGCCGCCTGACGGACTCCAAGGGCCGCACGGTGGACTTCAAGAATGCGGTGCTGATCATGACGTCAAACGTCGGCGCCGCGTTGCTGACGGCGGACTCGATGTCTTCGGAGGAGAGCTTTGAGAGCACCAAGGAAGATGTACTGGGGTTGCTGCGCGAGAACTTCCGGCCTGAATTCCTGAACCGCGTGGACGATATCGTGGTCTTCCATCCGCTGGGCGAGGAACAGTTGACGCACATCATCGACCTGCGGCTGAAGGACCTGGAGAAGCTGCTGGCCGATCGCAAGATCGAGCTGGAACTGACGCCGGAGGCCCGGCACCAGATCTTCATGGCTGGATACGACCGCGCATATGGTGCACGGCCGCTGAAGCGCGCGATCCAGCGTCTGGTGCAGGACCCGCTGGCCATCAAGATACTGGATGGCGACGTGCTGCACGGCGACCATATCCGTGTAGAAGCCGATCCGCTGAACGGCCGCCTTGCGTTCGCCGTAACGGGACGTGAGGCGGCTGTTTAGCACGCTATTCACGCTGCCCTGCTGCAATTTGCATTTGCGACCGTATAATCCAAGCTGATTCACTTTCCTCAGGATCTGCGAATGCAAAAACAGGCAATTATCATTGGCGCCGGACCGGCGGGACTGACAGCTGCGCTTGAGATGCTGCGCCGCTCAGACATCAAGCCCATTATTCTTGAGGCCAGCCAGGAGATTGGCGGCATCTCGCGCACCATCCGCTACAAGGGCAACCGCATGGATATCGGCGGCCACCGCTTCTTCTCCAAGAGCGACCGCGTGATGCAATGGTGGCTGGAGTTGATGCCGGTAGAGCCCGCTGCCGCTGCCGACACAACGATTGCCTACCAGGGCAAGCAGCGCACCATCGCCGTGCCCGCCCATCTGCAGGAAGAACCACCCCTGCGCGGCATGGGCCCGCTCTCGCATGAGCTGCTGGAAGATGAAGATGCAGAGCCGAGCGACGCTGAGGTCGAAGCGATTGTAGAAGTGCCGCCGCCAGAGAGCGATGACCTGGTCATGCTCATCCGTCCGCGCAAGAGCCGCATCTATTACCTGCGCCGCTTCTTCGATTACCCCATCACGCTGACGGCAAACACGCTGCGCAACCTCGGTGCCACCCGCGTAGTGCGCGTCGGCACCAGCTACGCCTTCTCGCGCGTGCACCAGATCAAGCCCGAGCGCTCGCTGGAAGACTTTCTCATCAACCGCTTTGGCCGCGAACTCTATCTGACATTTTTCAAAAGCTATACGGAGAAGGTGTGGGGCACACCGTGCCACCTGATCTCAGCGGAGTGGGGCGCACAGCGCATCAAAGGGCTTTCGCTCACCACCGCGGTGAAGCACTTCATCCGCCAGCGGTTCAAGAAATCCAAAGCGAAGACCGGCGGGCACGCCCACCACGACATTGCGCAGAAGAAGACGGACACCTCGCTGATTGAGCGCTTCCTCTATCCGAAGTTCGGCCCCGGGCAACTTTGGGAGCACGTAGCCGACCTGATCCGGGAGAAGGGCGGCGAGATCCACATGGGCTGGACCGCAGATACACTAGATACGCTGGAGACGAAGACTGGCGACCACGCCAACCATGACGATCGCAGGGTATCTGCGGTGGTAGCCGTAAATGCCGATGGAGAGCGAAAGCGTTTTGAGGGCGAATTTTTTCTTTCCACCATGCCGATCAAGGAGCTGACACGCGCGCTGCATGTAGGCGGTGCGCGGATTCCGCGCAATGTGCACGATGTCTCCGAAGGGCTGGAGTACCGCGACTTCATCACCGTTGGCCTGCTGGTGGACCGGCTGGCCGTGCACGAGCCCGATGGCGGCCTGCTGAAGGACACGTGGATCTATATTCAGGAGCCCGACGTTCTGCTGGGCCGGCTGCAGATCTTCAACAACTGGAGCCCGTACCTTGTGGAAGACCAGACCAAGGTGTGGATTGGCCTGGAGTACTTCTGCTACGACACCGATCCGCTCTGGCATATGCCGGATGATGAGCTGAAGAAGTTCGCCATCTCCGAGGTGGCGAAGATCAATATTCTGCACGCTGGGGATGTGCAGGACGCACACGTCGTCCGCGTGCCCAAGACTTATCCGGCATACTTCGGCACCTACTCGCGCTTCGACGAGCTGCGCAAGTGGATGGACGGCTACAGCAACCTCTTCCTGGTGGGCCGCAACGGTATGCACAAGTACAACAATCAGGACCATTCCATGCTGACGGCAATGTCTGTGGTGGATGGATTGATCGCTGGCTACGTGGACAAGAGCACCATCTGGGATATCAACACCGAGCAGGAGTATCACGAGGAAAAGAAGTAATTAACTCCGCCGTGCCAGCACCACACGCGGGATTCCCTGCAGATCATCCACTAGTTCCACATCGCGCCACGCGCTGAGTAGCTCCACCAGCCGCGTATGCTGCCCGAAACCCATCTCCATCGCCAGCAGGCCGTTCGGCGGCAGCGCATCCCACGCCTGTGGGATGAGCCGCTCGTAAATCTCATAGCCGGTATCACCGGCAAAGAGCGCGGAGGCAGGCTCGAACTCCCGCACCTGCACGTCGAGTGTTGGGCGCTCTGCATCTGCAATGTATGGCGGATTGGAGACCACAGCGTCGAAGCGTTCGCCAGCACAGGCAGCCAGCAGATCGGACTGAAGAAACTTTACCCGCTCGGACACACCCAGCGAATCAGCATTGCGCTGTGCGACTTTGAGCGCGGCTGCGGAGAGATCGACTGCCGTCACCTCCGCCAGCGGCAGTGCATGCGCCAGCGCAATCGCAATCGCGCCGGAACCGGTGCCTACATCGAGAATCTTCACGGGACGGTTGGCAGACAGACGCGCAATCACCGCCTCCACCAGATGCTCCGTCTCCGGGCGCGGGATGAGCACATCGCTGTTCACCGCGAAGGGCAGGCCGAAGAACTCCTGCGTGCCGGTAATGTATTGGATGGGCTTGCCGGTGGCGCGCTCGGCGATGAGAGCATCGTAGCGGGTTGCTTCCGCCGCCGTGAGTTCGCGCTGCGGATTCGCCAGCAGCGAAGCTCGCGTCGCACCGAGTACATGCCGAAGCAGAAACTCGGCGTCACGCGCGGCATCATCCCCGCTCAGAATCTTTGCGGCGTCTGCGATAGCTTGTCTGGTGGTGCTCACGGCGCGCGGACGGCTTACGCCATCGCCGAGGTGGCTTCGGCCTTCATCAGCTCGGCGGCGTAGTGCGTGGTGAGCGCGTCAATCGTGGGCTGCAGCTTGCCTTCCATCACCTCCGCAAGCTGATGGTTGGTCAGGCCGATGCGGTGATCGGTGAGCCGGTTCTGCGGGAAGTTATAGGTGCGAATCTTCTCGCTACGGTCGCCGGAGCCAACCTGGCTCTTGCGGGCGGAGGCCATGATCTGGTGCTGACGCTCCGTCTCGGCCTCATATAGCCGCGCGCGGAGGACGCGCATTCCCTTTTCGCGGTTCTTGATCTGCGATTTTTCGTCCTGGCAGCTCACCACGGTATTCGTAGGAATATGCGTGATGCGCACGGCGGAGTACGTCGTATTCACCGACTGGCCACCGGGCCCGGAGGAGCAAAATGTATCGATGCGCAGGTCCTTCGCTTCAATCTTCACGTCGACGTCCTCTGCCTCTGGCAGCACGGCAACGGTGATCGCGGAGGTATGCACGCGGCCCTGGGTCTCCGTGGCGGGAACACGCTGAACGCGGTGGACGCCGCTCTCATACTTCATCTGCGAGTAGACACGGTCGCCTTCGATGATGGCGATGACTTCCTTCATGCCGCCCACGCCGGATTCCGACGAGGAGAGCACTTCGACCTTCCACTTATGCTGCTCCGCAAAGCGCTGGTACATGCGGAAGACCTCGGCCACAAAGAGCGAGGCCTCGTCGCCGCCAGTTCCGGCGCGCAACTCCAGCACGACGTTCTTCTCGTCGTTGGGGTCCTTGGGAAGGAGCATGATTTTCAGCTCGTCTTCGATCGGCTGCAACTGCGGCTCCAGCGTAGCGAGCTCTTCTTCTGCCATGGCGCGCAGATCCGGGTCCGCCTCGGTCAGCATGGCTTTGGCGTCGTGGATGCCGTCGCTGATCCGCTTCCAGTCGCGGTACTTCTGCACCATCGGCTCCAGGTCGCGGTGCTGCTTGGTGGTCTTCTGGTAGCGTGCCTGGTCGTTAACGATCTCCGGCTGCGCCAGGTCGGCACCCAGCCGTTCGTACTGCTCTTCCATCTGCTGTAAACGATCAAACATAGTCTCTTATTGGATGTTACTACCTCTCCCCCGGTTCCAGAATCAGCATCTGTTTACAAGGGACTTATGGCCACATCAACTCCATCCTCACTCTTCCACTCGCTGGCTACTCTGGCCGATGAGCTGGCCGCGACGGCTAGCCGACTAAAGAAGCGCGCAGCCATCGCGCAGATCTTCTCTTTGCTGCAAGCTACTGACCCCACAGGCACGGATGCCGGACTCTTTGGGCTCTATCTCGGCGGCACGGCGTTTGCGGAGACCGACCGACGCAAGCTAAACGTGGGCGGCGCGCAACTGAGTAACACCGTAAGTGAGATGACGGGCGCGACACAGGCGGCCTTCCACGAGGCGTATCGCCGCCACGGCGACCTGGGCGCGGCAGCATTTGATCTGCTCGCGGGCAAAGCACCCGGCCAGCCGACATTGAGCTATGCCGACGTAGCCGAGGCATTTGCCCAGATCGCCACCACGCGCAACAGTGCGGCACGGCAAGCGCTGGTGCTCGCCCTGCTGCGGCGGGCGACGGCGCTGGAGGCAAAGTATCTCATCAAGCTGATGCTGGGTGACATGCGCATCGGCGTGAAGCAGAGCCTGATTGAGGAGGCGTTGGCCGTTGCATCTGCCGCGCCACTGGCCGACGTGCGCCATGCGCTGATGCTCGAAGGCGACATCCTGAGCACGGTGCGCCGCGCCTTTGCGCAGACACTGCACGAGGCGACGATGCGGCTCTTCCATCCGCTGGGCTTCATGCTGGCCTCGCCGGTAAAGTCCGCTGAAGAGGCGGTGGAGCGATTCACGGCGGAGGAGCAGGCCGACGGCGACCCGCACGTGGAGGCGTATCTCGAAGACAAGTTCGACGGCATGCGGGCGCAGATCCACTGCGGCGATGCGACACAACCGGGGCGCGTCGCCATCTTCTCGCGCAACCGCGAAGACGTGACGGAGAGCTTTCCCGAGCTGGCTGAGGCCTTCGCCAGCGTGCAACGGCCCTTGATCCTCGACGGCGAGATTCTGGCATGGGACGTGGTAACCGCCCGTGCGCTGCCGTTCACCATCCTGAGCCAGCGCATCGGGCGCAAGCGCGTGACGGATGCCATGCGCACGCAGATGCCGGTGGTCTTCATGGCCTTTGACCTGATCGCGGCGAATGGCGCGCTGACGCTGGAGCTTCCACTGCGCAAGCGGCGGGCACAGCTGGAGGTGATTGCGGCGGAGATTATGCCTGCCACCCGCTCCGCGCTCGATGCTCCGGCGGATCAGGGAGGACTCTTCGCAACAGAAAGCATCGAAGTCCAGCGGCTGATTCTCTCGGCAGCGAGTGTGGCGGATTCAGCCGAGGGCATCAACCGCGCTTACGATGCTGCCCGCGAGCGCGGCAACGAGGGCGTGATGATCAAGGCTGCTGCCTCCATCTACCAGCCGGGGCGGCGCGGTATTGCCTGGGTGAAGCTGAAGCGCGAGCTGGCAACGCTGGATGTGGTCATCACCGCCGCTGAGTACGGCCATGGCCGCCGCAATGCCGTACTGAGCGACTACACCTTCGCCATTCGCGATGACGACGAGTTCAAGAACGTGGGCAAGGCCTACTCCGGACTGAACGATGCAGAGATCGCCGAGCTGACCACACGCCTGATCGCTGAAACCATTGAGGATCGCGGCAGTTATCGCGTGGTGGAGCCGAAGGTGATTCTGGAAGTCGCCTTCAACAACGTGATGCGCTCGTTGCGGCACGCCAGCGGATTTGCCCTGCGATTTCCGCGCATTCTGCGCATCCGAACTGACAAGCCGCTGGAGGAGATCGACACGCTGGCACGGGTGGAAGAGATCTATCAGTCGCAGCCAGATAAACCGGTGGAGTGAATATTTATGAAACCCCGGCTGGCTGACGGGCGTCCCATAGATATGGAATATCGACTGCTTGGCAAATCCGGCTTAAAAGTTCCCGTTCTCAGCTTCGGCACCGCTACCTTTGGCGGAACAAATGACTTCTTCAAGGCGTGGGGAGAGACCGATGTCCGTGAAGCTTCGCGGCTGATCGACATCTGTCTCGAATCCGGCGTGAACCTCTTCGACACCGCCGACGTCTACTCCGACGGCACATCCGAGAGCGTGCTGGGCAAGGCGCTGGAGGGCCGCCGCGATAAAGTTCTGATCTCCACCAAGGCCACCTTCAAGCAGAGCGCTCAGGCGAATCCCGGCGTCAACGACGTTGGTTCCTCGCGCTACCACCTGGAGCGCGCGCTGCATGCGAGCCTCAAGCGCCTCGGCACGGACTACGTCGACATCTACCACATGCACGGCTTCGACGCGCTCACCCCGACCGACGAGACGCTGAACACGCTGGACCACTTCGTCCGCAGCGGCAAGGTGCGGTATATCGCTGCGTCAAACTTCTCCGGCTGGCACCTGATGAAGTCGCTGGATTACGCCGCGGAGCATGGGCTTCCCCGCTACGCAGCGCACCAGGTCTACTACTCACTGCTGGGCCGCGAGTATGAGCATGAGTTGATGCCGCTCGCGCTGGACCAGGGGGTTGGCGCAATCGTCTGGAGCCCGCTTGGCTGGGGACGCCTCACCGGCAAGATTCGCCGGGGTGCCCCGCTGCCAGCAACCAGCCGCCTGCACGAGACAGGAGCCGCTGGCCCGCAGGTGAGCGACGAGCATCTGTACAAGGTGATCGATGCCGTGGATGAGGTCGCAAAGGAGACCGGCAAGACCGTGCCGCAGATTGCCCTGAACTGGCTCATGCAGCGGCCTACTGTCTCCAGCATCATCATCGGCGCGCGCAACGAAGAGCAGCTACGGCAGAACCTGGACGCCTACGGCTGGAATCTGACACCGGAGCAGGTAGACAAATTGGATGCCGCCAGCCAGTTGCCCGCGCCCTATCCCTACTGGCATCAGTATCAGTTTACCGAGCGGAATCCGTCCCCGGTCAAACGCTTCTAATGGGCGTGGCCGTGATGGGCATGGCCTGTCACGGCTTCCACCTCGGGCGGAGCGCTGCAGCCATGGATAGTTTCGCAACCCTCGATCTCTACCTGGATCGTCGTGTGGTGGATGTGGAAGCGATCCAGCAGCACACCCTTTACTCGATCCAGAATGACGGCGCTCTGCGACACCGGCGTGTCTTCCACCAGGATGTGGCTGGCCAGCGCGTGAGAGTTTGAGCCCAGGCTCCAGACGTGCAGGTCGTGCACGTCCAGAACACCCTCCGTATCCAGCATGGCGCGCCGAATCGCCGCCAGCCCCATGCCGCGCGGCGTACCCTCCAGCAGGATGTTCAGCGTCTCGCGCACCACGTCCACAGCGCTCCACAGCACCATGCCCGCGATCAGCAGCGAGAGTACCGGGTCAATCCAGTTCAAATGTGTGAAGTAGATGCCTGCGCCGCCCGCGATCACGGCGGCGGTCGAGAGCGTATCGCCCAGCATGTGCAGAAAGACACTGCGAATGTTCACGTCGCCGCTGGACTTCCATAGCAGCGCTGCGATCACGCCATTCATCACCACGCCTATGGCTGCCACCAGCATCATGGTGCCCGGTGTGACGACAACCGGAGC
Source organism: Acidobacteriaceae bacterium (assembly GCA_036404255.1). Lineage (GTDB taxonomy): Bacteria > Acidobacteriota > Terriglobia > Terriglobales > Acidobacteriaceae > JARLFX01. The sequence goes on along the minus strand of DASWOP010000175.1, from coordinate 751 downwards.
GGCCAGCCGATGCACGGCAGTCACCGCGATCCATACGGCGATCACCACCAGCGTGAGCGCATTCACAAACGCAGCCAGCACACCAGCGCGCTGATAGCCAAAGGTCTTCTGCGGAGTAGCCGGGCGCGACTGGAAGTGGACGGCAACGAACGAGAGGCCGAGCGCGAGGAAGTCCGACATATTGTGCCCGGCTTCAGAGATCAGCGCCAGGCTATGCGCGCGCACCCCGGCGAAGAACGTGATGACCACGTAGGCCAGCGTCATCAGCAGCGAAATCTGCAGCACCCGCTGCATACGCCCTGTCTCCCGCGATGTGGCGTGCATATGCATCAGTTTCAGTGTAAATGGCGGCGGTTCACCGGCGGTAAAATGTGCCCGCTCCGGTAGCATCCTGTTTTTGCTTCTACAGTGAACGTTTTCCTTCTACAGTACCTATTTTTGCTTCTGTAGCGTCTCTTTGCTTCTGTTAGCATCTCTTTTGTTCGATAGTGCCTCTTTTGCTTCGATAGTGTGTCTCTTTTGCTTCTTGGGATTAAGCCCCCGGCTTCAGCCGGGGGAGTGGGGCTTCAGCCCCACGGAAGTAGGCATAGGAAAAGAAAGGGGCTTTAGCTGTGGTGTGTCAAGAGGTTGTTGACATCGAGGCCGGAACGGGAGATGGGTGGCGACTGGTTGAGGCTAGCATGTGGGCGGTGCCAGTTGTAGAGATGAGTCCATGGTTTGAGGGAGGCTGCGCGTTCAGCGGAGTTCTCGT
>DASWOP010000174.1:0-16048 GCA_036404255.1 Acidobacteriaceae bacterium | reverse complement strand
GATCTGGAGAAGACGATTCCCTGGGCCGTCTGGGGACGCATGTTCAACGCCGGACAGACTTGTTGCGCCTCAAAACGCTTCATCGTAGCGGACGCGCTCGCGGATAAGTTTCTGGCGAAGTTCAAGACTGCGATTGAGGCGTTGAAGCCCGGCGATCCGATGGACGAGACCACCTCTCTTGGCCCCCTCTCGACTGAGGGCGCTCTCGTTCAGTTGCTTGAGCAGGTCGATGTCGCAGTCAAGCATGGCGCCAAGGTGCTGACCGGCGGCAAACGCTTGGATCGCCCCGGCTCCTTCATGCAGCCCACCATCCTCACCGATGTGAAGCCGGACAATCCCGCCTTCCGCGATGAATTTTTCGGCCCGGTTGCCATGTTCTTCCGCGTGAAGACCGAAGCAGAGGCCATTGCCCTCGCCAACGACTCAGACTTTGGCCTCGGCGGCTCTGTCTTCACTGCGGACGTAGCCCGCGGCCAGCGTCTGGCCAGCCAGATCGATACCGGCATGATGTTCATTAACAATATCGACTGGTCCGATGCCGAACTCCCCTTCGGGGGCATCAAGTACTCCGGCTACGGCCGCGAACTCGGCAACATGGGCATCCAGGAGTTCGTGAACAAGAAACTGGTCCGCGTTCACGATATGGTTGCACCGCTGGTCTAGAACAAATTCACAGATGGTGTACGGGAGAGGGATCAAGCCCCCGGCTTCGGCCGGGAGAATGCGGGATATATCCCGTGCCGATGCCTCTCCCACGCCGTCATCCTGAGCGTTTAGCGAAGGATCCCTGTAGTTGCTTTTATCGTTGCACGACGGCCAACCCAGGAAGGCCATTGTCTCTGTTTGTTATTCCGAGCGCAGCGCGTTGTCATTCCGAAGCGTAGCGCGCGGAATCTGCTTCTCGCTCACACCGGCGACACTCTCCACCCTCACCAACCACTTTTCGAAGTGTCATTCTGAGCGGAGCGCAGCGCAGTCGAAGAACCCAGAGAGTGCCCACGTACCCCACCGCCGCCAGAAAGTTCCTAACCAGAAATCCCCAGGCCTTCACCCAGCGAAAACTGCATCAGGACTCCCCACACCGCACGAGCCCCTAATCCCTGCCTCCGAAGAATCCATACCGCCCAAAGCTTCCGCTGCACGAATGCCCGGGGTTTACCGTGGAGCACCGTGCAGCCCGTCATCTTCACCGTCTTGGACCCGTGAAATGCAACATAATCTCACACGGGCAAAAGTGCCCCAGCGCACCGCCTAACCCCTGCTTTTCAAGTACTTTAGCACCTCTTCCGCATGCCCCTCCGGTTTCACTTTCTCAAACACATGCAGCAGCCTCTGGTCCGGCCCGATCACGTACGTCGTCCGCTCCACCCCGGTCACCGGCTTGCCGTACATCGTTTTATTCTTCAACAGGCCAAACCGTTTGATAATTTTCTCGTCAAAATCAGCAAGCAGCGGATACGGCAGGTCATACTTTTCCTGGAACTTCTTCTGTTTCTTCACCGTGTCGCGCGAAATACCCAGCACCACCACGCCGGCCTTCAGCAGCTTCTTGAACGCATCGCGGAACCCGCATGCCTCAATCGTGCAGCCCGGCGTATCCGCCCGCGGATAGAAAAACAGCACCACCGGGCTTCCCGCGAAGTCCGTGAGATTCACCGTCTCACCATCCTGGTTTTGCAGCGTAAAGTTAGGAACGATGTCATTAATTTCAAGTGCCATAGCTCTCCCTCGTCGCAGCGTTCGTAGCGCCGCCCTTCCAAGTATGCCGGAGATCGCGCCGCCCCACCACGTCCGCCCGCGCATCCAATCTTCCGTGACCCGCCTCCTCGCCACCGCCGCCCTGCTCGCCGCCGTGCTCTGCCCTGCTCAGACCCGTCGCGGCCCCTCGCCCGAAGCCCTGCAAAACGTCACCCGCGCCCTCGCCGTCTACGAGTGGACCGGCGACCTGGCCAAGCCCACCGCCGCCCGCGTCATCCCCGTCTCGCTCTTCCTGGACCAGCACTTTGAGGTCGCCGCCCTCTATCTCTCGCGCCCCGTCCCCCTCGCCCTCCTCACCGGCACCGTCTACGAGCTGCAATCCGCCGGGGTAAACCGCGGCACCGTGACCCTCCAGACCGCCACCCACCTCCGCAATCTGCAAGCCCACAGCGCCTTTGACGATGGCTGGTTCGGCTACGCCACCTTTAAGCCCCTGCCCAAACCCGTCGTAGTCGCCGCCGCAACCCCCAGCAACGCCCACGTCATCGCAAATAACGATGGCCGCCCCCACTTCGCCAAACACCCAGACACTCCCGCATCCCCAGCCGACACCGCAAAACCAGCGGCCACAGCCGCCGATGCCCCCCCAGCCGACACCAACCGCCCCGTCCTGCACCACACCGCCCCGGGTGACGCCCAGGCAACTCCTGCCTCACAACCAGCCTCAACAGCCCCGGGCACTACCACTACCGCACCACCAACCCAGACCGCCGACGCAACACCAGCCGCCTCCACGCCGCCCGCAACCTCGTCCCCCGCGCCAGCATCCGATCCCGACCGCCCCACGCTGAAGCACGCCCCGCCCCAGACGAAGAAGCAGAAGAAAAATAATGCCGACAGCGCCTCCGTCACCGATGCTGGCGGTCTGCTGGCCGACGATCCAAACCGCCCGCGCCTGCACCACGGCCCGCCCACCGGCGCAGGCCCGTCGCTTCCTCCGCTGAAAGGCCTCCCCGCCGACCTGCACCAGCTCGCCGCCGTCTCCGATGCCGCCGACCGCCCCGAGCACGACTTCGCCTACGCCTGGCCAGACGACGCGCAGAAAGCCGCCCTCCTCGCCAAGCTGGAGACCATGGCACGCGCCGCTCTGCCTGCCCCGGCACCGCCTCCTCCCGTCAAACCAGTAGCGCACACTCGCGCACGCAAGCCCGTTCCGCCCCCACCAGCGCCCATCGCTCTACTCGACGAGCAATTTCACGCGTATGAGATCAGCTACGGCGGCGTCAACGTCTTCGTCTTCACGGCGCATACCGCTGGCGAAGGCGCCGACCTGCACTACGTCACCCTGCTCGCCCAGCCGGACATCTACGGCGAGCCGCAACTGCTGCTAAAATCCGTCACCGACGCCGCCCATCTCGACCAGTCGCCGCGCATGCGCTTCGTCGACGCCGTAGACGCCGACGGCGACAACCGCGCCGAGCTGCTCTTCGAACTGCGCGGCCAGACGCAGCGCCAGTTCGCCCTCTACCGCATCGCCCAGGGCACCGCCCAGCAGGCCTTCCTGACTGGCAATACGCAATAGGCTCAACGCGGCAAAAAATATATTCTCCCTGTCACAGCACGCCGTGCTCGCGGCGATGTACTGTTCTTATCCAGGAGAATTTCTATGTCTCACAAGCAGACCTGCAGAATGTCCAACAACTTCGTCCACGAGATCTGGAACACGGACGAGCAGACCGCGAAGTGCCCCGCCTGTCACGCCATCGTGCCGTTCATCAAGGTCAACGGCAAGCTTAAACTCAAAGAGCATGCCCCGTTGAAAGAGCATGCTCATCTTGAAGTTGCCAGCTAGGCGCTAGACCGGATAACTCTTCAGCCACTCGCGGAACGCCGGCCCCAGGTCCTCGCGCTTCAGCGCAAACTCCACCGTCGCCTTCAGGAACCCCAGCTTGTCGCCCGCATCGTGGCGCTTGCCCTCGTAGCTGAATCCGTAGACCTTCTCGTATTGCAGCAGCATCTTGATCGCGTCCGTCAGTTGCAGTTCGCCGCCAGCGCCCGGCGTTATCTTCTCGATCATCTCGAAGATGCGCGGCGTCAGGATGTACCGCCCAATGATCGCGTTCTGCGACGGGGCCTCCTCCGCCTTCGGCTTCTCCACCATATTCTTCACCGCCAGCAGCCGCGGATTCTTCGCGTCCGGCGTGCAGTCCAGGCATCCATACGCCGAGATCGCCGCACCCTCCACCACCTCAGACCCCAGGATCGACGCGCCCGTCTCGTTGTATGCCTCCACCATCTGCCGGATGCACGAGACCTTCGACTCCACAATGTCATCCGGCAGCAGCACGGCAAACGGCTCATTGCCGACCAGTTCTTTCGCCATCAGCACGGCGTGGCCCAGCCCCAGCGCCTCCGGCTGACGTACGTAAGAGATCTTCGCCAGCTTGGCGACAGACAGCGCCACCTCCAGCAGCGCCTTCTTGCCGCGCGCTTCCAGCGATGCCTCCAACTCCGGCGAGCGGTCAAAGTGGTCCTCCATCGTCGACTTGCCACGGCCCGTCACGATGATGATCTCCGTACAGCCCGCGGCCACAGCCTCTTCCACGCCATACTGGATCAGCGGCTTATCAACCAGGCAAAGCATCTCCTTCGGCGTTGCCTTGGTTGCGGGGAGAAAACGAGTGCCCATGCCAGCGGCGGGGAATACTGCTTTGCGAACTTTCTGGTAGCTCATAATGTCTTCACCCTATTGATCTGTACGCCGTATACCCATGCAACTTCCGTTGCACTACCGCGATGCCTTAGCTGTAGCAACTCATTGACGCTCGTGCCGCTGACCTGCTGACTCGCTGTCCCTACAGCACCGGCGAATCATCTCCCAGCATCGCCCTGCGCACAATCTTGATCGGTGCGAACCCTTGGTGCATCAGGCTATCGTGAAATCCGCCCAGCGTAAACTTCGCGCCCTGCTTCTTCTGCATATCCGCCCGAAGCTTCATGATCTCCAGCTTGCCCAGCGTGTAGTAGAGATACGTCGCGTCGCTCGTGCCGCGCTTCGTCTCCATCGTGCCGATAGCGTGTGATTGATAGCCTTCCCTCACAAAGAAGTTCACCGCATCATCAAAGCTCATCCCCTGCGTGTGCATCTGGATGCCCACCACAAACCGCGCATCGCGCAGCAGAGCATCCTGCAGCTGCCCCAGCCGGATCAGCTTAGTCTCATGTTCATCCTTTGCGCCAATGCCCGGCTGGCCGTAGCCCTCATCCAGCATCATCTGCTCGCAATAATGCGCCCAGCCTTCAATATTGCTGTTCGCGCCCAGCACCTTGCGGATATCGCTGGAAAACTGCGGCATCCACATAAACTGCACATAGTGCCCCGGATACGCCTCGTGTACCGAAGTGCTCACAATCGTGCCCACGTTGAACGAGGCCATGTGCTCCGCCACGTGCTCCGGCGTCCAGTCCTTCTCGGGCAGCGTCACGTTGAAGTACGCCTTCGTCGAATTCTTCTCAAACGCTCCCGGCGGGTCCATGGAAGCCTGCGTCGTCGCGCGCATAAACGGAGGCGTCTCTTCCAGCGTCGGCCTCACATCGCTCGGCAGCGTGATGATGTGCTTCGCACGAATGAAATTAATCTCGCTGCTAAAGCCGTCCTGAAACGCCTGCAACAGCTTATCCGGCGCCGGATGGATCGTCGCCAGCTCCGCCAGCTCTTCCTGCGGCGTCTTCTTCGGATCAATCTCCTTCGCTACCCGCTGAAACTCCGCCTGGTTCTTGTGCAGATCGGCATATGCGATCTGTAGCAGCTTATCCAGCGGAATATCCACCATCTCGTCGTACAGCAGCTTCTTGCGGAACGTCTCCGCGCCAAACCGGAACTCGCCGTTCGACCGCGGCAGCAGGTCCGTCTTCATCCACGTGCCATAGCTCTTCAGCGCTTCAATCACCGCGGCGTTGGACTTCGCAAAATCCGCCTTCGTCTCCGCGTCCTTCGCACCGGCAAACGCCATCGGCACATCGTTCTGGAAGAAACTCACCAACCCGTCGATCTGCTCCAGCGCGATCTCCGTATAGATTTTCGGCGGATTCTTCAGGTTCTTGCGCGCCTCCAGCAGCATCTGCGGAATCTGCCGCTCGCGTTCCACTGCCGCGCGCATCCGCACATTCACCGGCGCATAGTCACGCTCCATCAGCACAAAGATGCTGTTGGTCGCGCCGCTGGAGTAGTTGTCCGGATTCTTCTCCCACATGCGCACATCCTCCAGCATCAGCAGCGAGCCGCGAATATTGTTCAGCAGAATGGCGTAGTCCGCCGCCACCGGCGCATCCAGCGCCGCAGGGTCGATCCCCTGCAGCTTCTTATCCCACGCATGCAGCGCCGCAATCTCGCGCTGTATCCCGGCAGCCGAGTAATCCTCCAGCTTCGAGTCATACTGGTGCAATCCAGCCGAGGTTCCCGCCGTCGGCGAAAAGTGGAAGTAAACCTCTCGGAAGTATTCGTCCGTGTACACCTGGAACGTCTGCATCGCCCCATCTGCGCTCACGCGCTGCGCCGGCATCGTCGTATTCATCGCCATCAGTACCCCACACAAAGCAACGGTTCGAAAGATCTTCTGCACGGTTTAACTCCTGCTGCTGCGGACTAAGTGCATTCTAAAGTGCATTACAGGGTGGTGCCGCGGGAATCGTCCACATCAATTTCCAGAGTCCCTCCGAGCCGCAGGCGAAGAAGGAAAGACCTGGAACCTGCCCCTGTTCCCTATTCCCTGGTCCCTGTTTTATGGCGTCTCAATACTCTCCAGCAGCGCTTTTGCCTCGGCAATAATCTCGTCCGGCTTCGCCGCGCTGATCGGCCACTTCATCACGCCCTGCGGCGTAAACTGCGCGCCGTTCTTCGCCTGCTTCGCCACCATCTGCATCAGTTGCGCCGGGTCAGCCTTGGAGTCCTGCGCAAACCGCAAATGCAGCATCTCCCTCATCTGCGGAGCCTGGTTCTTCCTCTTCGGGTCCATCGGAATCTGCGTGCGTTTCCGGTCGAGCTGCGCAATGCCTACACGCTCGCACTCCAGCCGCAGCTCGCTCGCCGCCAGCAGGTTCACCACTGCATCGGGCAGCGGCCCATACCGATCCACCAGCTCCGCGCGCACATCCGCCAGCACGCCACCATTCTCCGCGCCGGCAATGCGTTTGTACATCCGCAGCCGCTGGTTCTCCTCCGCAATATAGTCCGCGTCAATGCGCAGGCTGATGCCTAGATTCAGCTGCGTCGCCGGCCGCTCCTGCGAGGCTTCGCCCTTCATCTTCCGCACCGCCTCTTCCAGCATGGTGGTGTACATCTCAAATCCAATCGCCTCAATATGTCCGCTCTGCTGCCCGCCCAGCATGTTGCCTGCACCGCGCAGCTCCAGGTCCAGCGCCGCAATCTTGAATCCCGCGCCCAGGTCGCTGAACTCCTTCAGCGCCGCCAGCCGCCGCCGCGAAATCTCGCTCAGCTCCTTCTCCGGCGGAATCAGCAGATACGCATACGCCCTGCGGTTTGACCTGCCGACGCGACCGCGCAACTGATAAAGCTCGCTTAGCCCATGCCGGTCCGCGCGATTGATCAGCATCGTATTCGCCTGCGGAATATCCAGCCCGTTCTCGATGATCGTCGTCGCCACCAGCACGTCATACTCATGGTTCATGAACGCGAGCATCACCCGCTCCAGCTCGGTTTCGCCCATCTGCCCATGCCCCACGATCACACGCGCACTCGGCACCTGCTCGCGAATCATCGCGGCCATATCGTAGATCGTCTCCACGCGATTGTGGACAAAGTAAGCCTGCCCGCCGCGCTCCATCTCCACTTCAATCGCCGTGCGCACCAGCTTCTCATCGAACTTCGCCACCACTGTCTGGATCGCCATGCGGTCCTTCGGCGGCGTCTCAATCACGCTCATATCGCGCAGCCCGATCAGCGACATATGCAACGTCCGCGGAATCGGCGTGGCAGACATCGACAGCACATCAATCGCCGCCCGCATCTGCTTCAGCCGCTCCTTGTGCCGCACGCCAAAGCGCTGCTCCTCGTCCACGATCAGCAGCCCCAGGTCCTGAAACTTCAGGTCCTTGCTCAGCACCCGGTGCGTCCCGATCAGGATGTCCACCTTGCCCTGCGCCACCTTCTCCAGGATGATCTTCTGCTCCTTCGCCGTGCGGAAACGCGAGATCATCTCGATATTCACCGGGAAGTTTGCAAACCTCTTCTTAAATGTCTCGTAGTGCTGGAACGCAAGCACCGTCGTCGGCGTCAGCACCGCCACCTGCCGTGAATCCTGCACCGCCTTGAACGCCGCCCGCATCGCGACCTCAGTCTTGCCGTAGCCCACATCGCCGCACAGCAGCCGGTCCATCGGCTGCGTCGATTCCATGTCGCGCTTGATGTCCGCAATCGCCGCCAGTTGGTCGTCCGTCTCGGTAAAGTCGAACGCCTCCTCAAACTCGCGCTGCATCGCTCCGTCCGGCGAGAAAGCCGTCCCCTCCGCCGCCTTGCGCTGCGCGTAAAGCTTCAGCAGCTCATCAGCCATGTCCGCCATGGCCTTCTTCACGCGAGCCTTGGTCTTCGCCCACTGCGCATTGCCCAGCTTGTTCAGCTCCGGCGCGGGCCCAGCGTCCGTCGAGCGATACTTCTGAATCAAATCCAGCCGCGTCAGCGGAACATACAGCCGCGCCTGCTCCGCGAACTCCAGGATCATGAACTCAATATCCGCGCCGTCCTGCGCAATCTCGCGCAGCCCCATGTATTGCGCAATGCCGTGCTCCACATGCACCACATAGTCACCCACGGCCAGATCGCGGAAATCCGAAAGAAACGCCGACGTCTTAGACCGCCGCTTCACCGGACGCGCCGCCACATCCACATCGTCCGTCAGATCCTGCGCGCCAAAAATCACCAGCTGCCGCGCCGTCGTCTTCTCAATGTCCAGCACCTGCACGCCGTTCGCCATCGGCGTCTTCACGATCACCGGCGTGCCCACGTTCCCCGCCAGATAACTCGACTCGTCGTAAATGGTTTCCGACCCAGAGCGCTCGGCGCGGCTGCCCATCCGGTACGGCAGCTTGTACTCCTGCAGCAGGCTCGCCAGCCGCTCCACCTCACCCTGGTGCGGAGCCGTCAGCAGAATCCGCGCATTCTGCTCCATCAAAGTTTTGAGCTGCTCCATCAGCGCCGGAATCGACCCATGGAACCGCTGCGTTGGCCGGGTGGCAAACTCCACCTCGCTCAGCGAATTCGTGTCCGCGTCGAACACATCCACCGTGCCCAGCTGATCCAGATCGCACCCCGGCAGCTGCCGCACCGTCTCTTCCACATCCCACGGCGTCACATAGATATCGCCCGGCCGGATCAGCGACCCGATCCCTGCCCGCTCATGCCTCTGCTCGACCTTGTTCCACCAGCGCTCGCCCTGGTTCTTCACCATCGCGGGCTCTTCCACAAACACTCGCGGCTTCTTGCCCTTTGCCGTCATCAGGTCAAATAACGTCGTCCGCGCCCCCGCCACCGGCGCAAAGAACTCCCACCCCGGAAACACGCTCACCTCATCCGGTAGTTCGTCAAAACCCTCTGCCGCGTGTGGATCTTCGCCCTCTTCGCTCGCGACGATTCCCTGTTTCGTCAGCCGCGCATGCACCGCCGCCAGCAACTTCTCCGTCACCGGAGTCTCGGTCAGCGGCAGCAGCAGCGCCTCATCCAGCGGCGTCGAAGACCGCTGCGACTCCGGCTCATACTTGCGGATGCTCTCAATCTCATCGCCAAAGAAATCAATACGCACCGGGCGGTCCATCTCCGGCGAATACACGTCCATAATGCCGCCGCGCACCGTCACCTGCCCCGGCATCTCCACCACGTCCACCCGCGTATAGCCCACGCTCAGCAGATGTTCCATCAGCATCTCCGGCATGTACTCCTCGCCGCGCCGCAGCCGCAGCGCCAGCCCGGCATAGTAATCCGCCGCAAAGAGCCGCATGCACGCAGATTCCACCGGAGCAATCACCATCTGCGCCGCCCCTGTGGCGATCTTCCACAGCGTAGCCGCGCGCATCTCCTGAATCTCAGGATGCGGCGACAGATTTTCGAAAGGGAGCACGTCATGCGCCGGAAATCGCAGCACACTCTCAGCCGGCAACGCACCCGTCAACTCGCAAGCCGCCTGTACCGCGGCATGAAGCGTCTCGGCCGCCTTGTTGTCCGCCACCAGCACCAGCGCCGGAGCCTGCCCCGCCCGCCCAAAGTACGGCAGGTAGAGCGCCCGCGCCGTCGCCGTCAGTCCAGACACACGTCTGCGCCCTGTACCAGCCCCCAGATGCAGCCGTACACGCGCAAACGCGTCAGATTGTTCGAGCTCCGCAAGCAATTCGCGGACAAACGGTAAAACCATGCTGTTTCAAGTCTAGCAGTGAGAGGCTTCCCTATTGGTCCGGCACTCCGGTGGTCTCAAATTCCTTGAATAACCTTCGCAAAGAGGTACGCGATTGCTTCATAATGAGCTAGGAGCACTATTATGACAACGACAGCTCAACGGGTGCGTACTGGTGATTCACGAAGCATGAGTGGCAAAACTGGCTCATTCAAGTCGACTGTTCCGCAGAATGCAGTGCGACCAAAGCCCGTTACAGTTCCTTCAAAAAGCAAGTAAAGAGGCAACATGCCGAGTAAGTTAGAAGCATTAGGCGTGCTTTTTGTTTTGCTGCCTGGCTTTGGGTGTGCATATTTTGTGCAAGCTCTGGCTGTGCGCAGAAAGCAGACGGACCTAGACAAAATAATTGAGGCGCTGGTATTCAGCTTCATTATTTATATTGCCACTCTCCACTTCTCTGGACACGTTCTACCTGTCTCCTGGCTAAGTGTTCCCAATAGTGATCAACATCAGATCGTGGTTAATCTGAGGTACTTATTGGTGCTGTCGGGCGCGGCCGTAGTGTTAGCAGTTTTGCTTGCCGTAAACATCAATTTTGACCTTCTCAATCGATTCTTTCGCTTGATTAATGTTTCCGAACTCACAGCACGTAGTTCCGTCTGGAACGATGTTTTCCAAGAGATTGGTGGTTATGTTCAGGTCGGTTTGACAGATGGCCGAACCGCTCTCGGTTGGTTGAGATATTACTCAGATGACCCAGAGGAATGTTCAATATTTCTGGAAGATGCGGCATGGGTTGATAAGGACGGCATCGAAAAGCCCATCATTGGCCCTGGAATCCTGCTGGCTAAAGGCTCTGATATCGAATACGTCATTTTCCTTGAATGGGAAGAGCGAACTGAAGGCGCTGTATCTTCTACCGAAGAAACTACCGCATAGTATTTTTGCAAACCACCGGCCAAGCTGTTTCCCGTTCTACGGCAATTTTCAGCTCACACTGATAAAATCTGACTGAAATGTCCACATCCACCCTGCTTTCGCCCGAGATTCTCGCCAAGTACCAGCCCGTCATCGGCCTTGAGGTCCACGTTCAGCTCCTCACCGCGACCAAGGCCTTCTGCGGCTGCGCCAACAAATACGGCATGGCGCCGAACACCAATGTCTGCCCCAGCTGTCTCGGCCTGCCCGGCGCGCTGCCCGTGCTCAACCAGCAGGCGGTCGAATTCGCCGTCCTCGCCTCCCGGGCCATCAACTGCACCATCAACGAGACCAGCATCTTCTCGCGCAAAAATTACTTCTACCCCGACCTGCCCAAGGGCTACCAGATCTCGCAATTCGACAAGCCTCTGGCCGAGCACGGCTGGCTCGATATTCCTGACGCCGCAGGCAACACCAAGCGCATCGGCATCACCCGCCTGCACATGGAAGAAGACGCCGGCAAAAGCGTCCACGACGGCCAGGCCGACTCCGCCACCCGCACCTCCATCGACCTCAACCGCTGCGGCACCCCGCTCTGCGAGATCGTCTCCGAGCCCGACATCCGCACACCCGACGAAGCCTTCGAGTACCTCACCAAACTCAAGGAGATCCTCCTCTATACCGGCGTCTCCGACTGCAACATGGAAGAAGGCTCCCTCCGCTGCGACGCCAACGTCAGCGTCATGCTCAAGTCCGACTGGGAGAAGCACGGCGAAAAAGCCTTCGGCACCAAAGCCGAAGTCAAGAACGTCAACAGCTTCCGCTACATCCGCGCCGCGCTCGAATACGAGATCGAGCGCCAGATCGAAGTCGTCGAATCCGGCCAACGCGTCGTGCAGGAGTCGCGCCTCTGGTCGCAGCCCGAGGGCCGCACCTTCTCCATGCGCTCCAAGGAGCAGGCCCACGACTACCGCTACTTCCCCGAGCCCGACCTTCCCGCGCTCATCGTCAGTCCCGTCTGGCAGGCCGAGATCCTGAAGGCCCTCCCTGAGCTGCCCGAAGCAAAGCGCGCCCGCCTCGTCGCGGAGTACGGCATCACCCCAGCCAACGCTCAGGTGCTGACCTCCTCCATCACCTACGCCGATCAATTTGAAGTTGCCGCCAAAGCAGCCAAGAACCCGAAGCGTGTGGCCGATCTCATCACCGGCGAACTCATGGGTCGCCTCAAAGCCGCCGACCTCGATCTTGAGCACTCACCTGTCTCGCTTGCCGGAATCGCCCTCGCGTCCGACCTCCTTGATGAAGAAAAACTCTCCAGCAAGATGCTCAAGCAGCTCTTCGACATCTGCTTCGAGAAGAGCGAAGACTTCCCCGCCGTCTACGACCGCGAGAAGCCACAGCAGATCTCTGACGCCGGCGCGCTGGAAAAGATGATCGACGAGATCATCTCCGCGAACCCCAAGCAGGTCGCCCAGTACAAGGCCGGCAAGACCACCGTCTCCGCTTTCTTCGTCGGCCAGGTCATGCGCCTCTCCAAAGGCCAGGCCAACCCCACCCTACTCAACGAACTCGTCATCAAAAAGCTGGACAGCTAAACTCTCGCCATGAGAAATCGACTACTGGTGTTCGCGCTGTCGATGCTTCTAACTACGGCGCTTCCTGCGCAGGATAAGCCTGCAGCCGCAGCTCAGAGTGAGATGGATCGACTGAAGGGCTGCCCGACAGTATATGAATTAAGCAAACCGCCAATTCACGCAAAATTGAGCTGGCATTCTCCATCTCAGCTACAGGTGATTAGCCTTGATCCCGAAAAAGGGAAGCCAGGATACTTCCGGGTTACGATTCAATTTGCCATTAGCTATGAGCAGAGCGATTTCTTCAACACGGACGAAGAAGCTCAAAACTCCACCACTTCTCAGCAGCTTTTCTTTCTTTGGCGCCGTAATGTCTATCTAATCTCGGATTCCAGCATCCAACTATTTCAACGTGAATATCGAGATGGAGCAAAGTGGGTTGACGCAGGTGAATTGGTTCCTAAGTTTTCATGTTGGCAAACGTTACCCAATCCATAAATGAAAAAATCCAATCTCTACAGAGCCGCACTCTTCTTTCTGCTTCCAGCGGTCTGCACGAGTTACGCCTTTAGTCCCACTGGTCTCCCGCCCAACACCATCCCCCTCTCGCAGATGATGCGTGAGCTCTCCGCCCAGCCCGGCTTTACTGACGCTATGCTCGCAGAGCTCTCCCACGCCTCCCGCGCCGGAGCACTGCTCACCCCCGCGCTGCTCGACACCATGCGCAAGCTCATCCTAGGCCGCGACTGGCAGGGCCTGGACACCTTCCCCGGCTGGACCATGCCCACCATCAACCGCAGCGTCGCCGCCGGCTCGCATCTGCTCCCCAGCCCCGCAAAGCCCACGTCGCAGCAACTCGCGCCCTACATCGACCTGGGCCACTATGCGTTGGAAAAATCCGCCACCGAAGACCTCGACAAACCCTCCAACCGTCCCGCGCTGAACACCCAAAGCCTCACCACGAACCTGGCTTACGGCGTCACCCGTGGCGACGGTCCAGACCCGCGTCTCGCCCCGCTGCACTCCGAGAGCGCCCGCCTCGCCGAAGTCCTCAACCGCCTCGCCATCAACACCCTCGACGGCGCGCAGCCCTTCACCGCCACCATCGCGCATCGCCCCGCCACCACGCCGCAGCAGCTCATCGCCAACCTCATCGCCGCGGGCAACAGCGTCACCATCGCCGACGCGCGCTTCTTCGCCAACTTCGGCCACTTCCACTCCAACGGCCGCGACGTGATGATGCCCTTCATGATCAACACGCAGATCCTCGTCCCCGCCCGCCACTTCTGGCAGCGCCGCCACCCCCTGCTCGAACCCGTCGCCCACGCCGAATACGAGATCATCCTCACCAATCCGCGCGACCCCACGCGCAACGCCGACGTCACCTACTACTTCGGCATCGACGGCAAAGCCGAGTTCCGCACCAACGACCAGCTCAACCAGCCCTGGGTCATGGGCCGCCACGCCCACGAGTATCGCGGTGCAGAAGCCGTCGAAGTCGCCCGCCTCACCGGCCTCGCCGTCCTCCTCTACGTCCACGAACACCTCGCCCACCCCGGCCTCCCCTTCGGCGGCTACTACGCCCTCGGCGTCTGCCAGGACACCGTCGCCGCCATCGAGCGCAAAATGACCGGCGCCACCACGCTCTTCCCCATCACCCGCGACATGTCTCTCCTCACCGACCCGCGCGACGCCGAGATGAACGCCCTCCTCGCCCAGATCCCTGATGACCGCGATGGCGCAAAACCGCCCGAGCCCGAGCGCATCTTCGGCTCACTCCCCACCACCGACCTCGCCGCCATCACCATCCCCGGCCTCAGCGAAGACTTCCAGCACACCTACGCCGCCTGGCAGCAGGGAGACCTTGCCCGTACCACAGCACGCCGTAATGCCATGCTCTTCTTTGCCGCGATTTTGCTAGCCCTCTTGTACTCCCGCTTCTCCATGCGCCGCCGCGCTCGCACCGCTTCCCGTCGTTGAGCATTTCTACTGGTGTATGGGTATCCGCTAAACCTATTTGTTTGTCATTCCGAAGCGCAGCGCGCGGAATCTGCTTTTAAGTGCCGCCACAAATCATTACGGCAACAGTAGAAATGCGCTAGACAGTCTGCGCCGCGATCACACTCTGCCTGGAAAGAGAACCGCTAACGGTCACAAGGTTCCGCCCAGCTTCCTTGGAGCGATACAAGGCCTTATCGCACCGCCGGAAAAGATCTTCCGGCGTCTCATCCTGATCACTTTGCGCTACGCCGATGCTGATGGTGATCTGTACGCCACCCGGCAGGTCCATAAGACCCGCAACCTGCATGCGTAGCCGCTCCGCAACCTCTTCCACCTGTTCCCAGCTGGCGTCCCGCAGCAGCCCGGCAAACTCTTCGCCGCCAACGCGCGCGATCGTATCCGAGGGGCGCAGGCTTTCCAGCAGCGTGCTGCTCACGCGCCGGATCACTTCGTCACCTGCCTGATGGCCCCATACATCGTTCACCACTTTGAACCTGTCGATATCCAGCAACAGCAGAACCAGCGACCTGTCCGTATGGTTTGCCCTGCGCAGCTCACGCGCCAAAATCTCATCGAAGGCACGCCGGTTCAGCAGTCCCGTCATGCTGTCGCTCTGTGCAATCATCTGCAAATCCCTGCGATGAATGCACAGCGCCAGCCAGATCAACCCGCATCCGGTGCCGAGGTTCACCGTCATATTGGTGTAGCTGAATACAAACTGAATCAGATCGAGGTGGATCAGGTCGCCCGGCGGATAGAGCACGGTCAGCACGCCGCGAGCGATATGCTGTACCGCCGTCAGAATCTGCAGCCACGCCAGCGCCTCCGTGGCAAAGCGCAACGTGGGCAACAGTCCGCCCCTGTCCGCATAGTGATCTTCGTAGCGGAAAAGCATCATGGCCGTAGCCACAGCGTACACAGCGCAAAGCCCGCTGCAGTTCAGAATGCGCACAGTCAGGTCAGGTTGGATGTAGGTGAAATAGGCGTTCACCGCCAGTGCCGGAGCCAACAACCCCACTCCCCACGGAAGAAACCGCATCGGCACGGCCAGCGTATCTGCCACCGCTGCATAGATAAAGAGAACGCTGATAAAAAGAAGTTCGTTTGCGACCAGAATCGTGATCCACGCAGGCAGGAAAGGGCGCATCGCCACCAACAGCACAGCGGCCAGCCCAAACGAGAGTGCCCAGCTGAGCCGGCCCACTCCGCGCAGTGCCGGAACGGTGCGGAGGCTGACACGGCATCCCACCAGCACCAGTGCCAGGGTCGCTGCGTATCCACACATCAGATACATCACGTACACACGTGTCTGCGTCGCTCCTCCAATGGCCAGGGAGTGGCCCGGCTCACCATTTCCACCTCAGGGATTCAGCCTCTGACCGGAACGGGGAATCCAACGGGGAAGGATCATCGGATGTGCCTGCTGTGAGCGTGCTCACAGTCTTACGCATTCATCGC
>DASWOP010000173.1:0-6476 GCA_036404255.1 Acidobacteriaceae bacterium | reverse complement strand
GCTTGCGACTTATCGAGCCACTGCACCATCAAAGAACCATTGCAGAAGGTGACGGACGGCATTCGAGACCTGCTCGCCGGCATCCGACTTTCAGACCTGATCGACCGGAGCGCGACCAAAGGGCCGAAACAGGAACTGGTTACGCTGACGTACTAGGCAGATATCGGCACATCGAGATTAGGAATAGCGAGTACGGCTCGCGCCACTCAATATTCAGACACAAAGTTTAGAGGAGAACCAAATGAGCATTGCCATCGAAAGCAAGCTGCCTGAGGGCGTCCACCTACCGATTTACATGGACAACCATGCGACCACGCCGCTTGATCCGCGCGTGCTGGAAGCGATGATGCCGTACTTCACCCAGAAGTTCGGCAATGCAGCCAGCCGCAACCACTCTTTCGGCTGGGAAGCCGAGCAGGCGGTGGAGACGGCGCGTGAACAAATAGCAAAGCTGATCGGCGCATCGTCCAAGGAGATTATCTTTACCTCCGGCGCGACGGAGTCCAACAACTTGGCAATCAAGGGCATTGCCGAGATGTATCGCGAGCGCGGTAACCACATCATCACGCAGGTGACGGAGCATAAGGCTGTACTGGATACCTGCAAGCGGCTGGAGAAGTCGGGCTGCAAGGTGACGTATCTGCCGGTAAAGGCGGACGGTCTGATCGATCTGGAGCAGCTCAAGGCTGCATTCACGGACAAGACGATTCTGGTCTCCATCATGTTTGCTAGCAATGAGATTGGCGTGATCCAGCCGGTAGAAGAGATCGGCAAGCTGTGCCACGAGCGCGGCGTGATCTTCCACACGGATGCGGTGCAGGCAGTGGGCAAGGTGCCGGTAGATGTGCAGAAGATGAACATCGACGTGATGTCACTCTCCGGCCATAAGATCTACGGGCCGAAGGGCATTGGCGCGCTATATGTGCGCCGGCGCAATCCGCGCGTGCTGATCTCTGAGCAGATCAATGGTGGCGGCCACGAGCGTGGCATGCGTTCGGGCACGCTGAATGTCCCGGGCATTGTCGGCCTGGGCAAGGCGTGCGAGATCTGCGGACAGGAGATGGAGGCCGAGACGAAGCGGCTGACGGAACTGCGCGATTACATGAAGAACAAGTTTGAGAGCAAGCTGGACTACGTTCACGTGAACGGCAATATGGAGCATCATCTGCCGGGCAATCTGAATATGAGCTTTGTGTACGTGGAGGGTGAGAGCCTGCTTATGGGAATCAACGACATTGCAGTTTCTTCGGGGTCGGCCTGCACCTCTGCGACGCTTGAGCCATCTTATGTATTGAAGGCGTTGGGCCTGGGCGATGATGTGGCGCATAGCTCCATCCGGTTTGGACTAGGACGCTTCAATACCAAGGCGGAAGTGGACTACGTGGCGGATAAGCTGATCGACGTTGTGCTCCACCTGCGCGAGCTTTCACCGCTGTACGAGATGGTGAAAGAGGGAATTGACCTGAGCAAGATTGAATGGGCAGCGCACTAAAAGCAGGGATTAGGGATTAGAAAAGGCAAGGCAGGATTAGAACGACACGCAACAAGGAGGAACTACATGGCATACAGCGATAAGGTAGTGGACCACTATGAGAACCCCCGTAATGTCGGTGCGATGGACAAGAGCCTGAGCGAAGTTGGCACAGGCCTGGTCGGCGCGCCGGAGTGCGGTGACGTGATGCGCCTGCAGATCAAGGTCAATCCCGAGACTCAGGTGATTGAAGACGCGAAGTTCAAAACCTTCGGCTGCGGCTCTGCCATTGCCAGTTCATCGCTCGCGACGGAGTGGGTGAAGGGCAAGACGGTTGCCGAAGCGCTGACCATCAGCAACACGGACATCGTGAAAGAGCTGGCGTTGCCGCCGGTGAAGATTCACTGTTCGGTGCTGGCAGAAGACGCGATTCGCGCTGCCATCGGCGACTGGAAGAAGAAGAACGGCGTAGCCGAAACGGTCGATGCGACCGTAGCAGTCGCACAGTAACAGCAACCCCTTCCCCGGCGGCGGGCCCACGAAGTTTGGTTCCGCCGCGGTTGCTTGAGCTGAGAGACGAGAGAACGTATGAGCACACTGACACAACTCGGGGCGCCCCCGGCGCCGAATGCAAGTGCGCCAAACCCGCTGGCTAATAGAACGATATTGACAGCGCATGGGCAGAACGAAACGCAAAAGGGCATTCAACTCACAGAGCACGCGTTGAAGCGCATCCGTGTGGCGATGGCGAAAGAGAATGTTTCGCCGACCGAAGGCGGTCTGCGTGTGGGCATCCAGGGTGGCGGATGCAGCGGATTGAGTTACAGTATTCGCTTCGATTCGCAGGCGCGCGAACGGGATCGTGTGTACGAATTCGGCGACGACAACGTGAAGATCTTCGTCGATCCAAAATCGTTTTTGTATCTACACGGCATGGTGCTGGACTACGAAGAGACACTGATGCGTCAGGGCTTCAACTTCATCAATCCGAACTCGACCAAGAGCTGCGGGTGTGGTTCCTCGTTCTCTGCATAGATTTGAGCGGCGCGAGAAATCGCGCCGTATCTTTTTCCTATTATGACCGACTCCAATTATTTTGCTGTCTTCTCGCTACCGCGCAAGCTGGTGCTGGATACCGCTGCGCTGGAGAAGACGTACTACGCGCAGTCGCGGAAGTTGCATCCTGATCGGTTTGCCGCTACGTCTGTGGCGGAGCAGGAGGCCGCGCTGGCTGAGGCGTCACGGCTGAATGACGCATACCGCACGCTCAAGGAACCCATTGCGCGCACGGAGTATCTGCTGACGCTCGAAGGCGTACAGCTGGAAGAACAATCAAAACGGGCGACAGACGCGGCACGCGCATCTGGCGCAGAGAAAAAACAGATTACGCCGCCCGACCTGCTGGAAGAGGTCTTCGAGCTGAACATGCAGTTAGAAGAGATGCGCATGAATCGCAAGATGGGCGAGGACGATCCGCAATTGGCGAAGGATCTTGCCTCGGCAAAGGCGAACTTTGAAGGCATGCTGGCTGCAACGCAGACGGAGCTGGAAGCATTGTGGGCGAAGTGGGATGCGGGCGTGGATGCAGATGACACGACCGCCAAGGACAGCGCGAAAGAAAAGATGGTGGCGCTCTTGAACAAGCGTAGCTATGTGCGAAATCTTGTGCGCGATGTGAATGAAGTGCTGGAGCAAGAATAGGGCTATGGCAGAACGAATTGTAGGCATTGATCTCGGGACGACGAACTCGCTGGTTGGGTTCATGCAGGGCGCGGAGCCCGTGATTATTCCGGGAGAAGACGGCGTGAATCTGGTGCCGAGTGTGGTGGCGGTGACGCCGCAGGGCATCTCCATTGGCAATGCGGCGCGTGCAACGCTGCTGGCATCGCCGGCGGACGCGGTGTACTCCGCCAAGCGGTTGATGGGTCGTGATTTGACCGATGTGCAGGATGAACTAAAGTTCTTTCCGTTCCAACTGGCCGATGATTTGAAGCCCGGTGAGGTGCTGCGGCTGAAGCTGGGCGGACGTGAGTTTACACCGCCGGAGATATCCGCCCTGGTGCTGCAGCAATTGAAGAAAAATGCTGAGAGATTCTTTGGCGGCCCAGTGACCAAAGCCGTGGTGACTGTGCCCGCGTACTTCAATGACGCGCAGCGGCAAGCAACGAAGGATGCAGGTCGTATCGCGGGGCTGGAGATTGTGCGTCTTGTGAATGAGCCGACGGCAGCGGCGCTGGCGTATGGTTTGAACAAGAAACGTGACGGCTTGATTGCCGTATATGACTTTGGCGGTGGCACATTCGACATCTCGATTCTGAAGCTGCACGAGGGCATCTTCGAGGTGATCGCAACGAATGGCGATACGCACCTCGGCGGCGACGACATCGACAACCTTCTTATCGCGATTGCGCTGGACGATATTGCAGGTGACATGCAGGTGGATCTGCGCGGCAATGGCGAGGTACTGCAGGCCCTGCGTAAGAACGTGATCGAAGCGAAGATCGCCCTCTCCGCAAACGAGACTGCGCAACTGGATGTGAGGCTGCCCGACGGCAGGAAATATCTGCGCGAGATTACGCGCGCACAGTTTGAGCAGCTTGCTGCGCCCGTGATTGCGCGGACTGCTGCGCCGTGCCGGCAGGCATTGAAGGATTCCCAACTCGCCCCGGAGCAGATTGATGAGGTCGTGCTGGTCGGCGGATCGACGCGCATTCCTGCCGTGCGTGCTCTGGTGGACGAGATATTTTCACTGAGCG
Source organism: Acidobacteriaceae bacterium (assembly GCA_036404255.1). Classification (GTDB taxonomy): domain Bacteria; phylum Acidobacteriota; class Terriglobia; order Terriglobales; family Acidobacteriaceae; genus JARLFX01. The sequence goes on along the minus strand of DASWOP010000173.1, from coordinate 2,249 downwards.
CACGCGGACGGAAGCCGCATACGGAGCTGAATCCAGATGAAGTGGTCGCCCTTGGAGCTGCGGTGCAGGCAGACATTCTGGCAGGCGGTTCGGCTGCAACGGAGGAGTTGCTGCTGTTGGATATCACTCCGCTTTCGTTAGGTATTGAGGCTCTGGGTGGTGTGGTGGCGAAGATCATTCCGCGCAATTCCACAATTCCTGCGTCGGCGACCGAGCACTTTACGACCGGAGTGGATGGGCAGACGAATGTGGCGATCCACGTGGTGCAGGGGGAGCGCGAACTGGCGAGCGACTGCCGTTCTCTGGCACGGTTTGATCTGAAAAATATTCCGCCGATGACGGCCGGTATCCCGCGCATCGAAGTAAAATTTCTGATTGATGCAAACGGTATTCTGCATGTGAGTGCGCGTGAGCAGCGCAGCGGCCAGGTGGCGGAGATTGAGGTGAAGCCGACCTACGGGCTAACGGATGAACAGGTGGAGACGATGATTCTCGCCTCGTTCGATTACGCGGAGCAGGACCTTGCGAATCGCCAGGTGATCGAGGCGCGCAACGAGGCGGAGACGATCATCGCTGCGGTGGAGAAGGGCGCGGCGCATCCAGCGTGGCAGCAGTTGACGCCGGAAGAGTTTGACCAGATCGCGGATGCACGCGAGCATCTGGATGAGGTGAAGAAAGGCACGGACTACAAGGCGATCCGAGCTGCGATTGATGCGTTGGACCGCGCGACCCGACGGTTTGCAGAGCTGATGATGGATAGTGCGGTATCGTCTGCCATCAAAGGACAGACGATGCAGGCTGCTGGCGATGGCCTCGGTGTGGCGCCGACGGCTCCGCATGCGTTTGCGCCGGCAGAGTTTGAGAAGGAAGAGAAGAAGTAGATTGAAGAAAGTGAACAGGAGAAGCCATGTCTGACGTGAAGCAGGAAACTCCGGTTGATCTGAGCGCACCGCCGGCAGCCGATATGGTGCGTGTGACGTTTGAGCCCGAGGGGCGCACGGTTGAGTTCAAGTACGGCACCATGCCCTATGACCACCACGGTAAGCCGATGTCGCTGCTGGATGTGGCGGAGAACTACGGCATCTTTCTGGATCACGCGTGCGGCGGCGTATGCGCCTGTACTACATGTCATCTATTGGTGAAGGATGGCGCTGCCGGATTGAGTGAGGCGGACGACGACGAGCTAGACCGCATTGAAACATCGCCGGGGCTGCAGCTGAATTCGCGGCTGGGTTGCCAGGCCGTGATCACAAAGCCGGGTGCGTACGTGGTGGAGATTCCGAAGTGGAATAAGAACTATGTTTCCGAAGGCAAGCCGCTGACACTCAGCGAAGAATAACAACGCAGCATTCTGAAGCCAATCCCCCACGTAAGGAGTGCATGATGGCGCGCGAAATTGACTGGACCGATTATCTTGAAATCGGGATTCAACTGCAGGAGAAATTCCCAGAGCTTGATCCGTATACGGTACGGTTTACCGACCTTCATCGTTACGTGACGGAGTTGTCTGGCTTCGTGGGGAATCCCGCGAAGTCCAATGAAGGCATTCTGGAAGCGATCCAAAAAGCGTGGCACGAAGAGTACGAAGACGCAAAGAGCTAGAGGCGACGCATGACGATGCGAAAGCAAGAACATTTCATCGATGGCGTATTACGGTTCCAGCGCGAAGTGTTTCCAAACGAGAAGGCGCTGTACCGCGAGCTCTCTATCGCACAAGCGCCCGAAACGATGTTTATCGGCTGCGCGGATTCGCGTGTTGTGCCTGAGTTGCTGACGCAGCAAGGCCCGGGTGGCCTGTTTGTGGTGCGCAATGCGGGCAATATCATTCCGCCCTATGGGCCTGACCCGGGCGGAGTGACGGCGAGCATTGAGTATGGCGTCTCCGTGCTGGGTGTGCCGGACATCGTGGTGTGCGGTCACTCGGGTTGCGGCGCCATGACAGCGTTGCTGCACGGCGTGGAGAAGTTGGAGGCGCTGCCCAGTGTGGCTCGCTGGCTGCACTATGCGGATGGCGCGCTGCAACCGCTACAAAACGGGCAGGAGTTTGCTGATGATGCGGCGCGGTTGAGCGCGGTAGTGCATGAAAATGTGCTGACACAGCTAGATAATTTGGTCACACATCCCGTGGTACGCAAGGCGATTGATGCCGGTCAGATACGGCTCCATGGATGGGTCTTCGACATTGCCACCGGCGGCGTAGAGACGTATGACGCACAGGTGAAAAAGTTTGTGCCGTTGAGCTCGGCGCC
>DASWOP010000172.1:0-5650 GCA_036404255.1 Acidobacteriaceae bacterium | reverse complement strand
ACAAATGGTTTGTCCGGCATAGCGTTCTATTTCCTCTCAAGTGCTGCTTCAAAAATCTTATGATGCGACGGCGCTGGGTTTGGTCGCTGGCGCAAAGGGCAGGTCAACCGGCTCGGCGGTGCCGCCGGGGTAGGTGAGGGGTTTCTTCTGCATCTGGGCCTCGCGGCGGATGTAGCCGAGGGCGAGGTTGCGGGTGCCTTCTGCAAGCGGAACGGCGACGGTGCTGGTGATCTCTCCGGCGGACTTGCCATCCAGTTCGAGGGGGGTGCCAGCGGCGGGCAGGTCGCCCTCAATCAGGAATCCGGTGAAGGTGCGATGGACGGCGCCACGGGAGCGGATGCGCTCGACGATCTCCTGGCCGATGTAGCAGCCCTTGGAGAAGTGCAGGGCGCGGGTCTGGGCGGTCTCCTGCGGCAGGTCGCGGTCACGGATATCGACGGCGTAGCGAGGGATTCCGCTGAGGATGCGGTGAGCTTCGAGGGCTTCGGGGGCGCAGTCGAGCGCTCCGGCGGCGAGCAGGGAGGAGCGCAGCATGGTGGCCCCTTCGGCGGAGGCGGCCCAGAGCTCAAAGCGGGGAACGGCGGGCGAATGGGCGGCGATGAGGGTGAGTTCGAAGCCGTTCCAGGTGATGTGGCGGAGAGCGATGGGGGCGAGGCCGTCTGCCGGGATGCCGATGACGGCGAGCAAGGAGACGCTTTCCGGGCCGGCGATGCCGACGCCGTGCCAGTCAGCGGAGACGTCGGTCAGCTCAACATCATCCATGATGATGAAGCGGTCGAGCAGGGCGAGGAGCGGTTCGGCCTGCTCGGAAGAGGTTTCAAGCAGAACGTCTTCGGGGCGGAGGAAGGCGTAAGCGTCTCCCTGGATGCGGCCCTGGGCGCTGAGGATGAAGTTGTAGTTGCCCTGGCCGGGCTCAAGCTGCTGGATGCCGTTGGTGACCATGCCGCCGAGCCAGCGCAGGCGGTCTGGGCCGGTGACGCGCAGCCAGCCTGTCGCGGCAAGGGGGTAGACCCCGGCGTGGGCGGTGAGGGCGGCGAGTTGAACCTGAGTCGATTCGAGATGGTTGATGGGTTCCATAGTGCGCAGGGCGGCAGAGCCGATACACTGTTCATTATACGTTTTGCGATGCGCCGCATGAGCGGCGGAGGGTAGTGTTCTCATTTGAGGATTGTTGGGAGTTCCGGGGCTAAAGCCCCTCTCATAAATTTACGCAGCTTGCCGTGCAGGCTAAAGCCTGCACTCCCCCGGCTGTAGCCGGGGGCTTAATCCCAAAAAGCAAAACAGAAAGATCCCAAAGCACGAAGTAGAAACATCTTAGAAAGCGAAGTAGAAACTTTCCAAAGCGAAGTAGAAATATCCTGGAACGCGAAGTGGAAACACCGCCCGGCGGAGGGTCGATTGCAGAGATTGATAGGTAAGGTGGTTATCGCTGTACTGGTGATGGCGGCGATAACTGCAGGGGCGCAGAGTGCGCCACCCGCAACCGCGAGCAACAGCACACAGGCAACGGCGAACGGTTCGCAAAGCGCGGCTCCGACGACGGAGAGCAAACTGACCAAGGCACAGGCGCAGGAACTGCTGCGCTCCGTGGACGAGATCATCCAGTTTGTGAGCTCGGACAGCAAGCTGCCGATCCAGCATCCGGTGAAGCGGGCGATTATTTCGCGCGATGCGGCGAACAAATATTTTGCAGGCAAGATGAATGAGGACAAGAGCATTCAGCAGGTGGAGCGCTCTGAGATCGTGCTGAAGAAGTTCGGCATGCTGGACCACGACTTCCATCTGGGCTCGTTCCTGCTGAGCCTGCTGACCGAGCAGGTGGCTGGGTTCTACGATCCCAAGAGCAAGACGATCAACCTGCTGGATTGGGTGGTGCCGGAGCTACAGCAGCCGGTGCTGGCGCATGAGTTGACCCACGCTCTGCAGGACCAGCACGTGGACCTGAAGAAGTGGAGCGAGGTCACGCAATACAGCGTTGCAAAGACCGCGGCAGAGGACAACCTGCACATCCAGACGGACGAAGCGGACACAGCGCGCGAGGCGGTGATCGAAGGGCAGGCGATGGTGGTGTTCGCAGACTATGGGCTGCAGTCAACCCACAAGACGCTGGCAACCGAGCCGGAGGTGGTGGAGAAGATGCAGGACGCGATGGCGGACACAGGCGATTCGCCGATGATGGCGCGCGCTCCGCTGATGCTGCAGCAGACACTGATGTTTCCGTATCGCGAAGGGCTGGGATTTGAAGCGAGGATACTGGCAAGCCGCGGCGTGAGCGATGCGTTTGCCGGAACGCTGGACAGGCCACCGTCATCGAGTTGGGAGATTCTGAATCCGGCTTCGTACCTGGGGCGACTGCCGGTGCCGGTGCTGCGTATGCCGAATATTCATCCGCTGATCGACAAGGATTATGTGCCGTATGACGTGGGCGTGATGGGTGCGCTGGATGTGCGGATGCTGACCGAACTTTTTGCGGGGCAGGAACAGGCTTCGGCGCTGGCCCCGGCGTGGGACGGCGGACTTTATTTTGCGGCGCAACGGCGCTCTGCGAAGACTGCGGAGGAGAAGGCGTCTACCGCGTCGCTGGGGCTGCTGTATTACTCGCACTGGAAGAATGAGACATCGGCGCGGAACTTTGCGCGCATCTACGAGGATCAGTTGCCGCGGAAGTACAAGTCGCTGGTGCTGCGCGAGAAAGACGCGAAGAGCGCGGACGAACAGGTGTACTCCACGCCGGAGGGCGATGTGCTGGTGCAGATCGTGGACAACGGCGTGTTTGTGGCGGAGGGATTTGATGTTGCGCTGGCGCGGCAGCTTTCAGATGCGGTGATTACGATGCAGGCAGGTGGGCCGCTGCAACAGGCTGGGCTCTCCGGTGACGACAGTTGGAGCGATGAGCATCCATCCCGGGTCTCAGAAGCGAGACCCGGGGCACCCGCATCCGAGGCTGTCCCGGTCGGTGGAGAATTGGGATTGGGATTTGCGCAGGCGCTTGCGGGGTTTGGTGTGCCGAAGGTGGCGTTGGGGAGTCTGCCGCGGTAAGAATTTTGCGCGGGTGATACCTTCGTCGCTGCCGGTGGAGTTTGCGGCGCGACTGGAGAAATACTGAGATCCTTCGACTGCGCCTCTCGCGATAAGACTGCGAGAGGCTCCGCTCAGGATGACGGCTGTTTACGGGGGCGCTCAGGATGACACTTTCCAGTGGAATGGGGTTTGCCGCAGTTGAGACTTTTGGCGTAGTTGCCGGTTGAGCTTTGTATACTTAAAAGAGTGTGTGTAACGAGAGGAAAAGCATTGCAGAAAGCAGAGATTGGCATTATTGGCGGCAGCGGACTTTACTCGATGCCGGGCCTGACAAATGTGCGCGAAGAGCGCGTGGATACGCCTTTTGGAGCGCCGTCTGATGCGTTCGTGCTGGGCGACCTGGAGGGACGCAAGGTTGCGTTTCTGGCGCGGCATGGGCGCGGGCATACACTGCTGCCCTCGGAGCTGCCGTTTCGCGCGAATATCTATGCGATGAAGATGCTGGGCGTGGAGTACATTCTTTCTGTTTCTGCCGTGGGTTCGCTGAAGGAAGAGCATAAGCCGACGGATTTTGTGATCCCGGACCAGTTCATCGACCGTACGTTTGCGCGCAATGCGACGTTCTTTGGCGATGGCATTGTGGGGCATGTTGCTTTCGGTGATCCGGTGTGCGCGACGACGGCGATGGCGCTGCAAGACGCATGCAAGGCCGTGGGCGTGGTGGGGAAACTGGGCGGCACGTATGTGTGCATGGAAGGGCCGCAGTTCTCAACGCGGGCCGAGTCGAATTTGTACCGTAGCTGGGGCGCTGACGTGATCGGCATGACGAATCTGCAGGAAGCAAAGCTGGCGCGCGAGGCGGAGATGAGCTATGCGACGCTGGCGATGGTGACGGATTACGATTGCTGGCGTGAAGGGCATGACGCCGTGACGATTGACGAGATTGTGGCGGTGCTGCACCAGAATGCGGAGAACGGAACGAAGGTGGTGCGCGAGGCGGTGCGGCTGCTGCCGAAAGGGCCATCGCCGTATGCGGATGCGCTGAAGTTTGCGATTCTGACACAGCCGGATGCGATTCCAGCGGCGACGAAAGAGAAGCTGGGGTTGCTGATTTCGAAGTATCTGTAAGTGTTGCCTGCCCAGAGTAGCGCGGTCGAGACTGTAGGGTGACAAGAAGAGTGGTGGCTGGGAGAGATTTGCGCGCGTCGCGCGGCCGTCGCGATGATACCGCGACGCTCTCCCACCTTAGGCGCGATGAAGCTGCGCCGAAGATGGGGCACCCAGAGTTGGGGTCGCGATGAAGCTGTCGTGAGGATGGGATACCCAGAGTTGTGGTCACAAGTGAAGTGAAAGGGAATCATGTCGATATTGGTGGTTGGTTCGGTAGCGTTTGACACAATTGAGACGCCGCATGGCAAGCGGGAACGCTGCCTGGGTGGGGCGGCGACGCACTTTGCGCTGGCGGCGAGTTACTTTACGCCGGTGCGAGTGATTGGAGTGGTCGGTGAGGACTTTCTGCCGGAGCATGAGGCGGTGTTCACGCGGCGCGGCATCGATACTCAGGGCATTGAGCATGCGAAGGGGCTGAGCTTTCACTGGTCGGGCGATTACTTGTCGGATTTGAATTCGGCCAATACGCGGCAGACCGACCTGAATGTGTTCCAGAGTTTTGAGCCGAAGATTCCTGCGGCCTATCTCGACAGCGAGTATCTCTTTCTGGCGAACATCGATCCGGTGCTGCAACTGCGTGTGCGCAAGCAGATGCCGAATGTGAAGATGGTGTGCGGCGATACGATGAACTACTGGATCGCCGATCACAACGAGAATTTGAAAGCGGTACTGAAGGAACTGGATGTGCTGCTGATCAATGACGGCGAGGCGGCGATGCTGGCGGGCGTGAAGAACACGATGCGCGCGGCGGATGTGATTCTAAATACGCTGGGGCCGAAGTCGCTGGTGGTGAAGCATGGCGAGTACGGCTCGACGGGATTCTTCTGCGAGCGCAGCTTCAAAGGGGTTACGTGCAAGTGGCCATTCCGCGCGCCGACGCTGCCGTTGAGCGAGGTGGTTGATCCGACGGGCGCCGGCGATTCATTTGCCGGCGGATTCTATGGGTACATCGCATCGCAGCCGGAACTGACACCTGAAGTGTTTCGTACGGCGATGTTCTACGGCGGCGTGATGGGGTCGTTCGCGGTGGAGCGTTTTGGCACGGAGCGGCTGCAGAATGTGAGCCAGTCGGAGATCGATGCACGGTTCCAGGTCTTCAAGGAGATATCTCACCTTGCGTAGATCGCGCGCTGCACTGCGGGCACCGAGTACGCCACCGCCGCCGGTGGATTGGGAGACGCCGGGACGGGCGACGCTGGATGAGTTGATGCCCATTGGCGTGGCCGCATGCATGATAGCGCTGGTGGCGCTGAATTATTTTGCGACGCATGGCATGCTGCTGCTATATGGCGATGCGGTGGCGCATCTGCATATTGCGCGGCGGATTCTGGATTCGCGGTATCCCGGGCTTTCGCAGATGGGTGGAGTGTGGCTGCCGCTGCCGCATCTGCTGCTGCTGCCGTTTGTGCAGAAGATGGAGTGGTGGCAGACGGGGCTGGCGGGCGCGTGGCCATCGATG
>DASWOP010000171.1:0-5491 GCA_036404255.1 Acidobacteriaceae bacterium | reverse complement strand
CCCAACCGCCGCCACCGCGCCAAGACCCACGGATTTCTGAGCCGCATGAAGAGCAAGCCAGGAGCCGCTGTGCTGTCGCGCCGTCGCGCCAAGGGCCGCCACAAGATTGCCGTCAGCGCTGGTTTCCGCGACTAACGCAGTACCCATCATTTGAGCAGAAACAGCGTTTTCCTGCGTATCTGTACGTGAGGAAGACGCCTTTTTGCGTGAAAATGGGCCTACACTTATGCCCCTGGAAGCTCCAATCCGCGCCGGCTCTCCCATATTCCGCCTGCGGAAGCACGCGGACTATCAGCGCGTTTACACCTCCAGCCGCAAGCAATTCTCCAAACAGATGACCTACTTCGCCATGTTGCGCCCACCGGTGCAGCCTGGTGAGGAGCGCTTCGCTGCGCCTGCGGACACGCCGCGTGTTGGCCTCACCGCCGGCAAGGTACTGGGCGGCGCCGTGGAGCGCAACCGCATCAAGCGCCGCATGCGCGAAGCCGTCCGCATGCATCTCGGCGAGCTGCAGCTCCCCCTCGACGTAATTCTCCATCCCCGCCGCAGCGTGCTCACGCTGGAGTTTGCCGTCGTAGAACGCGAAGTCCGCCAGATCTTCCGCTCCGTACAGAACGCCGCGGCCAAGGGCACCCTCCCGCCGCCGCAACCGGAGAAGCGTCCTCGTGGCTGACCCCTCACCGCCCTCGCTTTCACCGTCAAAGGCCCTGGGCTCCACCTCGGATCGCACCGTGCTCCACCGTGGTTTTCTGGTCTACAAAAGGTTCTTTTCGCCCCTTCTGCACGCCTTCTCCCACCTCGCCGGCCCCCTCACCGGAGGCTGCCGTTACCTGCCCACCTGCTCTGAATACGCCTATATTGCCATCGAACGCCACGGCCTGCTGCGTGGCGGCTGGCTTGCCCTGCGACGGCTGTTACGCTGCCACCCCTTTGCTAAGGGAGGCGTGGACAACGTCCCTCCCGCCTGATTTCTCCCTTGCCGTTGCATTTTGGCGCTACATTCACCTTCCCCGGGCGCGCAAAGGGCCTGTTGCGGATTTATCATCATAGGAACCGCCGAATTTCATTGCGGCCTCAAGACTCTGCGCGGACAATTTCCCCCGCCTGACTGGATAGGAACTCTCTTTGGCTCAATATACGAACCCCAATCAACAGGGTGGCGGTGGTATGGACACCTCCAAACTGCTGATTTACGTCATCATCTTCCTCGGCTTCTTCCTGGGGATGAAGTACTTCCTACCCCAGAAAACCACGCCGACTCCGCAGACCGCCAGCCAGAGCACACCGGCAGCCGCCGCACCTGCCACAGCTGGAACTCCGGCTGCAGTCAATACTCCTGCGCAGTCCGCGCAGGCCATCGCCGCCAAGGCTGATGCGCAGACCGTGGTGGAGAACGAGCTTTACCGCATCACCTTCACTAATCGTGGCGCTCACGTGACCTCCTGGATACTGAAGAAGGAGAAGGACACCAACGGCAAGCCGCTGGACCTCGTGCATGACAAGGCTGCCTCGCAGTTCGGCTACCCGCTCTCGCTCTATTCCACCGATGGAAACACGTTGAATGCGCTGGCCAATGCGCTGTATGTTCCTTCGGCCACGGGCACGCTGACCGCTCCTGCCACGTTGGGTTTTGATTACTCCGACGGCAACGGCCTGGTCGTACATAAGGTGTTCAGCTTTGACCAGAGCTACGTGATCCATGCGGACACACAGGTGACGCTGAATGGTGCTCCTGTTCGTACTTGGATCACCTGGCCCACAGCATTTGGCGATCAGCAGTATCCCGGGGACTTCGCCAACAACCAGGTTGATACCATGCAAAACGGCAAGGAGGAGCACCTTGCCACGAAGAAGACCAGCAATGGCGGCACGCTCACCGGACCGTTTGACTGGGCGGGTGTAAGCGACCAGCACTTTGCTGCCGTCTTCCTGCCGGACGCCACGGATAAGGTATCGCTCGCTACCTTCAACCATGGCCTGAAGGTTCCCGATGCGAAGGACACGCTGCCCGCATTGGGCGCAGGCGTAGCGGACGATAGTGGCCGCACTCAGACGCGACTTTACGTTGGCCCCAAGCTCTATGACGTGCTGAAGAGCGTGCATGCCACCGGCAGCAACGGAGCGAATGGCCCATCACTGGAGAAGCTGATCGACTTCGGTTTCTTTGGCCCCATCGCCAAGTTCCTGTTCCTTTCGCTCTTCTTCATCTACCAGCACGTAACCACCAACTGGGGATGGGCGATCGTGGTGCTTACGGTCATCATCAACCTGCTGCTTCTGCCAGTGCGCGTGATGACGATGAAGTCCGCGCTGAAGATGCAGCGCATCCAGCCGCAGATGGACCAGATCAAGGCCAAGTATGCCAAGTTCAAGGTGACCGATCCCAAGCGGTCCGACATGAACGCCGAGATCATGAAGCTGCAGAAGGATAACGGCGTAAACATGTTCGGCGGCTGTATCCCCTCGCTGCTGCAACTGCCCCTGCTCTTTGCCTTCTTCACCATGCTGCGTTCTGTGACCGAACTACGGTTGCAGCACTGGTACTGGCTGCCTGATCTGACGGCGAAGGACCCGTATCACATCCTGCCGATCCTGATGGTCGTCACGTCGTTTCTTGTGCAGTTCTATACGCCTTCACCGGGCGTCGATCCGCAGCAGCAGAAGATGATGGCCTTCATGATGCCCGCCGTCTCCGGCTGGATGGTATGGAACTTCGCCTCTGGTCTGGGCCTGTACTGGGCCACCGGCAACCTCATCATGATCGGTCAGCAGATGGTCATGAACCAGACCGCAATGGGCCGTGAGATGAAGGAAATCGCAGCCAAGCGCGCGCGTCGCAAGGCCGGCCTGGGCGCCAATACCATCCAGGGCAAGCGGTAATTAGGGATAATCAAACCGCCTTGCTGCCCAATCGCAGCAAGGCGTAATAAAATTCGCAGGGAGAGTTTGGACGACCATGGAAGATCTGCAGCAGTCCGCACAGCGCATCGCAAACTTCGTTACCACCCTTACCACCACCGGCGGTCTGCGCCTGAAGTTCCGCATCACGGCGGGTGCAGGCGCGGAAGATCCCGATGGCTTCGAGCGCCGCGACATCTACGTGGAGATGAAGGGCCCGGATGCCGCCCTGCTGACCGACCGCGATGGCGAAGGCCTGCGCGCGCTGGAGACGATCGCCTCGCAGATCCTGCGGCTCGACCCCATGGAGTTGGAGCGTGTCTCCTTCGACGCCAATGATTTCAAGGCCACCAAAGCGAAGGACTTCAAGGAGAAGGCTGCTGCTGCCGCCGAGACCGTACGCGATAGCGGCGAACCGTATCGCTTCGCCCCGATGAGTTCGCGCGAGCGTCGCATCCTGCATCTTGTGTTGAAACAGTTTGACGACCTGAAGACAGAGTCCAGCGGCGAAGGCCCGCGCCGTTGCGTTGTGCTCTATCCCGGCGACTTCAATATTCCCCGCGAAGAGCGCAGCTTTGGTGATCGCAACGGTAATCGTGGCGGCGGGCGAGGACGCGGTGGTTTTGGCGGCGGACGCGGTGGTGATCGTGGCCGTGGCGGCAACCGTGGTGGTGGCGGACGCGGCGGCTACGGCGGCAATCGCTAGGCCCTGCGCGGACGGCAGATCGCGTCGCTTGCAAATTACAGGACACATGCACGGATCGTTTCATGATCCGTGCTTTTCATTTAACCCACCACTCGCGAAGCATGTTCCGCCGCGCACGCAGCACCTTCCTTACAATGAACAGGTGACGCAAGACACCATCGTCGCTATCTCCACCCCACCCGGTCGTGGCGGCATCGGCATCGTGCGCCTCTCCGGGCCAGATGCGCGGCACACGCTTGCGCCCATGCTGCGCCTGCGCCATCCGCTCGCCGCAGGGCACGCGCGATTCGGCGCGCTGCTGGATTCCGAGGGCGGCACACTGGATGAGATTGTCGCCACATTCTTTGCCGCGCCGCACTCCTACACGGGCGAAGACGTGCTGGAGATTGCCGCGCACGGTGCGCCGGTCATTCTCGAAGCCATCGTGCAGCAGGCGATCACCCATGGCGCGCGGCTGGCCAACCCCGGCGAGTTCACCGAGCGTGCATTCCTTTCCGGCCGCATTGATCTCACCCAGGCCGAGGCCGTCCGCGATCTGATCGACGCGCAGACGCTGCACCAGGCGCGCATCGCCGCCCAGCAGATGGAAGGCGCTCTGGCTCGCCGCATTCAGCCGGTGAAGCAGGCGCTGATCGAGCTGATTGCAGCGCTCGAAGCCGGTATCGACTTTGCCGAGGACGATATCGACGTGATGCCCGGCAGCGTGATCGCAGAAAGGCTCGCCGCGGTCACCCTGCCGCTCACCCAGCTTGCCGCCAGCTTCGCCTACGGACGCATCGTGCGGGACGGCCTCGCGCTGGCCATTGTGGGCCGTCCCAACGCGGGGAAGTCGTCACTCTTCAACCGGCTGATCGAACGCGAGCGCGCCATTGTGACAGCCACGCCCGGCACCACGCGCGACCTGGTCAGCGAGAGAGTATCACTCGGCGGCATTCCCGTTGAATTGACGGACACTGCCGGCCTGCGCGAGAGCGCGGATGAAGCCGAGGCGCTGGGCATTGCAAAATCTCACGAGGCCATGGCCGATGCGGACATTGTGCTGCTGGTGCTCGACGCCACGCAGCCTCTGCATGCAGGAGACGCAGCGCTGATTGAGCGCCTGCAGGGTCGTCCGCATCTGGTGGTCGCAAACAAGAGCGATCTTTCCGTTGCGCAGTCAATCACCGCTCCCGGCATCCGTACATCTGCACTGACGGGCGATGGTATTCCAGCACTGCGCGACGCGATACTCACGCTTGCGGGCGGCAGCGCGCAGCAGGCTGAATCCGGCATGCTCACCAACCTGCGCCAGCGGCAGGCAATCGAAAGTGCCCTGGAAGGTTTGAGCCGCGCACAGACCGCTGTAGCTGCTGCCATGCCGCACGAGATGCTTCTGCTGGATGTTTACGCTGCATTGCGCGGGTTGGACACGCTGACCGGTGCTACCACCGCAGACGATGTACTGAACCTGATCTTCTCTACCTTCTGCATCGGAAAATAAACGGCAGTTGGTGGTCACCAACTGCCGTAAACGCTACAAGAGAGGATCGAAAGCGTTACCGCTTTACGATCAGGGAAAGCTTTGGGTCATTCCAAAGCGCGGTGAACTCGGTATCGGTGTAGACGTTGTATAGGTCAGGATAGTTTCCATTCCTGGCTTAACGCAGAAACCGCGCAGCCTGGGAATCAGCCCTCCGCAATCGGCAGCGTGAATGTAAACACTGATCCCTGTCCAAGCTGGCTGGTGACGGTGATGGTTCCGTGATGCGCCTCTACGATAGCGCGGCAGATCGCCAGGCCCATGCCGGTTCCGTAGGTGTTGGCGGCGCGATTGCGCGAGCGGTAGAACTTGTCGAAGATCAGCGACTGCTCCATCGGCTCAATGCCGGCCCCGCGATCGGCCACGCT
>DASWOP010000170.1:0-8357 GCA_036404255.1 Acidobacteriaceae bacterium | reverse complement strand
GACATTCCCCGGCCCCGTACACTCTCTGCGTTACAATCAAAGCGTTCGCGCCTGTCCCTTTTGACAGCGCATCGTGAGGCTTTGTGGAAAACCTGAATCTGAACATGCCCGTACTTATTGTTGTCGTCATTGTTGTCCTCTACCTCATCAACTCCATCAAGATCCTGAAGGAGTACGAGCGTGGCGTCATCTTCCGCCTCGGTCGCATGCGGTCAGAGCCCAAGGGCCCAGGTCTCATCTTCGTCTTCCGTCCGCTCGATCAAATGGTTCGCATCAGCCTTCGTCAGGAAGCAATGGAAGTTCCTCCGCAGGATGTGATCACCCGCGACAACGTCACACTCAAGGTCAACGCCGTGATCACCCTCCGCGTCGTCGATCCGGTCAAGGCAGTCCTCGAAGTCTCCAACTACATCTACCAGACCTCGCAGTTTGCCCAGACCACGCTCCGCTCCGTGCTCGGCGAATCCGACCTTGACGGCCTGCTCGCGCATCGCGATCAACTGAATCAGCGCATCCAGACCATCATTGATGGTCACACCGCGCCATTTGGCCTCAAGGTAGTCTCCGTCGAAGTGAAGCAGGTAGACCTTCCCGAATCCATGCTCCGTGCCATGGCCAAGCAGGCAGAAGCCGAGCGCGAGAAGCGCTCCAAGATCATCCACGCCGAAGGCGAATTCAACGCCGCGCAAAAGCTCGTCGACGCCGCCGCTCTGCTCGCCACCCAGCCCATGACCCTGCAGCTCCGTTACCTGCAGACGCTCACAGACATCGGCGTAGAAAAGAACACCACCATCGTCTTCCCGCTGCCCATGGAGCTGATGTCCCTGCTGAACAAGGCCATCGCCACTGTACCTGCGGTAAAGGAATAATCACCTATGCCCATTGGCCCTCATGACCGAAACGACGACTTCCTGACCCACGACCCGCCGGAGTTGCAGCGGCTGCATGGTCAGGCGAACGATCGCGAGATCACGCTGAGCACCGGCACGATTCTCGGCATCTTCTTTGCGCTCGCGCTGCTGTGCGCCGTGGTCTTCGGCATGGGCTATACCCTTGGCCGCCGTTCCTCGCAAACACTGGCCGCTGCCGATCAGGGCTCCACAGACAGCGGCAGCTTCGGCAACAAACCATCACCCCAGAGCCTCGCCATGCAGCCCGCTGCATCCTTCCCGCCCGCGGCTCCAGCAACCAGCACGGAGAGCGCGGTCACTGTTCCCACCAGCGCTCCCACACCGGCCCCTATCACCACACCTGCGGAACCGAAGCCTGCGCCCCCACCTGCCCACGTAGCTCCAGCAGCAGCCTCTGTGCAGCCGCCCGCACCCATCGTCAGCGGCTCGCAGTCCAGCATCGTCCAGATCGCCGCCGTCTCACGTCAGGAAGACGCGGACATACTCCTCACCGCCCTGCGTAAAAAGGGTTATGCCGTCAGCGGACGCTCGGAGTCGCAGGACAAGCTCATTCACATCCAGGTCGGCCCCTTCAGCAACCGCAAGGAAGCCGATGCGATGCGCCAGCGCCTGCTTGGCGACGGCTACAACGCCATCGTCAAATAGCTCTACCCCAATACCGGATTCTGCATCTCCGCCGGCAGCGCCGCATTGATCGCGTTGCGCACGGCGGCCATCAACTCTTCCCGCGTCGCATACTCGCTGCTATGGATCGCAGGCAGCAGTTGAATGCGTGCGGTTCCCGGATGCACCTTCATGCTTCCTACCCGCATCATCGTCTGTGTGCCGCTCAGCGCTACCGGAATGATCGGTGCCCCCGTCTCCTTTGCCAGAAAGAATGGGCCTTTCTTGAACTGCCGCAGCCTGCCGTCAGGTGAGCGTGTACCTTCCGCAAAGATGACGATATGCAGCCCGCTCTGTAGCGCCTTGGCCGCGGCATCAATGCTGGCCTTCGCCTTTGACGGCTCGCCTCCGCGTGCCACCGGCACAAAATGAGCCAGACGCATCGCCCGCCCCAAGATCGGGATGCGCATCAGCTCCGCCTTCAGCATCACAGAGCAACGTCCCGGGATCAGCGGAATCAGCACCGGAGGATCAAGATTGGACACATGGTTGCTCATGAAGACGCACGCGCGTCCCGCAGGCACATTCTCGTAGCCAGTAATCTTTACCTTGATCCCGCCCGCACGCACACCCGCGCGTGCAATCCATATACCCGCCCGGTACATCCACGAAACATCATTGCGCAGCAGTGTCCACGGAATGCCGATGATACCGGTAATCGGTCCAAGGGCAGTGTAGACGAACAACATCTTGAGTAAGGCGAACATTCCTCATCAAGGATATAGGATATCGAGCAACACAGTATCGCCCGCGGCCTGCGTCAGAAAAGCGCCTGCACCCATCGGCCTAGGAAAATGCAACCACTCGGTCCGCCGCGGTCTTACGCGCCTTCCACCAGTCGGACTGTACCGCCGCAACCTCCGTCGGCAACCCCGGCTCCGGCGCAAACAGCCGCCATCCCCGCTCCGCCGCGATCTCCCCCAGCCGCTCCATCGGCTGCCGCCAACCATGCAGCGCCAGGTCAAATAATCCCCAGTGAATCGGCATTAGCAGGCCAGCCCGTTCCGGTCCACCCAGAGCCGCATAAGCCTGCGCGGCGCCATCCGGTCCCATGTGAATAGCCTTCCACAGCTCGTTGGAAGCGCCAATCTCCAGCATTGTCAGGTCAAAAGGCCCATACGCCGCGCCAATCTCCTCGAACCCTTCCCAGAATCCTGAGTCCGCGCCGAAGTACACCGCATGCTCCCTGCCCTTGATCACAAACGAAGCCCACAGTGTCTCGAACCGGTTCAGCAATCCGCGCCCCGAGAAGTGCCGCGACGGCGCCGAAGTAATCGAGCACGCCCCGCCTGCCACGCTCACCGTTTGCGTCCAGTCCAGTTCCACGATGCGCTCCGCCGCCACACCGAACTCCTGCAGCAGCTTCCCCACGCACAGCGAAGTCACCCACTGCGCCTTCGCCAGTGTCTTCAGTTTTGCCAACCCCTGAATCGTCGTCTTGCCCAGATGGTCGTAGTGGTCATGCGATACCAGCACCACATCGATCGCCGGCATCTCTTCCAGCGGCAGCGTCGGCTCAAAAAACCGTTTCGGCCCCGCCCACTGCACCGGCGAAGCCCGCTCATCCCACACCGGATCGATCAGCACTCGCACGCCGTCAATCTCCAGCAGTATCGATGAATGCCCAAACCACGTCACGCGCAACCCGCTCGCCGGCAGCGTTGCATACACCTTCGCATCCGTGTGGAAAGGCCCCAGCGGTTCTTTCGGCGACTTCTCTTCCTTGTTGGTTAGAAAGAGCGGCAATGCCTTGAAGATCGTCGAAAATCCGCCTACCTGCGTCGGAACAGGATTCTGAAACTTCCTATCCCGTTTCTCTGCTCGCTTCAACATCGTCATACTATTTGGATGCTCCACACCCCAACTCGACGCTAATTCGCGCCGCCATCCTAATCAACCCCTCACCGGTCAGCAATACTGTACGGCCCGTCATCCTGAGCGAAGTCTCTCGCAGCTTCATCGCGAGAGGCGCAGCCGAAGGATCTCAGTATTTGTCTCTGCGAATGCTCCATATCCACGCTGTTCTCCGGAAGCCCCAAATGCGGGTGCCGAGACCAATGCCCACAGATCCCAAGCCGTCCCCGGAAAACTAAGCCGTCGCAGGCACACGAGCCGCAATCGCCGCCGGCAGCTTCTCATAAATATCGCCAAACCCGCCGTTCGACAAGATCGCCACCACATCCCCCGGCCGCACCAGCGGAGCCATATGCCCCACAATCGCATCCGCATCCGTCAGCAGCACCGCTCTCTTACCTGCGGCATTCAACTCCGTCACCACGTGCTCCGGCGAAAGCCGCTCCGCCACCGGAATATTTGCCGACTTGAACACCGCCGCCAGCACCACCTCATCGGCCAACGCCAGGCTCTGGTAGAGCTCATGCTCAAAGACGTTCCGCCTCAGCGTATTCGACCGCGGCTCCAGCACGGCCCACAGCCTCTGCCCCGGATAGCTGCTCCGCAGCGCCCGCAGCGTCTCGCGAATCGCCGTCGGATGATGCGCAAAGTCATCGATCACCGTCACGCCACCCACCACCGCGCGCACTTCCAGCCGCCGCTTCACGCTGCGAAAAGTCGCCAGCGCCTCCGCAATCGTCTCCGCGTCAATGCCCTCACCAGCAGCCAGCGCCGCTGCCGCCGTAGCATTCATCGCGTTATGCTCCCCGGCCATCGGCAGCTTCAGCTCTGCGAACGGCTTGCCGCCCCGCAGCAGCGTCCACAACATCGTGCCGCCATCATGCGTCAGCCCTGTCACCCGCCAGTACGAATCCTCCCGCAGCCCATATCGCTCCACCGTGCAGAAAGCCTTCGCAATGCACTCTGAAACATTCTCCGTCGCGTCATACGCAATCACGCGCCCGCGCTGCGGAATCAAATTCACCAGGCGTTTGAACGCCGTCTTCACCGCGTCCAGGTCCTTGTAAATATCCGCGTGATCGAACTCCACATGCGTCAGGATCGCTGCATCTGGAAAGTAGTGCAGAAACTTCGGCCCCTTGTCGAAGAAGCACGTATCGTACTCATCGCCTTCCAGAATGAAGGGCCTCGTCGCGCGTAGCGCAAAGCTCGACCCAAAATTCTCCGCCACGCCGCCCACCAGGAACGACGGCGCCAACCTCGCATCCTTCCGCGAAGCCACCTCAAAGATCCACGCCAGCATACTCGTCGTGGTCGTCTTCCCATGCGTCCCCGCCACCACAAACCGGTCGCGCCCCACCAGAAACTCATCGTGAATCACCGCCGCCAGCGAGCAGAATGGAATCCGCTGATCCAGCACATACTCCAGCTCCACATTGCCGCGCGAGATCGCATTGCCCACAATCACCAGGTCCGGCCTCGGCTCCAGGTTGCTCGCCGCATACGGCTGCACCATCGGGATGTCCAACTCCGCCAGCAGATCGCTCATCGGCGGATACGCCGCGGCATCCGAACCGCTCACGCGGTGTCCACGCAGCTTCAGCAGCCCGGCGAGTGAAGCCATCGCCGTGCCGCAAATTCCCATCAGATAAATGTGTCTGCCCTGTTCCATAGTGTTCAGACTATCCGCTGACCGCGGCCTCCAGAAAGTGCAGCCGCGGGTTCCTTCCGCTCAAATCCATCTCCACCTCCACGCCCAGCGGCAACGTCACATTCGCGCCATTCACATGCCCGCTGCGCAGCCCAATCATCACCGGTCCTGGAAATCCGCGCAGCGCATAGCGCAACACCTGCTCCATCTTCTCCGCCTCGGCCAGCGACGTCACGCACTGCGCCATATCGCCAAACACGATCCCGCGCACGCTATCCAGCACACCCGCGTAGCGTAGATGCAGCAGTTGCCGGTCCCACTGGTACGGCTTGTGCCCAATGTCTTCCAGAAAAAGAATGCTGTCCTTCGCCTCGAACGCATACTTCGTGCCCAGCGTCTCCACCAGGATCGAGAGACACCCGCCGCGCAGCACACCCCGCGCAGCCCCACGCTGCATCACGCGCAATCCCTCTGCCTCGCCCAGCTCCCAATCCGCATCTCCGCTCAACGCGCTCGTCCAGCTCGCCGTATCCACGCCACCTTCGCGCCCAAAATCCGACGCAACCATCGGCCCATAAAACGTCCCCAGCCCCGCCTCATTCTGCAGCCATGTATGCAGCGCCGAGTGATCGCTGTACCCGATAAACGGCTTTGGATTCTCGCGAAACACCTTCGCATCCAGCAGCGGCAGCAACTCCGCCGAACCCCATCCGCCGCGCGTGCAGATCACGCCATCAATACTCTTGTCGCTGAACGCACTCTGCAGATCATCCGCCCGCTCTTGCGTCGATCCCGCATAGTAGATCGGCCCGCGTGCCAGCGCATGCGGAAACAGCACCGGCTCATATCCCATCGCCACCAGCGCTGCCATTCCCTTCTGCACTAGCTCCGCCTTCACCGCGCTCGCGGGAGACACCACCGCCAGCCGCGCACCAGCGCGCAACGCTCTTGGCCGTAGTTGCACTGGCGTACTCACAGCGCAGTCACCTTGCCAACGCACACAATCTCCGCCGGCCCCGTCAACCGCATCGGCTCACCTGCCGACGCCCACACCACACTCTGCGTCCCGCCCTCTGCATGCGCCGTCAGCGCTGCATCGCATCCCCGCAGCGCAATCGCCGCCGTCGAACTCGCGCACGTCCCTGTGCCCGAAGATGTCGTCGGCCCACAGCCGCGCTCGTAGATGCGAAACGCAACCTCGCTCTTATTCAGCACGCGCACAAACTCCACATTCGTCCCCTGCGGAAACAGCGGGCTCGTGCAGATGATGCTTCCGAGCTGCTGCCAGCTCATGCCATGCGCGCTGAAGTCCTCGCTCTCCACAAACAGCACGAAGTGCGGATTCCCCACGTTCACCTCCGCGCCATCCACCTTGCCAACACCGGGAATCTCCAGCGTCCGCGCCTTCACCTGCGGCACGCCCATCTCGCTCTCGATCAAAAACTCCGCGCCCTGCGAGCGAATCACCTTGCACGCCCGCGCTCCCCCAAGCGTCCCCAGCACAACCTCGTTCTTCTGCTCGCTGAACGCCAGCCACGCCGCCACGCACCGCGTTCCGTTGCCGCTCAGTTCAGCCTCGCTGCCGTCCGCGTTGAAGAGTCGCAGAAACAAACCGCCATCCGCGCGCCGCTCCAGAAACTCAATCCCATCCGCGCCCACGCTTGTGTTCCGCGCACAAAGCTTCCGCGCCATCGCCGCATGCTGCCCCTGCGCCAGCGTCTCTTCGATCACCAGAAAATCATTGCCGCACGCGTGCGCCTTTACGAATGGAATCATCTGCGCCGCTCTTCCCTGCTCTGTCATTTCGATCCTGTTGCACCCTTGAAAATCGTTGACTGGTACATCCGCACCTCCGGCTGTCCCGTCACGTGGATCACCGAACTCTCCACCAAGCCCTCCGGATGCGCCGTCACTGCCGCATCCACGGCATCGCCCGCGATCGCCACCACAAGCGCCGCATGTTCCGCCGGAGCCTGCAGCGCCGCATGGAAGCTATCGTAGTCGCTCTCATTCACGATCTGCTTCAGCGGAATCCCCGCTGTCTCCACCGCACCCGGATGGTCCGAGAGCGACATCAGCACCGGCGTCCCCGGCGCCATCCGCACCAGCTCGCGTGCGATAGCTGCCTCCATCGGAATCCGCGTCGACGAATTCTGCAACGCCTCTTGAATCACCAGCGGCTTGAAGTAGAACAGCGCCGCGCAATTCGCCACCACGGCCAACACCGCCACCACCCACAACGTCGTCGCAGCCTTTGCCTTATCCGCGAACCACCGCTGCTGCGCCCATGCCAGCGCCACGCATGCGCTCAGTGCCAGCGCCGGCAGCAGCTCCATGCCATACCGCGCGTTATAGAACGAGTGCGGCCACAACTGCGGAATAAAGATCGGAATCGAACTGTACGCAATCGAATACATGTAGAACGGCAGCGGAAACCACAGCAGCGCCAGCGCGCCCCGCCCATCCAGCTTCTTGCGAAACGCCGCCCACAGCCCCGCCAGCGCCAACACCATCACTCCAAAACCCGTCTCCCACGCCGCCGCATCCACCTGCGCCGTGCGCGTGTAGAAGAGCAGCGACCACGCCGGATTATGCCACCCGCGATAGTGCCGCGAGCCCGGCGGCGAAGTCTTCTTCTCAATCGCCGCGGCCGAGTAAGGTCCCCGCATAAAATCCAGCGGATCATGGAAGTAGTGTGCGTTGTACGCCAGCCACCCAATCGGCGCCGCTGCCAGCAGCACGGTAAACACGATGAACGCATTGCGCACGCCGCGCAGATTCCTGCCGCCATTCCAATACCGCACCAGCACTGCCAGCGCCATGCACCACACCACCGCCGCCATGATCCAGCCGTCGTACCGCGTGTACACCGCGCCAATCAGCAGCGCCGTCAGCGCCGCAATCCGCCATTTAGCTCGCCGCGTCTCGCCTGCTCGCAGCGCAAACCCAAACTCCATCAGTTGCAGTGCGCTCCACACCATCAGCACCAGAAACAGCGGCTCCGTCATCGCCGTAGTCGATAGATAGATCAGCGCTGGATTCAGCCCGAAGAACGCCGTCGCCACCATCGCCCAGCGCACGCTCAGCATGTGCCGCCCCACGCGGTAGAATCCCACCACCGACGCCACATAGCAGACCATCGATGGCCACGCGCCCGCCAGCCCCGTCTGCCACCACTCCATCTTCTGCACAAACGGCAGCAGCAGCAGATGCGGCAGCGGCAGCCACACTCCACCCATCTGCGAAAGCCCGGGATACCGCGAATCCAGAATCCGCCG